>NZ_JBIRFA010000007.1:54433-296143 GCF_044327205.1 Kitasatospora sp. NPDC018058 | reverse complement strand
CCCGGGCGGCCCCCCCCCCGCGGGGGGCGCCCGGGGGGGGGGCCCGGCCGGCCCCGGGCGGGGCCCCCCCCCCGGGGGGGGGCCCCCGGGGGGGCCCCCCGGGCCCCCCCGACCGGCTCACGCCTCCGGCCCGTACGCGCCGAAGCCGCGGCAGACCAGGCCGTCGCGGAAGGTGAGGACCTCGGCGACGGCCTGCCCGCGCTCGTTGCGGTAGTTGATGACGAGCGTGTCGACGGAGGAACGGACGTCCTCCACGGTGAAGTGCAGATCGGGCAGGTACTCCAGCCCCTTGGCCCAGTAGACGCGAAGGGCGTCCTTGCCGCGCACCTCGCCGGCCGGGTCGCCGATGATCTCGACGATCCGCGGCGAGGCGAAGACGATGTCATCGGTGTAGTGGGCGAGGATGCGCTCCAGGTCGTGCGAGTTCCAGGCGGCGGCCCAGTCCTGGGCGAAGCGGGTGGCGAAGTCGAGGTCCATGGCCTAGGACCGTACGCCAACCGGCCCGCCCCCGCCCGCGATTCCAGGATCCGGTCACCGACGACCGCCCTCGCCCCGGCTCCGGTACCGGCGGTGGGATGCTGGGCGCGATGCCGAGCACCGAGCGCTGTCAGCGAGCGGACGCGGCCGGTCGCGGCAGCGGGAAGCTGCGGCGCATCACCGCGTCGAACGCGGCGTCAGGCAGCAGCCGACGGGCCGTCATCACCACCCGGGAGAGCCCGCCGATGGCATAGCGGGCGCGCGGCCGCGCGGTGGTGGCGGCCCGCACGATGACCCGGGTGGCCGCCTCCGCCGGAACCGCGCCGTTGCGCCGGGTGAAGCTCTTGTGGGCGTACATGTCCGCGAGTTCGGCGCGGAAGGTGCCGTACGGGTCGCCGGAGGCCGGCGGCGCGGCCATGGTGTCCACCGCCGTGCCCGCGAACTCGGTGATGGTGGGCCCGGGCTGGACCACCACCACGTCGATGCCGAACGGCGCCACCTCCAGCCGCAGCGAGTCGCTGATCGCCTCCACGGCGTGCTTGCTGGCGTGGTAGAAGGCGCCGCCGGGCGGGGAGAAGCGGCCTGCCATCGAGGAGATGTTGACGATCCGGCCGCGTCCGGCGGCGCGCATGCCCGGCAGCACCAGCTGAGTCAGCCGGACCAGCCCGAACACATTGGTGTCGAACTGCGCCCGCACCTCGGCCGGGTCCGCCGACTCGACGGGCTGGTGCAGCCCGTACGCGGCGTTGTTGATCAGCAGGTCGATCGAGCCCTGCTGCCGCTCGACCTCCCGGACGGCGGCGACCATCGAGGCCTCGTCCGTGACGTCCAGCGCGAGGGTGGCCATACCCTGGGCGGCGAGGTCGGCGATCGCCTCGGGACGGCGCGCGGTGGCGTACACCCGGTGGCCGAGGCCGTGCAGCGCCAGCGCGGTCTGCCGGCCCATTCCGGAGGAGCAGCCGGTGATCAGGACGGTCTTCGCTGTCATCTCAGGAGTCCTTTGCGCTGAGGAGGGACCAGACGGCCTGCTCGGCCCGGTCGCGCTCGACGGGGGGAAGGTCGGTGACGGCGGCGGGCCGGATCGCCCGGAGCAGCCCCGCGAAGGCACCGAGCGCGAGCGCCACCAGGAACTGCGGCTCACCCTCGCGGATCGCCCCGGCCCGCTGGCCGCGCTCGATGAAGTCGGCTGCGAGTCGGTCGAGTTCGGCCGCCAGGGCGCGGCTCTCCTCGTCCAGGAAGGTGTCGTGCTGCTGGTGCTCCAGGAAGACGAAGGCGGCCGGTCGACGGCCCGCGAAACCGGTGAACCCGGCCCAGAACTGCGCGAACTCCGCCCTGATCGACTCGGCGGGCGCCGCCGTGGCCTCGGCGAGGTGGGCCAACAGGTCGCGCTTGGCGTCCTGGAAGGCGGCGTTGCCGAGCGCTTCCTTGCTGGGGAAGTACCGGTAGATGCTGCCCACCCCGACCCCCGCCCGCGCCGCCACGGCGGGCATCTGGGTGCCCTCGTAGGTCCGCTCGGCGAAGAGCGCGATCGCGGCGTCGAGGAGGAGCTGGGGGGTGTCGTGATGTCGAGGCACGGAATGAATATTCATTCCGGACGGCCGGCGATGTCAAGCGCGCCCGGATGGCCACGCCCGGTGGGCCCGTGATCGTGCAAAGGGAGTACGGACGGCCCGGCCACCACCGCTGGAAACCGCCCCGCGACGCGGCGGGCCGTCCGTCGGCTCAGTACCGCTGCGCCTGGGCCACTCTGGCGACCAGCGCCTTGTCCCGGTCAAGCGGACTGAAGGCGATCGGGGCGGCCTTCGCCGGGCCCCGGGGTCGTTCAGCGGGGTGGTCACCGGGGCCGGGAGCTGCCGTCGCCGTCACCCGGGTGCCGGGCCGTACTGGCGGTGGTGTCGAGCGGCCCGCACCGTGGTGGAAGGGGCGACGACCGACAGGACGGTACAGATGAACGCGAACGACTCCGGTCCCCGCGTCGTGGTCGGCGTCGACGGCTCGCCGTCGTCGCACGCCGCGCTGCGCTGGGCGGTCCGGCACGCCGCGCTGATCGGCGGGGTCGTGGACGCGGTGGGCGCGTGGGAGCCGCCGAGCCACTTCGGCTGGTCGGCGCCGGTGGTCGACACCGCCTTCGACCGGGAGCTGGCCGAGCGGCGGTTCGCCGACGAACTCCACACCGTGCTCGGCGAGGACCAGCCGGTCCAGGTCCGACGGTCGTTGGTCATGGGCGACCCCTCCGACGTCCTCCTGGACGCGTCACAGGGCGCCGAGGTCCTGGTGGTGGGCACCCACGGCCACGGCGGTTTCACCCGGGTGCTGCTCGGCTCGGTGAGCACGCGCTGCGCCCAGCACGCCGACTGTCCGGTGGTCATCGTCCGCGCGCAGTGACGTGACGAAGGGGTCCGGCCGCCCGTGCCGTCCCGCCCGGGGAGCCGAGAGCGGGCGGCACCGGCCCGGCGCCCGGTACCGCCCTGGCAGCGTCACTTCACGGACCCCGCCATCGCACCCTGGACGAAGAACCGCTGGAAGCACAGGAACACCACCACGGGGACCAGGAGCGACAGGAACGCGCCCGGGGCGAGGATGTCCATGTTGCTGCCGAACTGCCGCATCTGGGACTGCAGGTAGACGGTCAGCGGCTGGGAGTCGTTACCGGCGAAGATCAGCGCGACCAACATGTCGTTCCAGACCCAGAGGAACTGGAAGATGCACAGCGAGGCGACGGCCGGCGCGGCCAACGGCAGGGCGAGGGTGCGGAAGATCCGCCACTCCCCGCAGCCGTCCATGCGCGCCGCCTCCAGGAGTTCCGCCGGGATCTCCAGGAACTGGTTGCGCATCAGGAAGACGGCGAACGGCAGCCCGTAGCCGACGTGGAACAGCACCACGCCGGGGATGGTGCCGAACAGTCCGACGGCGCCTTCGAGTTTGGCGACCGGAATGAGGCCGACCTGCACCGGCACGACCAGCAGCCCGACCACGCCGAGGAAGACGGCGTCGCGGCCCGGGAAGCGCATCCACGCGAAGGCGTACCCGGCGCCTGCGGCGAGGGCGACGGTCAGCAGGGTCGCCGGGACGCTGATGAGCACGGTGTTCCACAGCGCCTTGGGGACGTCCCCGCCGCCGAGCAGCGCGGTGTAGTTCTGCAGGGTGAGCTGGGCGGGGTCGGTCAGCGCCGTCCACCAGCCGCCGGTCGCGGCGGACTGCTTGGGCCGCAGGGAGGAGACCAGCAGGCCGACGGTGGGCATCAGCCAGGCCACGGCGGCGACGATCAGCACGGCCTGGACGACGCCGCTGCGGGTGAGGACGGCGAGCCGGGTCGTGAGCGGCACGGCGGGCCGGCCGGCCGGTCCGGGGGCGGTGGTGGTCGGGGCGGCCGGCGCCGCTTGGGTGGTGGTCATGCGCGGCTCCCTCGGAAGCGTCGGACGTTGAGGAGCATCACCGGGACGACCAGGAGGAGCAGCAGGACGCTGAGCGCGCTGCCGAGGCCCTGGTCGTTGCCGCCGCCGAAGGAGACCAGGTAGAGCCGGAGCGCGAGGACGCCGGCGTCCTGCTGTACCGGTCCGGGCGCGATGATGTACACGAGGTCGAAGATCTTCATCACGTTGATGACCATGGTGATGAACACGACGCCGAGGACCGGGGCGAGTTGGGGCACGGTGATGCGGCGGAAGATCTGCCATTCGGTCGCGCCGTCGATCCGGGCCGCTTCGATGGTCTCGCGGGGCAGGTTGGCGAGACCGCCGGCGATGATGACCATGGCGAAGCCGGCCCAGATCCAGATGTAGGCGCCGATGACGGCGGGGGTGACGAAGGTGGGCCCGAGCCAGTCGACGCCGCGGTAGGGGGCGGCGAAGTCGGCGGCCGGCAGGACCACCGAGGCGGTGGCGGACGGGGCGGCGGAGAACCGGAAGGTGCCGTCGTCGGCCGTGGTCGTGGTGGCGATCGTCCGGTCACCGTCCCGGAGTTGGACCTTGACACCGGGCAGGCCCTTCTTCCCGGCGTCCAGCCGGCCGGGGTGGCCGCCGCCGCCCGGGACGAAGTCCAGGAACACCGTGCCGCTGACCCCGTCGCCGTCGGCCGGCTGCTGGGCCGGGCGGGCGGTGGCCGGGAGCGAGCCGGGCTGCACGCCGACCAGTGGCAGCAGTACGACGCGGGTGGTGGCCGCCGCCTTGACGTCGCCGCCCTCGGCTCGGTCGAGGCCGGTTCCGGGGCGCGGTCGGGCACCCGGGTAGGAGGGCTCGTCGGTGAAGGTGTCATGGACCGCTACCGCGGCGGCGTTGAGCACGCCGCGGTGCGGGTCCGCGTCGTAGACCGTGCGGAAGATGATTCCGGCGGCGAGGAAGGAGATCGCCATCGGCATGAAGACGAGCAGTTTGAACGCGGTGGCCCAGCGGACCTTCTCGGTGAGCACCGCGAACACCAGGCCGATCGCGGTCACCAGTGCCGGGGCGACGGCGACCCAGATCGCGTTGTTGCGCACGGCGGTGAGGGTCGCATGGTCGGTGAAGGCGGTGCCGTAGTTGTCGAGCCCGACGAAGTGGCGCCCGGAGGCGTCGAAGAGGCTGCGGGCGACCGAGTAGCCGATGGGGTAGACGACGAGGGCGCCGAGCAGCAGCAGGGCGGGCAGGACGAGGAGCAGGGCGAGGCCCCGGTGGCGCCGGAGCGCGCCACCGGATGCCCGGTCCCTGCGAGATGAGCGCAGAGACATGATGGATCAGCCCTTGTACGCCTTGGCCGCGTCGGCTTCGAGCTTGGCCGCGGCGCCCTGGACGTCGGAGGGGTTGGCGAGGAAGTCCTGGAGGTCCTTCCACTCGCCCTGGCCCGCGGTGCCGCCGAACGCGGCGGGGGCCTGGTCCGACATGTCGAAGCGGAACGTGTCGCCGGCGTCGATCACCGACTTGGCGAACTGCCGGGTGGTGTCGTCGGGGTAGACGGACGGGTCGACGGCCTTGTTGGGCGAGATGAAGCCGCCGGCCTTGGCCCAGACTGCCGCGGCCTCGGGTCCGGCCAGGAACTCGACGAACTTCTGCGCGGCCTCGGGGTGCTTGGCGCCCTTGAGGACGACCGCCGCGTCGCCCGCGCCCATCACGGGGGCCTTGCCGCCGTCCACGGCGGGGAAGGGGAACACCTTGGCGTCGGTGCCGACCTGCTTCTTCAGCTCGGAGGTGATGACACCGCCGACGAAGTCGCCCTCGTAGGTCATGGCGGCCTTGGGCTGAGCGCCGAAGACCTGCTGGACGGAGGCGGGGAAGTCGGTCTGCAGCGCGCCCTGTCCGCCGCCCGCGACGAGCTGCTGGTCACCGAAGACCTTGCCGAGGGTGGTGAGGGCCTTGATCACGGACGGGTCGGTCCACGGGATCTCGTGCCGGGTGAGCTTGTCGTAGAGCTCGGGCCCGGCCTGGGAGAGGTAGACGTTCTCGAACCAGTCGGTGAGGGTCCAGCCGGCCTGGCCGCCGATCGTGAAGGCCGGGGTGCCCGAGTCGGAGAGCGTCCGGCCGGCCTTGAGCAGATCGTCGAAGGTGGCCGGGGGCTGGACGCCGGCGTTCTGGAAGGCGGTGGGGTTGTACCAGACGGTCGACTTGTCGGCGGCCTTGAAGTAGAGGCCGTACTGGGCGCCGTTGACGGTGCCCAGGCTGGACCAGATGCCGGCGTAGTTCTTCTTCGCGGCGTCGGTGACGGCGGGTGAGAGCGGCGCCAGCCAGCCCTTGTCGGCGAACTGCTTGATCACGCCGGGCTGGGCGACCATGACGACGTCCATCGGGTCGCCGCCCTCGATCTTGCTACCGACCACGGTGGAGAGGTTGTCACCCGTGGAGGTGTAGCTGACGGTGGCGCCGGTCTTGGCGGTGAAGGCGTCCAGCACCTTCTTGAAGTTCTCCTGCTCGGTGCCGCTCCAGACGGCGGCGACGGTCAGGCTCTGGCCCTTGAGCTCCTGGGTGGCGGAGCCTGCGGCGGTGCCACCGCCGCCGCTACCGCAGGCGGTCGCGGTGGCGGCGAGGACGACGGAGGCGGCCAGGGTGGGGAGGGTGTTGCGGAGTCTCATCGTCGAGGCTTCCTTCGTGGGGTGGGTGGGATTCACCGAGGTGGGATTCGGCAAGACGGGATTCACCGAGGTGGGATTCACCGAGGTGGGATTCACAGACGTTCCGTCAGATTCGGCTGATCAAGGTGGAGTTGATCCACCAGGCGGCAGTGGCCGGCGGCAGGACGCCGTCACCGCACGGGCCGCTGGCCAGCAGCGGCGGGCCGGGGACCGGGGCCGGAGCGGGGGTGTCGCCGAAGTTGACGGCGCACACCAGGCCCTCGCCGCGGACGAACGCGAGCACCCCGGGCGGGGTCTCCAGCCACCGCAGCGTGCCCTCGCCGAGCTGGGGGAGCTCCCGGCGCAGCTGCAGGGCGGTGCGGTACAGGTGGAACACGGATCCGGCGTCGGCCCGCTGCCGCTCGGCGGTGTGGGCGGCGAACGCGGCCGGCTGCGGGAGCCAGGGCGCGGCCGGGGCGCCCGGCGGGCTGAAGCCGAACGGTGCCTCGGCGCCCGACCAGGGCAGCGGTATCCGGCAGCCGTCGCGGATTCCGGCCCGGCTGCCGGTCCGGTGGAAGATCGGGTCGGTGATCAACTCGTCGGGCAGGTCCAGGACTTCGGGCAGCCCGAGCTCCTCGCCCTGGTAGATGTAGGCGGCTCCGGGCAGGGCCAGCATCAGCAGGGCCGCCGCCGCGGCCCGGGCGGGGCCGCCGGCCCGGTCCTCCCCCGCGAAGCGGCTCACCGTGCGGACCTGGTCGTGGTTGTTGAGCACCCAGGTGACCGTCGATCCGGTGGCGGTGATGTCCCGCACCGCGTCGTCGATGACCCGGTGGAAGTGCGCGAGGTCCCACGGCGCGTGCAGCAGGTGGAAGAAGAAGGCCTGGTGCAGTTCGTCGGGGCGCACGTACAGCGCCTGCTCCGCCGGGGTGGGCACGGAGGCCTCGCCGACCAGCAGCCGTTCACGGCCGTCGCGGGCGGTGTACTCCTCGCAGATCGCGCGCCACCGGCGCCAGACCCCGTGCACCTCCGGCTGGTTCCAGGCCAGCGGGTTGACGGAGTCGCGGGTGCGCTCGTCCGCGTCCGGATCGGGCGAGTCCGGCAGCTCGGGGTGCTTGTACAGGCCGGCCGCCACGTCGATCCGGAACCCGTCCACGCCGCGGTCCAGCCAGAACCGCAGGACCTCCTCGAAGTGGGCGGCGACGTCGGGATCGCGCCAGTTGAAGTCGGGCTGCTCCGGGGTGAACAGGTGGAGGTACCACTGGCCGGGCCGGCCGTCGGCCTCGACGACCCTGGTCCAGGCCGGGCCGCCGAACATGGCCCGCCAGTTGTTGGGCGGCAGCTCGCCGTCCGCGCCGCGGCCGTCGGCGAAGTGGAACCGTGCCCGTTCGGGGCTGTCCGGGCCGTTGGCCAGCGCCTTCTGGAACCACGGGTGCTCGCTGGAGCAGTGGTTCGGTACGACGTCGAGGACGAGCTTGAGGCCGAGCAGTCGGCAGTCCGTCACCAGGCGGTCGAACTCGGCGAGGTCTCCGTAGACCGGGTCGACGGCGCAGTGGTCGGCGATGTCGTAGCCGTGGTCGTGCTGGGGCGAGACGTAGAACGGGTTGAGCCAGACGCCGTCGGCGCCCAGCTGACGCACGTGGTGCAGCTGTTCGCGGACGCCGGCGAGGTCGCCGACACCGTCGCCGTCGGTGTCGCGGAAGCTGCGCACGTAGATCTGGTAGATCACCGCGTCGCGCCACCAGGCACGGGCGGCGGGGGCGGCGGGGGCGTGGGACCGAGCGCGCGGAAGGGTGACCGCGTCGCCGTCGGGGAGGGTGGGGGTGGGCATCTCGCTACTCCAACGGTTATGCATTCGCGTTAGGTATAGCAGGCAGAGATGGCCGCTGTTAAGCCCTAGTTCGGCAAGGTTTTCTCAGGAGTGATGAACAGGCAGGCCTGTTCCGGAATAGATACGTGTTAGGTACTCGCGGGTAGGCGCGTCACAAGCGGCGGGAACACCCCCGCCGACGCCGTCTCAGCCGACGATGGCGCGCAGGTCGGTCGCCAGCCTGGGCAGTGCCGCGTCGGTGGTCCGACGGCCCGACACCACCTCGAACGCCGTCTCGCTGAACGCGAGGCTCAACTGCTGGTACTGCGGCACGCCCGGGCGCGCTCCCGCCGCCAGGATCGCCGTGCGCAGCACGGGCAGGTACGGGAACCGAGCGGTCAGCTCCGGATCCGTGTAGAGATCCGCCCACACCGGCGGCAGTCCCCCGTCGGTCAGCACCCGGGACTGTGCCCGGCGGCTCGTCAGGTAGCCGATCAGCGCCCGCGCGGTGCGCTGGTGCCGGGAGAACCGGCTGACCGCCAGCCCCGATCCGCCGAGCACGCCGCTGCCCGGCCCGTGCGGGCCGGGCAGCGGCACCACACCGAACCGCCCCGCCACCGGTGAACCGGTCGCACCGACCGCGTGGTAGACGTACGGCCAGTTCCGCAGGAAGAGCAGGCCGCCCCGGCCGAACGCCTCGCGGGACTCCTCCTCGCGGTAACCGAGCACCTCGGCGGGGATCCAGCCGTCGCGTACCCCGTCGGCCAGGAACTCCAGCCCGGCGCGGGCCTGCGGGCTGTCGACCACCACCGAGCCGTCGCCGGACAGCAGATCCCCGCCGGCCGAGCGGATGGCCTCCAGCGCGTTGACGGCGAGTCCCTCGTACGGGCTCAGCTGGCCCGCGTACCCGGACAGCCCGTGCGCGGGGGCCAGTGTCCTCGCCTGCCGCGCCAGTTCGGCCCACGTCGTGGGCGGTTGCTCACCCGCGGCGGCCAACACGTCGCTGCGGTAGTACAGCAGGGCGGCGTTGGCGACGAACGGCACCGCGTACAGCCGCCCGTCGTAGCGGCCGGTGCGCACGACCGGCGGCAGGAAGCCGTCCAGTGCGAAGTCCGACTCCTCCAGCGGCACGGTCCAGCGCCGGGCCGCGAACTCGGCCGTCCACACCACGTCGAGGTTGAGCACGTCGAATCGGCTGCCGCCGGCCGACAGCTCCCCGGCGAGCTGGGCGTGCACCTCGTCCGCCGCCTCCGGCAGCTCGACCAGCTCGGCCGGCTGGTCCGGGTGCTCGGCGTTCCAGTCGGCCAGCAGCCCGCGCAGGTAGCGCGTGGTGTCCCGGCCGGTGGCCAGGGTGACCGGCCCGACGCCCTCGGGGTCGCCCGCCGCGCGGGTGCGACCCGCCAGGCCGTACCACGCGGACGCGCCGCCGACCGCGAGCGCCGCCGCCCCGCCCACCAGCGCGCGCGTCACGCGCCGGCGGCCCGGGTCGGGCCCGGTGGGCGGCCGGTCTTCCATGGAGCTCCTTCGCTTCGCCGACGCGGGTGGGCGTCGGCGCACGTCCCTTTATACGGCCTCCCTGCTCAGCGGTGCCCACCTGCCCGTACTGTGTGACCGAGGTGTAACCAGCGACTTCGATCGGACAGGAAGAGGTGACGCCCGGTGCGCCATCAGCTGCTGGCGCTGCTGGCCCGGCAGCCCGCCTACGGGTACGAGCTCAAGCAGGGGCTTGAGCAGACCTTCGGCGCGGCGTACCCTCAGCCGAACATCGGCCAGATCTACGTGACCCTGAGCCGACTGGAGAAGTCCGGCCTGATCCGCGGCACCGAGGTGACGCAGGAGGGCAGACCGGACAAGAAGGTCTACGAGATCACGGAGAAGGGCACCGAGGAACTCGCCGGCTGGTTCGAGGCACCCACCGAGGGGCCCAGGGTCAGGGACGAGTTCTTCATGAAGCTCATCCTGGCCGAAGGCACCGACCTCGCCGACCAGCTGACGCTGATCAACAACCAGCGTCGGCACTGCATCAACATGATGCGCGGACTCAACAAGCTGGCCGCCACCGAGCGCGGAAACCGGACCTCGCTGCTGCTGATCGAGGGTGCGGTCCTGCACCTGCAGGCCGACCTCGACTGGCTGGAGCGTTGCCAGGAGGAGCTGACTTGACCGGCACGGAGCCGATACCGCCGCTGCTGGCCGCCGACGCCCTGGTGCGCTCGCACCTGAGCGGCTCGACCCTGATACCCGCGGTCCGCGGCATCAGCCTGCGGATCGACCGGGGCGAGTTCGTCGCCGTGACCGGCCCCTCGGGTGCCGGCAAGTCCACCCTGCTCCACCTCCTCGGCGGTCTGCTGCGGCCCGACGCGGGCGAGCTGAGGCTCGACGGCCGCCGGGTCGACCGGCTCGGGGAGGCCGCCTGGGCCCGGCTGCGCCGCCGCCACTACGGCATCGTCTTCCAGAGCGGCAATCTGCTCTCGGACTTCTCCGTCGCCGACAACATCGAACTGACCGCGGTGCTCGCGGGCGTGTCCGGCCGCACCGCCCGCGAACGCCGCCGGGAACTCCTGGCAGACCTCGACCTCTCCGACAAGGCCACCGCCGGTCCCGGGGAACTCTCCGGCGGCGAGCGTCAGCGGGTCGCCCTGGCCCGCGCGCTGGTGAACCGGCCGCGACTGCTCCTCGCCGACGAACCGACCGGGAACCTCGACAGCCGCAGCACCCGTGACGTGCTCGCCCTGCTCAGCCGCTACCACGAGCAGGGCACCACCGTCGTGCTGGTCACCCACGACGCCCGCGCGGCGAGCACCGCCGACCGGGTCGTCAGCCTCTTCGACGGCCGGATCGCCGACGACGCCCGCGTGGAGGA
This sequence comes from Kitasatospora sp. NPDC018058, assembly GCF_044327205.1. Taxonomy (NCBI): domain Bacteria; kingdom Bacillati; phylum Actinomycetota; class Actinomycetes; order Kitasatosporales; family Streptomycetaceae; genus Kitasatospora; species Kitasatospora sp. NPDC018058. The sequence goes on along the minus strand of NZ_JBIRFA010000007.1, from coordinate 284,977 downwards.
GCCTCCCGCCGCGTGGCGCAGCGCGAACGGGGTCCGCGACGTCATCGACTTCGGCGGGTGACGGGGTGCGCGCGCTCCTCCGCTGGATCCGGGCCGATCTGCGCTCGCACCGCGTCCACGCCCTGCTGATCGTCCTCGCCACCGGCGGCACCGCGGCCGCCCTCCTGCTCGCCGGCGCCCTGCTCGGCGCCGCCGCCGACCCGTGGCAGCGTCAGTTCCGGGACGCCGGATCGCCCGACATCAGGATCGACCTGCGCCCTCCCGCGGCCACCGCGAGCGGGACCGACGAACCGTCCACCGCCGTGCTCGCCCGCGAACCCGGCGTCCTCGCGGTCTCACCGCCCCAGCACACGGCCGAGACCACGCTGGTCGGCCGCCGCGCCGACGGGGCCGCCGGGCCGCCGGGCGCGGCGGACCGCACCGACCGCACCGCGCTCGTCCTGCGCGGCGACACCCCGGGTGCGGCCCGGCCGCTGCTGCGCTCCGGTGCCTGGCTCGATCCCGCCGACGTCCACGGCATCGTGCTCGAACAGTCCGCCGCCGACGCCGCCTGGGCCCGCCCCGGGGACCGCCTGACCGTCCTCGACAGCCACGGCGCCCCCGTCGAACTGCGGGTCCTCGGCATCGCGGACAGCCCCGACCAACTGCCCAGCCAGGCCGCGGGCTACGACCTCGGCTGGACCCTCCCCGCCACCCTCGACCTGGTACAGCCGGACCGGGCCGCGCAGGGCCTCACCCTCGGACTTCGCCTGACCCGCCCCTCCGACGCGGGGTATACGGCCCAGCGGGTGGTCAGCGTCCTGGGCGCCGACCGGGTGTCCCGGATCACCACCTGGCTGGACGCGCGGGCCGCGCGGCAGCAGGACGACCGGCTGGCCGGCCTGCTGCTCGGACTCAGCGGACTGGCCGCGCTGCTGTCCGCCGCCCTCGCGGTGGCCGGCGCGGCCGGCGGGCGGATCCGGGCCAGGACCGGCGACATCGCCCTGCTCAAGGCGCTCGGCTTCACCGCCGGCCAGGTCGCCTGGATGTTCATCGTCGAACAGCTCCTGCTCGCCGGCGCCGGTGTCCTGCTCGGTGTCGGCGGCGCGGCGATCGCCGTACACGCCGTCCCGGCGCTCGGCGGCGGGACCGACGCGCTGCACCGGCTCGCGCCCGGAGGTACCGCGGCCACCGGTGCTGTCATGGCCGCGGCACTCGTGGCCGTCGGGGCCGCCGCCGCCCTGCCCGCCCTGCGCGCCGCCCGGGTCGCCCCGGTCCCCCCGACGGACGGCACCCGGCCGACGGCCATGACGACCCGGCCGGTCCGTCTCGGCCTGCTCCGACGGCTGCCGCCGAGCCTCGTGTTCGGACTCGGCAGCGTCCTGCGCCGCCGCTCGGGCCTGGTCGTGAGCGCCGTCCGGCTGACCGTCCCGGTCGTCGCCGCCACCCTGGCGCTGAGCACCTGGGCGACGCTCGACGCCGTCACCCGGCCCGACGGCGGGGTCACGGCCCCGTCCGTCACGGCCCGCCGGACCACCCCCGAACAGACCCCCGACAACGGGCGGCTCGCCGACGCCCTGGCCGCCGACCCCGCCGTGCGGGGCGTCTACCCGGGCACCGAACTGCAGGCCCTCGCGCCCGGCCAGTCCGCGACGCTCACCCTGCGGGCCGTCGGCACCACCGAAGCGCCGTACCCGTACACCGTCGTCGAGGGCCGGGAGATCCGCGCGACCGACGAGGCGGTCGCCGGACAGGGCGCCCTCGACCTGCTCGGCGCCCGGGTCGGCCAGTGGATCCGGCTCACCACCGGCGGCACCCCGCGCATCCTGCACATCGTCGGGCGTGACCTCGAACCGGAGCACGGCGGCCGCGTCCTGTCCACCGGCTTCGACACCCTCGACCGGCCCGGCGACCCCACCCACCCCGGCTTCTGGCGACTGACCCTGCGCCCCGGCCACGACCCCGCCGAGGTCCAGCGCGACCTCCCCGCCCGCGCCGGCCTCGCCGGGCAGGTGGAGCTCCGCCTCTCCGCAGGCCCGGTCACCAGGCCGGACGCCCTGCGGGCCAGCGTGGTCGGACTCCTGGTCGTGCTCGCCCTCATCTGCCTGGTCGAGCTGCTCACCACGGCCGCGGCCGGCTTCCACGAGCGCCGCCGAGACCTGGGACTGCTTCGGGCGATCGGTCTGACCCCGGGCCAGTCCGCCGTCGTGATGGCCGTGCGAGGGACGGCCATCGCCCTGCCCACGGTCGCCGTCGGCTCGGCCGCCGGCATCCCGCTCGTCCGGTGGCTCATCGACCGGCAGGGCGAGCAGGGCGGCATCGGTGCGGGCATCGCCCGCGCCCCCTCCGTCTGGACGCTCCTCGCGGTGGCCGCCGCGGGCGCCGTGGCAGCGGCCGCGCTCTCCGCGCTGCCGGTGCTGCGCGTGCCCCCTCCCACCCGGACTCCGGACGGGGCCGGCCGGTAGACGGGGGTGGCCCCGTGCTCGGTGCTCGACGTCTCCTCGGTCCACAGCTACGACGTGCTGCCTGGGGAAGCGCCGGAAAACCGCAGGGGCGGAAGTCGAAAACGACTTCCGCCCCTGCGAGTCGGAGCGCCGGGCCCGAATCGAACGAACCCCTCCCACTGAAAGTGGGCGTGCTACCGCTGCACCACCGACGCCTGGTCCTGCAGGCCTTCGATCACTTCCGTGATCTTGTCCTGCCGACGAGGAAGAAGTTACCAGCAGATGATCGGCAGAGGAAAATCGGCCGCCGCGGTGGCGTCCGGCCGTCACCCCTGCCCGAGCTGTACCGTCACCGCCCCCTTACGCTCTGGTGAATCGTCACAGGGTTTGACGGTGTCAGGGGGAGGCCTCGTCGACCGGCCGGAGGAAAAGCGGGATGGAGGGAGCGCAGGACGTGACCGCGAGGACGGGGAGTGTGTTCACGGGCGAGGACGTGCCCGCGAAGGAGCGGTTCGACTGCTGGCGGGAGCTGATCGGACGGACCCGGGACAGCGAGATGACCAGCGCTCACGCCGACCACTTCGAGGCGGAGATGCGGCGCCTGGAGCTTGGTCCGGTGACCCTCCTCAGATCGTCCTTCCCGCCCGCGCGTTTCCAGCGGACCGCCAGGATGGTGCGGCGGTCCGACCCGGGGGTGTACCACCTGACGCTGGTACTCGACGGGGGCCTGTCACTGGCGCGCGACGACCGGGACCGGACGGCCGTGTTCGGTCCCGGCGAGCTGTACATGCTCGACAGCACCCAGCCGTACGACGTACGGGCGTTCACCGGCCGCGCCGCCGACCGCGTCGAACGCCGGGTCGAAGCCCTGGGCATCGACTTCCCCGTGTCCCTGCTGCCGCTGCCGCCGTACCGCCTGCACGACCTGATGGGCCGGGGGTTCTCGGGGCGGGAGGGCACGTGCGCGCTGCTCGCGGACTTCCTCTTCGGCCTGGACCGGCAGGCCGCCGCCCTGGGGCCGGCCGAGGCCCCCCGATTGGGGACGGTGGTGGTCGACCTGGTGGCCGCCTGGCTGGCCCGGGAACTGGACGCCGAGGCCGCGCTGCCGGACGACGCCCGGCAACGGGCGCTGATGGAGAACGTCCGGACGTTCATCCGCCGGAACCTGCACGACCCGGAGCTGTCCCCGTCCGTGATCGCCGCCGCACACCACATCTCCGTCAGCTATCTGCACCGTGTGTTCACCCGGCAGTCACAGGGCGAGACGGTCGCCGCCTGGGTCCGCGGCCAGCGGCTGGAGCAGGCCCGCCGCGACCTGGCGGACCCCGCGCTGCGCGCCATGCCGGTCCACGTCCTCGCCGCCCGCTGGGGCATCCCCCGCGCCTCCGACTTCACCCGCGCCTTCCGGGCCGCGTACGGGATCCCGCCCAGCGAGCACCGGCGCCAGGCCCTGTCGGCGTGCGCGAACGGGTCGCCGCGGCGCTGACGCAGCAGCGGGAGCACGGAACGAGTGGACGCAGCGCCAAGGAACTGTCGACGCAGCGCCAACACGGCCGGGCCGCGGCCTGACATCCTCCCGGAGGAACACAACGGCGCCCACGCCGCCGTCCACCTCCGCGCCGGACCGGTCCGGCGCGGAGGACCACAGCGGGCCGACGGCCCGGCACGCCACGGGGGTGCGTGCCGGGCCGCCGCGCTTCCCCCGCCGTGCCCTACCGTCCGGGCTCAGGGCCGAGCGGCCGCTTCGCGCGAACTCGTCGCCGCGGCTCGTGTGCTGACCGTCCGTAATTCGTTTGACCCGGGCACGGGTCGACGCTGGACTGTGGCAGGGCACCACGCGTCGTGGTACCGGTGAACCAGGGAGGCAGCGGCAGCAATGCAGATCCGTTCCACGACCGACCAGGACCTCGACGCCTTCGTCGACACCCTCCATGCCGCGTTCGGGCGCTTCCCGGAGACCCCGGCCGAGGACGGCAGCGGGGTCTGGTGGTCGGCGACCGAGCTGGACCGCAGCCTGCTCGCCGTGGCGGCCGACGGGCGGCCGGTCGGCACCGCCAGCGCGTACTCCTTCGAACTCACCCTGCCCGGTCAGGTCATCACCCCGGTCTCCGGGGTGAGCAACGTGGGCGTCCTGCCCACGCACCGCCGCCAGGGTGTGCTCACCGCGATGATGCGGCACCAGCTCGCCGAGCTGCGGGCCCGCGGGGAGGTCCTCTCCGTGCTGCTGGCCTCCGAGGCCCTGATCTACGGCAGGTTCGGCTATGGCCCGGCGACGTACACCGGACGGCTGACGGTGCCGCGCCACAAGGCCGCCCTCGCCGCCCCCCGGGCCGGCGGCACGGACGCCGGTTCGGTCGAGGTGCTCCGGCGTGCCGAGTGCGGCGAGATCCTGGAGGAGGTCTACGACCGGTACCGCCGCACCCAGCCCGGTGCGCTGTCCCGGCCGCACCGCTGGTGGGCCCTGGGCGCGGGACAGCCCCCGATCGCCTCGGCGCCGCGCTACATAGCCGTCCACCGGGACGCCGACGGCGTTCCGGACGGGTACGCCAGCTACTCGCTCGACGGGGACACCCTGGCGGTCGACGAGACGATCGCCACCGACGACGCCGCCTACAGCGCCCTGGCCCGGTTCGCGCTCGGACACGACCTGATCACCCAGGTCGTCTTCAAGCACTTCCCGTCCGAGCACCCACTGCGCTGGCAGCTCGCGGACTTCAGCGCCGCCCAGGTGGGCAACAGCAGCGACTGGCTATGGGTGCGACTGCTGGACGTGCCGCGCGCGCTGACCTCGCGAGGCTGGTTGAGCGACGGCGAGCTCGTCCTCGACGTGGACGACCCTTTCCTGGGCGAGCACGGCCGCTACCTGCTGACCGTCCGGGACGGCAAGGCCGAGTGCGTCCCGACGGACCGGGAGCCCGACCTGTCCCTGGACGTGCGCGACCTGGGCTCGGTCTACCTCGGCGGTACCGCCCCGAGCACGCTCGTCCGGGCCGGGCACATCCGGGTCCACCGCCCGGACGCGGCCGCCCTCGCCGACGCCCTCTTCCGCGCCGAGCGCCCGCCGTACTGCCTGCACTGGTTCTGACGGGCGGGTGCCCGACCCCCCTCGACAACCCGCCGGGGGGGGGGGGGGGGGGGGGGGGGGGGGGGGCCCCCCCCCCCCCCCCCCCGGGCGGGCCCCCCCGGGGGGGTGGGGGGGCGGCCCGCCCGCGGGGGGGGGGCGGGGGGGGCGCGGGGGGGGGGGGCCCCCCCCCCCCCCCCCCCCCCGGGGGGGGGGGGGGGGGGCCCCCCGGGGGGGGCCCCCCCCCCGCGACCGGCGGCACATGCGCTACGACCGGTAGCGGAAGCGGATCCGGCCGCGGCTGAGGTCGTACGGGCTGAGCTCCACGAGCACCCGGTCCTGCGGGAGGATCTTGATGTGGTTCTTCCGGACCTTCCCGCTGATGTGGGCGAGCACGGTGTGCCCGTTCGGGAGTTCCACCTTGAAGTTGGCGTTGCGCAGGCACTCGACGACGATGCCTTCGACTTCTATGCCATTGGCTGCTTTGGTCATGGCTCTCACCTCTTCGTTTCTTGGTTCACTTGACGCTGTGGTCGGCTGGGAGACCGCGAACGCGCGGCGGGGCGTCAGCGACGGACGAATTCCAGGGTGCTGCCCGCGCGCCGGGCGCCGATGCCCTCGAAGAGGGCGGTGGCGGCCGCGTTGGACTCCGTGACCTCGGCCCAGACCGAGGCCGTCCCGCGGCGGTGCAGCGCGTCCAGCGTGTCGGCCAGCAGCGCCCGGGCGATGCCGTGGCGCTGCAGGTCGGCCCGGACCGCGATCAGGCCGATCCGCGGCTGCCGGGTCAGCGGCGCCAGCCGGAGCAGCCCGACGTACCGGCCCGCCTGTCGGGCCACCGCGTACTTCGACGGGTCGACCACGGTGGTCCCCGCCGGGCGGGGCAGCACCTGGGCCGGCATCGTCTGCCAGCCGGGACCGGCCTCGATCTCGGCGTGCAGGACCTGGTCCAGGGCGCGCAGGGGCGCCTCCTCCACCTGACCGACGGGCACGATGACCACGCCCGCCGGGGGCCGCACCGGGCCGAGTCCGGTGACCTGCGGGTCGGTGGGCACGACGTAGCCCCACTCGCGGCGCACGGTCGTGAAGCCGGCCCGCTGCCAGGCGGACGTCGAGTCCCGGTCGGTTTCGTCGGCGACGGCGTACAGCGGTGCCGGCAGGTCCGCCGTCATCGCTCCGGCGATGCGGTCGAAGTCCTCACCGTGCCACGCGTCGATGCCGACGAAGAGCCGGCCGTCGGGCCGGACCGAGGCGTCGCCGCGGCCGACCACCTGGTCGCCGTCCATGGCGTGCCACTCGGTGTCCGACACCCGCGTGACCACGATCGCGTGGTCTCCGGTGCCCGGGGCGTGGTCGCCGGTGCTGGGAATGGAATGCGAATCGTTCATGGTGTTGCCTTTCGGAAGTGCCTTCTTCGAGGCGCTCCCGGGCGACACCAAGGTCAATCGCCCGCCGTGACGGAAAGGGGGAGCACCCACACGGATACAGCCTTCATGGGTGTCACCTCCTCGCGTCGTCTCACGGCTGTGCAGACAGTAGCAGCCGACGATGTGCCCGCCCAACCCATTTATCGGTCCACGGGGTCCGCCCGCACCCCCGTCGCGGGCGGACCCCGACGGCCGGTCAGGCGAGGGTCTGGCAGAGGTTCTCCACCTGGTGCTGGACCAGCACCTCGACCTGGTGGTCCGGGTGCGGCGGAGGCATGGGGCTGGTACGGGCGGTCCGCTCTCCGCCGACACGGCCCCCTCGGCCATGCCGTGGACCACGACGAGGTCACGCACGGATCCCTCGCGAGCGAGTCCGGCCCGGTACCCGAGGGGTCGGGTGCCGGGCCGGTCGGTGTGGCGTCGGGTCAGCGCGCTGCGGTCTTGCGGGTGCGCCGGGAGACGGAGTCCAGGACGACGGCGCCGAGCAGGACGGCACCGGTGATCATGTACTGGATGGCCTGGTTGACGTGGACCAGGTCGAGGCCGGTGATGATCGACTGGATGACCAGGATGCCCAGCAGGGCGGACCAGGTCTTGCCGCGCCCGCCGAAGAGGCTGGTGCCGCCGATGACGGCCGCGGCGATGGAGTTCATCAGGACGTTGCCGCCGCCGAGGAGCTTGTCGGCGGATCCCTGCTGGGAGGCGATGAACAGACCGCCGAGGGCGGCCATGCCGGCGGAGATCATGAAGACCGAGATCCGGACCCAGGCGACGTTGATGCCCGCCCGGCGGGCGGCCTCCACGCCACCGCCGACGGCGAAGATCTGCCGGCCGTAGCCGGTGCGGCGCAGGACGAAGTCGGTGATGACGACGACGGCCAGGAAGACCAGCAGCGGCAGCGGCAGGCCGCGGTCCTGGTTGAGCATGTAGGCGGCGGTCAGCCCGATGACGGCGAGGACACCGGTGCGCAGCGCGATCTCGCCCATGGGCCGCGCGGTGAGGCCGGCGGCGGTGCGGCGGCGGGCGTCGAGGATCTGCCCGGCGGCGAAGAGCGCGATGCCGAGGACGGCGAGGCCCCAGGTGTAGGCGATGTCGCCGTCGCCGAGGAAGTAGGTGTCCAGGTTGGCCAGGACGCCGTCGTTGACGACGTTGACGGTGCCCTTGTCGCCGAGGACGTACTGCTGCAGACCGCTCCAGGCGAGCAGGCCGGCGAGGGTGACGACGAAGGCCGGTACGCCGATCTTGGCGAAGAAGAAGCCGTGCAGGGCGCCGATGGCGACGGCGGCGCCGACGGCGATCAGGCAGGCGACCCACTCGTTGTAGCCGGAGCGCACGGACAGGACGGCGGCGATCGCGGCGGAGACGCCGGCGACGGAGCCGAGGGAGAGGTCGATCTCGCCGAGGAGGAGCACGAAGACGATGCCGACGGCGATCAGGCCGGGGCCCGCGATCCACTTGGTGATGTTGGTGAGGTTGTCGGCGTTGAGGAAGTCCCCGGTGACGCTCTGGAAGATGGCGCCGATGAGGATCAGGCCGAGGACGACGGGCACGGAGCCGAGGTCGCCGTTCTTCATCTTCCGCTTGAACTCCCCGATGTAGCCGGCGAAGCCGGCCTCGCGGACGAGCAGACGGGGATCGACCGCGGGGGTGGCCGGGGCGGGCTGGGCCGGGGTGGTCTGTTCGGTGGTCACTTCGCTTCCTCCGCGAGTCGGGCCTGGCGCCGGGTGACGGCGTTCTCGGTGGCGCCGGTGATGGCGGAGATGATCTCCTCGTGCGAGGTGCCGGCCACCTCGAAGACGCCGTTGTTGCGGCCCAGCCGCAGGACGGCGACCGTGTCGGCGACGGCCTTGACGTCGGCCATGTTGTGGCTGATCAGGATGACGCCGAGGCCGCGTTCGCGCAGGCGCTCGACGAGGTCCAGGACCTGGGCGGTCTGCTCGACGCCGAGGGCGGCGGTGGGCTCGTCCAGGATGACGATCTTGGGGTCGCCGACCAGGGCGCGGGCGATGGCGACCACCTGGCGCTGGCCGCCGGAGAGGGCGGCGATCGGGATGCGCACGCTCGGGATGCGGATGGAGAGGGTGTCGAGCAGTTCGCGGGCGCGCTTCTCCATGGCGACCTCGTCGAGCGTGCCGAAGCTCTTGAGCTCGCGGCCGAGGAAGAGGTTGCCGACCACGTCGAGGTTGTCGCAGAGCGCGAGGTCCTGGTAGACGGTGGCGACGCCGAGGGCCTGGGCGTCGTTCGGACGGCCGATGGAGACCGCCTTGCCCTCCCACTCGATCGTTCCCTCGTCGATGGGGTGGACGCCGGCGATGGTCTTCACCAGCGTGGACTTTCCGGCGCCGTTGTCGCCCACCAGGGCCACCACCTCGCCTGCGTGTACCTCCAGGTGCACGTCGGTCAGTGCCTGGACGGCGCCGAAGCGCTTGGAGACCCCGCGCAACGCCAGTACGGGTGCGCCTGTCACGTGAACCATCTCCTTCTTCCCGTGCGCGCCGTGATGGTGGGTCGGCGACCGGGCTGGCCCGCGCGCCGTGCGGGGCGGGCGGGTGAGCGTCGTAAAGGGGTGCTGGGGCGGGGCGGAGCCCGCCGCACGGTGTGGGCGGTGCTCCCCGGGGAGTGGGGAGCTCCGCCCGCGCGTGCTACTTCAGGCCGGCGGCGTGTTACTCCGAGCCGGCCGCGTGTTACTTCAGGCCGGCGGCGGCGCAGGCGGCGGCGTAGTCCGCGGTGCAGATGTCGGCGGCCTTGTAGAGGCCGTCGGCGATGACGGTGTCCTGGATGTTGGCCTTGGTGACGACCTTGGGGTCGAGCAGCTTGGCCGGGATGCCCTTGTCGGTGGCGCTGTCGATGCTGGCGCTGGCGACGGACTTGACGTCCTTGCCCTGCAGGAGGTCGACGGCCAGTTCGGCGGCGTTGTCGGCGAGCGGCTTGTAGGCCTTGTAGATGGTGTAGGCCTGGTCGCCGTTGACGATGCGCTGGACGGCGTCGAGGCCGGCGTCCTGGCCGCCGACCGGGACCTTGATGCCCGCGCCCTGGAGCTGGGTGATGATCGCGCCGGCCATGCCGTCGTTGGCGGAGTAGACGCCCTGGAAGCCGTCCTTGCCGAACTGGGTGATCGCGGCGCCGATCTTCTGCCCGGCGACGGTGGGCTTCCACTCGCCCGACTGCTCGTAGACGATCTTCTTGACCTTGCCGTCGAGGACCTTGTGGGCGCCCGCCTTGAACTGGCCGGCGTTCGGGTCCGCGTCGTCGCCGTTGATCATGACGATGTTGGCGTCGGCGGCCTTGTCCCCGAGGGCGTCGACCAGGGCCTGGCCCTGGAGCTCGCCGACCTTCTCGTTGTCGAAGGAGACGTAGGCGGCGACCGGGCCGGTGGCCAGGCGGTCGTAGGCGACGACCTTGACGCCCTTGGCGGCGGCCTCCTTGACCCAGGCCTGGGTGGAGGTGGCGTCGAAGGCGTCCAGGACGATGACCTTCACGCCCTGGGCGATCAGGGTGTCGAACTGCTGCTTCTGCTTGGCGGCGCTGCCCTCGGCGTTGTTGTAGAGCACCTTGCAGTCCGCGCACAGGGCCTTGACCTTGGCCTCGATGAACGGGCGGTCGAAGGACTCGTAGCGCGTCGAGGACGCGTTCTCGGGCAGCAGCAGACCGATGGACTTGTTGTCGCCGGAGGCGGCAGAGTCCTTCTTGTCGCCGCCGGCCTTGCCGCACGCGGCCATGGACAGGGCCATCGAGACGGCTGCGGTGGCGATGACGGCGCGACGCATCGTTGCGTTCATGTGGGGGTGCCTCCCTGACGTCGCCGCGACGGTGCGGCGGAGTGGGACGGAGTCAACCCGCATATGCCAGATGGAGTCAAGAAGTAAATCCATGACGAGACCAGACTGGGCCTTTTCGTTATCTTCCTGAAGGCATTCGTTCATCAGTCGAACCCGATGGGTCGGCCGGTCGCCGGCAGGCGGACCCGTCGGGCTCGACTACGTTCTCCTTGGTCAACGGACTGGACCCGAAGGACTCGGCCCGGCCGTGTGCGGAACTGATGTGTTCAAGATGTGTCCACTTCGACGTTTCTTCGCCAGTCGGACACATATGTCACGACGACGGCCCCACCGGCGGGCCGTCCGACCCACGCGGGCTCCAGGGACACGACTCTCCGACCCGGCGGGGATACTGACGCCACGTCAGCGATGGCGCGCGGGGATGACCGGCCCGCCCTCACCGTCCGCCCACCCTCACCGCCCGCCTACCGGCCTTACCGGTCGGACCGACGGCCGGGCAGGAGCAGGCACAGCGGAACGGCGACGGCGGTGAGCGCGACCGACCACCAGAAGGCGGTGTCGTAGCCGTGGGCCAGCCCTTCGGGCGTGCGAGCGCCGCCGGTGGCGCGCTGGAGGACGACGGCCAGGACGGCGACGCCGATCGATCCACCGATCTGCTGGGCGACGCGGCTGATGATGCTGGCGTCGGGGATCTCGCCGTGCCGCAGGCCGACGTAGGCGGCGCCCATGGGGGCGATCATGGCGGTGCCCAGGCCGATGCCGCGCACGAGCAGGGCGGCCATCAGCCAGAGCTCGCCGGTGTGGGCGGTGACGAACGCGAACGGCACGGTGGACGCGGCGACTAACCCGAACGCGACCAGGGACACCCGGCGCGGCCCGAAGCGGTCGGTGTACCTGCCCGCCAGGCCGCGCGCGATCAGCGCGCCGACACCCTGGGGGATCAGGAGCAGCCCGGCGCCGAGGGCGTCCCGGCCGCGGACCTGCTGGAAGTACAGGGGCAGCAGCATCATGGCGCCGTACAGCGCGATGCCGCCCAGGAACAGCAGCGTGGCGGAGGAGGCCACGGCGCGGTGGCGGAACAGCCGCAGGTCGACCAGGGCGCCGCCGGGGCGGGCGAGCGCCCGGGCGGTGAAGCAGCCGATCAGGGCGGCTCCACCGATCACGGGGACGAGGACGTCCGCGCTGACGAACCCCGCGCTGCCCTGGACCTCGGACAGCCCGTAGATGAGAGCGGCCACGCCCGGTGACAGCAGCAGCAGGCCGACGGCGTCCAGGCGGGGGCGGGGGCTTTCGGGGCCGGGCCGGTCGTCGGGGAGGTCGCGCCAGGCGAGCAGGCCGCCGACGACGCAGAACGGGATGTTGACGAGGAACATCCACCGCCAGTCGGCCAGGTGCAGGATGAGCCCGCCCAGGACCGGGCCGAGGACGGGCCCCAGCGCGGTGGGCACGGTGATGAGGGACATCACCCTGCCGCTGTCGCGACCCTGGGCGGCCTGCACGAGCAGCGTGGCCGTGAGCGGCATCATGACGCCGCCGCCGATGCCCTGCACCACCCGGAACGCGATCAGGCCGACGGCACTCCAGGCCAGGGCGCTCGCGATCGAGCCGAGCAGGAACACGCCCAGGGCGGTGATCCACAGACGGCGGCCGCCGAACCTGGCCTGGGCCCAGCCGGCGAGCGGGATGGTGACGAACACCGCCAGCAGGTAGCCGGTGCTCACCCACTGGACGGTGGACAGCGGTGCACGCAGGTCCCGGGACAGGTCCTCCAGGGCGACGCTGACGATGGTGGTGTCGAAGACGACGGCCAGGGCGCCGGTGATCAGGGTGACGGCCATCCGCCACACGGCGGGGTCCACCCGGTCGGCGTCGGCCGTGGGCGGGGCGGGGTCTGCGAGGTGGGGGGCGGTCATGACGACCTCCTTAAGATACAGGCGTCTATCTTGATGGCCTCACAGTAGGGCGGCGAGATAAGATAGGCAAATCTATCCAATGAGGAGGTTCACATGGCCGAGCGACGACGCGGAGCCGCACTGGAGAAGGCACTCCTCGATGCGGCCTGGGAGGAACTCGCCTGCGGCGGCTACGCCCGGTTCACCATGGAAGCCGTCGTGAAGCGCGCCGGCACCAGCCCGCCCGTGCTGTACCGCCGCTGGTCCGACCGCGACCAACTCGTCCGGGCCGCCGTCACCCACGCCCTGGACCAGGCCCGGATCGACGTACCGGACACCGGCAGCCTGCGCGAGGACGTCCTCACGCTCATGCGGACGATCAACGCGACCCGCGTCCAGCTCATCACCGTGATGAACGTGCACCTGTCCAGCTACCACCAGGCGACCGGCACCACCCCGGACGAACTCCTCGACGGCGGCCCCGGAGCCGAGAAGACCGGCGACGTGATGTTCGAACGCGCCGCCGCCCGCGGCGAGATCACCCCCGAGCGCCTCACCGAACGCATCAAGTCCCTGCCGTTCGACCTGCTGCGCCACGAGATCCTGGTGACCTACGCCCCCGTGCCGGACCACGTCCTGGAGGAGATCGTCGACACGATGTTCCTCCCCCTGGTGCGCTGAACCGCCGCCGGCTGGTCGCGGCGCCTGCGCGCCGCGGACCGACGGGCCGGACTGACACACCGGGGCCGTACGGGGTCAGCCCCAGGGCGGCCGGCCCCTGCCCTCCGCCCACAGGGCGAGCGCCTGCCGGTCGACGGCGCGGATGCCGACCTGGGCGCAGAACGCGGCGGCGGGCTTGGTGAACGAGCTGGTCGTCACCACGGCGGCCAGGTCGCAGCGGTGCACGTCACGGTACGTGCCGTTGACCTTCTGGACGTCGTCCGAGCCGACGAAGGTCCGCGGCCCGTACCGCTTGGCCTGGATCAGGATCCGTTGCCCGGCGGGAGTGGTCGCCAGCACGTCCGCCGCGAGGTCCCCGGCGCCGCCGACCACCGTCACCTTCGTGCAGCCGTCCCGCCGGCACAGGTCCGCCAGCGCGTGCTCGAACGCCTTCGGGCTCATCGTCAGGAACGGCCCGATGTGCCGCAGCTGCGCCGCCCGCGCGGCCAACTCCCGCTGCCGCGCCCGCACTCGCGCGCGCAGCACCGCGACACCCACCGCCGCGACCACGGCCAGCAGCGCCGCGACCAGCAGCAGGTGATGGGCCGACCACCGCACCACCAGGGCGAGCAGAACGAGTCCGGCGACCGCCCCGGTCAGCAGCGCGTTGCCCTTGGCCTGCTGCGCCCGGCGAGCAGCGTTCGACCGGCGTCGCCTGACGGGCCTGCGAGCCACGGCATTCCCCCCTCGCGCCACGGTGTTCGTGCGAACTGTGAGCGTAGAAGCCGCTGGCGGCGAGCCGCCTGTGATCCCGGCGAACTCCGCCACCCGCGGCGCCGAGTTGTCCGGATCCCGGCGTCCGACGGCCGAACAGCCCTCACCGGGCAGGCGAGGGCGACTCGGCCGAGGCGTACAGCCGCAGGTCGCGCAGGGCCGTGGCGGTGTCCGACGGCTCGACGGGGGTGAGGACGACCTGGTCGACGGTGGTCGAAGGGCCGGTGAGGGGGATGATGCGCAGGCCGGCTCCGCCGATCCGGAAGGCGGCCAGGAGGCGGTCGCAGAGCCCGCTGTTGATCTGGTGGGGCCAGGTGAGCAGGCCGGTGGTGGAGAGTTCGGACGCGTTCAGCTCGGCCCGCCCGGCGAGGGGGGTGGGCCGCGGGTACCAGCGCCATGAACCGCTCGTTGACATCCTCCCTCGGCTAAGGCCGGGGGATTCCAACACCGGTGGGGTGTTGAGGTTCACGGGCACTCGACGACCCGGCCGAACCCCCTCAGCGGTACCAGGTGCGGATGGCCTCCGCCGTCTCGCGCACGTCGGCCTGACCGGCGCGGATGCGGGCCGCGAGGGCGACGGCCCGTTCGGGTTCGGCGGTGACGATGACGCCGGAGGCGCTGAGGTAGGCGGCGGCGACCACGGCGGCGAAGTGCTCGTTGCCGAACTCCAGGGCCGGGACGCGGATCAGTTGGTGCATCAGCGCGGCGGCGCGCTGGTGGACGGCTTCGTACACGGGGACGTCCATGACGGAGTCGGCGTGCCGGGCGACAGCGGCGGCGAGGGTGCCGTAGTCGGTGATGTCCGGGTCGACCGGCAGGCACTGGTGGGCGATGTCGAGCAGCCAGGCCCGGTCGATCCGGAGGATCATGCGGCGTCCGCCTCGGTCACGCGGACACTCCGCACGGACGGCCCGAACTCGGCCGAAAGCGCGGGCCACCGCCGCGCGCGCTCGCCGAGGGCACGGTGCACTGTGTCGTCCGGTCGCACGGTCAGCTGTTTCATGGTCGCGAGCGTAGCGAGGTGTAGCAGGCGCTACCAATGCCCGGGGGGATCCACACCCGCCCGGTGCGCCCACTGTGTCGGAATCCGCGCCGGTGCGTAAGGACCCGGCCCAGCCCGCCCGGACGGTCCGGGCGGGCTGAACTCAGCCGAGGCGGCCGCTCAGAACCACTCGGGCCGGCAGTCCCCCGCCGTCCGGTCCAGGCTGTCGAGCAGGTCGAACTGCGGTCCGGTACGCGGGAGTTCCACCCGGAAGAAGTACCGGGTGGCCTGCCGCTTGCCCTCGTGGAAGGCGTCCGCGCCGTCGCCCAGGGCGAGGTACTGCTCCAGCCAGATCCAGGCCAGCACCACGTGGCCGACGGCCTCCAGGTAGACGGAGGCGTTGGGCAGCGCGGTCGCCGGGTCCCCGGTCGACCAGAGCACGGCGGTGGTCCGCCCGATCCGGCCGGCGGCCTGCTCCAGCGCGGCGGCCAGCTCCGCCGCCTCGCCGCCGACCTCCTCGGCCCGCAGGGCGGTGGCCGCGAACGTGTCGAGGAGCAGCCTCAGCCCCGCGCCGCCGTCCATGACGACCTTGCGGCCGAGCAGGTCCAGTCCGTGGATGCCGTGGGTGCCCTCGTGGATGGGGTTGAGCCGGTTGTCGCGGTAGAACTGCTCGACGTTGTACTCACGGGTGTAGCCGTAGCCGCCGTGCACCTGGATGGCGAGGTCGTTGGCGGCCAGGCACCACTGCGAGGGCCAGCTCTTGGCGACCGGGGTCAGGACGTCCAGGAGCAGGTGGGCGCGGGCGCGGTCGGACTCCTCCTCGGCGGTGTGCTCCTCGTCCAGCAGGCGGCTGCAGTACAGGCCGAGGGCGAGGGCGCCCTCCACGTAGCTCTTCTGCGCCAGCAGCATCCGGCGCACGTCCGGGTGCTCGATGATCGGGACCTGCGGCGAGTCCGGGTCCTTGGCCGCGAGCGGACGGCCCTGGGGGCGGGTGCGGGCGTAGTCGAGGGCGTGCAGGTAGCCGGTGTAGCCGAGTGCGGTGGCGCCCTGGCCGACGCCGATGCGGGCCTCGTTCATCATGTGGAACATGTAGGCGAGCCCGTGGTGGGCCTCGCCGACCAGGTATCCCACCGCGCCCGGGGCGCCGCCCGGGGTGTGCCGTCCCTCGCCGAAGTTGAGCATCGTGTTGGTGGTGCCGCGATAGCCCATCTTGTGGTTGAGGCCGGCCGGCACCACGTCGTTGCGCTCCCCCGAAGTGCCGTCCGGCCGGACCAGGAACTTGGGCACGATGAACAGCGAGATGCCCTTCACGCCCGCCGGACCGCCGGGGATTTTCGCCAGCACCAGGTGGACGATGTTCTCGCTGAGCTCGTGGTCGCCGCCGGAGATCCACATCTTGGTGCCGGTGATCCGGTACGTGCCGTCGCCCTGCGGCACCGCCTTGGTGGTGATGTCCGCGAGCGAGGAGCCGGCCTGGGGCTCCGACAGGCACATGGTGCCGTAGAAGCGGCCTTCGACCATGGGGCGCACATAGGTGTCGATCTGCTCCGGAGTGCCGTACGCCCGGAGCAGGTTGGCGTTGCCGACGGTGAGCAGCGGGTAGGAGGCGGTGGCGATGTTGGCGGCCTGGAACCAGGCCCGGCAGGCGTTGGCGACCACGACGGGCAGCTGCTGGCCGCCGACCTCGTAGTCCATCGCGGCGCCGACCAGTCCGGCCTCGGCGAAGACCCGCAGGGCCTCCTTGACCTCCGGGATGACGTGCACCCGTTCGCCGTCGAAGCGGGGCTCCTCGGCGTCGTTCTTCTTGTTGTGGGTGGCGAAGTGCCGCGTCGCGATGGCCTCGCTGAGCTCCAGCACGGCGTCGAAGGTGTCCCGGTCGTGGTCGGCGAAGCGGGGGCGGCGGGTGAGGGCCGTGACGTCCAGCCAGTCGTGCAGCAGGAATGCGAGGTCGCGACGGGAGAGCAGCAGGGAGTCCAAGGTCATGCGTCCGTTCGGGGAGGACAACGGGGACAGGGGGAACGACAGGAGCAGGTGCGGGCATCGGGGGTCTTTCCCCGCCCGTCATGCCACCACCACACCCCGGCCGGTGTCGAGACGGGTGGACGCGGCAGCATGATGTCCGGTGCCCGCTGTCGTCCACGAGCCCGAACTCGAAAGCGAGACCGCGACCATGCTCAACGATCCCCGGAGCAGCACCGTCGACGGACTGCTGCGGCGAAGTGCCCGCCGCGCACCCGACCGCACCGCGCTGTCCTTCGCCGACCGCACCTGGACCTACCGGCAGCTCGACGACGCGGTCAGCCGCGCCGCCGGGTACCTACTGGCGCTGGGTCTGCGCCCCGGCGACCGGGTCGCGGCCTACGGACGCAACTCCGACGCCTACGCGATCGCCTTCCTCGCCTGCGCCCGGGCCGGTCTGGTGCACGTCCCGGTCAACTACGCGCTGACCGGCGAGGAGTTGAGCTATCTGCTCGGCCAGTCCGGCAGCCGGGTGGTCCTGACCGACCCGGCGCTGGCGCCGGAGGTCGACCGTGTCCGGAAGCAGCTCGACATCGCGCACGTGGTGCCGCTGCGCGGCGACGACTCCGGACTGCTCGACGCCGCGCTGCTCGACGCCGCGCTGACCGGCCCGGTGCCCGACCCGGACACCGGGGTGCGTGACACCGACCTCGCCCAGCTGCTCTACACCTCCGGCACCACCTCCCGCCCCAAGGGCGCGATGATGACCCACCGCGCGCTCACCCACCAGTACGTGTCCGCGATCCTCGCCCTCGACCTGCGCGAGGACGACCGGCCGCTGATCTGCATGCCGCTCTACCACTCGGCCGGCCTGCACGTCTTCCTGCTGCCCTACCTCGCCGTCGGCGCCTCCGTGGTGCTGATGGAGTCGCCGGACATCCCCGAGGTGCTCCGGCGGATCGAGCGCGACCGGATCGGCTCGCTCTTCCTCGCCCCGACGGTGTGGGTGCCGCTGGCCGACCACCCCGATCTCGACCGGCGCGACCTGTCCTCCCTGCGCAAGGCGCAGTACGGCGCCTCGATCATGCCGGTGACGGTGCTCGACCGACTGCGTGCCCGCCACCCCGAGGTGGGCTTCTACAACTGCTTCGGCCAGTCGGAGGTCGGGCCGCTCGCCGCGGTGCTGCGGCCCGAGGAGCACCCGGAGCGACCGTCCTCGTGCGGGCGCCCGGTGCTGTTCGTGGAGACCCGGATCGTCGACCGCGACGGGGCGGACGTGCCGCCCGGCACCCCGGGCGAAATCGTCTACCGGTCCCCGCAGTTGTGCCTCGGCTACTGGGACAGGCCGGAGGAGACCGCCGAGGCGTTCGAGGACGGCTGGTTCCACTCCGGCGACCTGGTCGTCGCCGACGAGGCCGGCTACCTCACCGTCGTCGACCGCATCAAGGACGTCATCAACACCGGCGGCGTCCTGGTGGCCTCCCGCGAGGTCGAGGACGTGGTCCACACCCACCCCGCCGTCGCCGAGGTCGCGGTGATCGGCGCACCCGACGAGAAGTGGATCGAGGCGGTCACCGCCTTCGTCGTCCTCAAGCCCGATGTCGCCGTTCCCACGGCCGCCGAGCTCATCACCCACGTCAAGGGCCGCCTGGCTCCCTTCAAGGCCCCGAAGAACGTCGTCTTCGTCGCCGACCTGCCGCGCAACCAGAGCGGCAAGCTGCTCAAGCGCGAACTCCGGGCACGGCTCTCCGTCGACTGAGCGCGCACAAGCCCCCGCCGCACCCGCGCGGCGGGGGCCGTCGCCTTCCCCCGGGCGGTGATCCGGGGCCGGCACCACCGGGAGTGCGCGGGTGTGACGGCGACGGTGAAGGTGGCCGTCGAGCGCGAGGGCGGCGTCAGGCCCGCCCGCGGGGTGGGGACCATCAGCGTCCTGGCGCCCTGACGGACGATGTCCACGGTCGAGGGCCGCCCCGATGGGAGAACCGGCCTGCCCGCAGCACCCGTCGACACCGGGGCGCCGCACTCCCGGCCCGCTCAGTGCAGGACGTCGAGGGCGTTGTCCGTGTTGTTGACGAAGTAGACCGCGTCGCGGTCCAGATCCAGGTCGAGGCCGAAGAGCGCGCCGGCGCCGGGCGGGTTGCCCTCGTTGTTGATCTGCTTGGTCGCCACCTGCTGACCGCGCTCGGTGGTCTCGACGATGTTGCCGTCGCCACCGTTGACGGTGAGGATGTCGCCCTTGGGCGTGATGGCCATCCCCAGCGGGCCGTTGAGGCTGCCGCCCGAGGTGATGACCCGCCCGATGCCGGCGCTGTCGTCCCGGGTCAGCGCGTGCGGGATCGCGGTGATCCGGCTCAGCACCGTGTCGGCGACGAAGAGGGTGCCGTCGTGGCCGAGGCCGACGCCGGTCGGGCCGACCACCAGCGCCGCCGGGTCGGTCCGCTCGGGGAAGCCGGAGCCGATCACCGTGGTGGCCACCCGCTGCGGCGGCTGGTCGCCCTCGGTGCACAGGGTGATCCGCAGGACGGTGCCCTCGTCGACCTCCGCGCCGCCGCCCGCGACCGTCCCGTTGAGCACGTTGGTCACGAACAGCTCGGTCTGCCCGCTCCCCCCGCCCCGCTTCTCGGTACTGACGGCGGTCATGTCCCAGGGCCCGTTGATGCCGCCGCCCTCGATCGTCTCGCGCACCGTGCCGTGCTTGTCGAGCACCAGCAGGCAGCCGGCCTGGGCGGTGTCGGGCATGCCGTCCGTGGTGGGGAGGCTGCCGACCACGACCCAGCCGCCGGGCAGGACGGTCAGCGCCGTGGTGAGGCCGACCCCGCCGGGGCAGGGGCCGGGCAGGTTGTTCGGGTCGATCGTGGCGAAGGTGGTCCTGGTGCCGTTCGGGCTGATCTGCACCAGCGTGGTGCCGAGGCCCTGCAGGGGGACCGAGTTGTTGAAGTTGCTGACCAGGACGTTGCCCCGGTGGAGATCACCGATGCTCTCGCGGATGGTGAACGTACCGTACGGGTTCTGGTCGCCGTTCTCGGGGACGGTGGACGCGACGAAGGACACGGTGTTCAACCGGTCCAGGAACGGCCTTTGGCCCGCCGCCCCGGCCGGGTCCGCCGCCCCGGCCGGGGACGCGACGGCCGTCAGACCGAGAGTCAGCGCGGCGGTCACCAGCGCGCTCGAACATGCCCGAAGCTTCATGTGTGTACTGCCTCCTGAAAGGCGGGCCGGACCATTCGTCCTGACCCGCGGAAGTGCTCAACGTGGCCCCCGGAACGCCACGTTAGGCACGCACCGACGCGGACCGCCTGACGACGTCGGCCAAATTGCCGATCACTCCAGGTGACGGTCGCGGGTGCTTTTCACCCGGAAAGCACCGGCAGACGGGTACGGAACGTGGTCGCCCCTGGGGTGTCGAGGACGGTGAGCGTCCCGCCGTGGATGGCGGCGATGTCACGGGCGATCGGCAGGCCGAGACCGGTGCCGCCGTCGTCCCGGCTGCGGGCGTCGTCGAGGCGGGCGAAGCGTTCGAAGATCTTCTCCCGGTCGGCCGGGTCGATCACCGGCCCGTCGTTCGCCACGTCCAGCACGGCCCCGCCGGAGGCCCGGTCGGCGGCGAGGCGGACGGTGACTCGGCGTCGGGCGTGACGCTGGGCGTTGTCGAGCAGGTTGGTCAGCAGCCGTCCGAGCCACAGCGGGTTGCCGGGCACGGTGACGGCAGTGGGCAGGTGGACGGTGACGAGGTGGGGCTCGGCTCCTCGGGCCGCGAGCGTGGTGTGCACCAGCTCCACCAGGTCGACGGGTTCACCCGGCCAGTCGTGGCCGGCCGCGTCCAGGCGGGCGAGCAGCAGCAGGTCGGCGGCGAGGGCCTGGAGGCGTTCGGTGTCCTCCAGGGCTCCGGCCACCAGGTCGCCGCGCACCTCGGGGTCCGGGTGGGCGCGGGCGACTTCCAGCTGGGTGCGCAGCACCGTCAGGGGGCTGCGCAGTTCGTGGGAGGCGTCGGCGATGAAGCGGCGCTGGCGGTGCCCGGCGGCTTCGAGGCGCCCGAGCATCGCGTTCATGGTGCCGGCCAGCCGGGCGATCTCGTCGTCGCTGCGCGGTTCGGGGACCCTGCGGTCGAGGTCCCGGTCGCCGATGGCGGCGACCTCGGCGCGGATCGCCTCGACCGGCCGCAGGGCGCGGCCGGTCGCCCGCCAGGTGAGGGCGCCGACGGTGAGCAGCAGCACGGTGCTCAGCCCGGCGAGGGCGGCGGTGGTGAGGTCCTCGGCGGCGTCGACGGTGCGCAGCGAGGCGCCGACGTGGATGGTGACCGGGCCGGTGGGGGTGACGGCGGTCAGCGTGGTCACGCGCTGGTGGTGTTCGTCGCCCAGGGCGCGCAGGTTGAAGGTGCTGCGGCCGTTCGGGTGGCCGGTGGGGGCGACCGCCGGGTGGCCGGTCAGGTTCTGGCTGGCGGCGACCACCCGGCCGTTCGCGTCGACCACCTGGATGAAGTCGGTGCCGTGGTCGAGCGGGAGCTGGCTGCCGAGCCGCCCGTCCTCGGCCGTGCGGGCGACGGCCTGGGCCTGCTCGCGGGCGCCGTCCTCGACGATCCGGGCCAGGTTGGCGCGCAGCAGCAGGACCACGGCGCCCGAGGCGACGGCGAGGACGACGGCGACGCTGAGGCAGGCGGCGAGGGTGGTGCGGGCGCGGACCGAGCGCGGCGTCAGCCGGTCGACCAGGGCCGCGAGGCGGGGGTGCCGGGCGAGGCGGGGATGTCCGTCGGGGCGGCGGTGTCCGTCGAGGCGGCGGCGCAGGGCGGCACGGACCCGGCGGATCGGGGTGCGGTCAGCCACCGTCGGCCGCCAGTCGGTAGCCGGCACCGCGCACGGTCTGCACGGCGGCCCGCCCGTACGGGGTGTCGATCTTGCGCCGCAGGGCGCTGACGTGGACCTCGACGGTGTTGGGGTCGCTGTCCGGGCCGCTGTCCCAGACCGCTTCGAGGATCTCGCGCTTGGAGACGGCCTCGCCGGCCCGCCGGGCGAGGTGGTCGAGGATGGCGAACTCGCGCGGGGTGAGGGCGATGGCCGCGCCGCCCCGGGTGCAGGTGCGGGCGGCGGAGTCCACCACCAGGTCACCCAGGACGGTGCGCCGTGGCGCCCGGCTGCCGATCCGGCGGGCGAGCGCCTTCAGCCGGGCGACCAGCACGACGAAGGAGAACGGCTTGGACAGGTAGTCGTCGGCGCCGGTGTCCAGCGCCTCGGCCTCGTCCCACTCGCCGTCCTTGGCGGTGAGCATCAGGATGCCGACGTCGCTGCCGGAGGCGCGCAGTCGCGAGCACACCCGGTAGCCGTTCAGGCCGGGCAGCATGATGTCGAGCACGACCACGTCGTAGGCGTGGTCCATGGCCTGGGCGAGGCCGGACAGGCCGTCGTGGGCGATGTCGACGGCGAACCCCTCGGCGGCCAGCCCGTGCTGCAGGGCCAGGGCCAGCCGACGTTCGTCCTCCACCACCAGTACGCGCATGCCCACCAGGGTCGCAGGTCGCCTCGGCGGGAAGCCGAAGGGGTTGACCGCTGTTGCCGTTTCCATGGGCGATTCTCGGCAATTCGGATATTTCGGCTGTTTGTCAGTGCTGTCCGATACGGCCCGGGGAGTTGTCGGTCTGGCTGGGGTTGGGGGTGTCTTGTGCGGGGGTTCGAGGCGCGTCCGGGTTTCGTGGTTCAGGCGTACCGTTTCGCGCTGGATCCGAACTCCGGGCAGGAGGCGGCTCTTCGGTCGCACTGCGGTGCGGCGCGGGCCGCCTACAACTGGGCCGTCTCATGGGTTGAGGCGTCGTGGTGGCAGCGCGAGGCGGAGACATCCTACGGAGTTCCCGAGGCTGGGTTGACGCCGTGGCGGCCGTGGTCGCTGCCCGCGTTGCGCATGGAGTTCAACCAGGCCAAGAAGACCGACCCGAGGTTCGCCGATTGGTGGGAGGAGAACTCCAAGGAGGCGTACAACACCGGGCTGGCGAACGCCGCTGCCGCGTTCGACAACTACACCAAGTCCAAGCGCGGCCAGCGCAAGGGCAAGCGCGTGGGGATGCCTCGTCGGAAGTCGAAGCACACGTCGCGGCTGGCGTGCCGGTTCACCACCGGCACCATTCGCGTCGAGGCGGACCGCAGGCATGTGACGCTCCCCCGGCTCGGGACGATCCGCACCCACGAGTCCACGCGCAAGCTTGAGCGGCGTATCGCGGGCGGCACGGTCCGCATCCTCTCAGCCACAGTGCGGCATGAGCGCGGCCGGTGGTTCGTCTCGCTCCAGGCGGAGATCAGGAAGACCGAGCACGCCACCGCACGCCCGAACGTGGCGGTGGGCGTGGACCTGGGCGTGAAGTGTCTGGCGGTGATGACGGACAGCTTGGGCGAGGTCCGGTACGAGCCCAACCCCAAACACCTCGACTGCGCTCGCAGGCGGCTTCGCCGAGCCTCGCGCCGCTGCATGTCCGAGTGTTCACCTGCGACGCCTGCGGCCTGGTCATCGACCGGGACGAGAACGCGGCCCGCAACCTCGCCGACCTCGCGTCGGCCGGCATCACGGGTACCGGAGTGGCCGGAGACCCGGACGCGCAAGCGTCGAAACCGCGTGGAGCCGACCGGAAGACCCGCACCACCCGCACCCGCCGCACGGCGAGCGCGGGGCGGGCAGGTGGCGCAGCCCTCCCCCACCAACGGGGCGAGGAGGAAGCGCGAGACCGTACTCAGGACACCGAAGCGCAACTCGCGCCCTGGTGACACCGTGACGGACCTTCCGGGCCGTAATGCCCGGATTGTTGATGTCCGACTACGAAATCAGCAACGGTCTTCAGGTCTTCAGCTGATCTTCAGCAAGGCCCGGACATCCTGTCCGTCTCGCCCGGGGACGGCCCGGGCCTGGTCGAGGAGCGGGGTGGGTGCTGTGAGCGAGCCCATGGAAGGCGCGGAGCCGCAGAAGAGCGTGGGCAGGACGCGTACGGGCCTGGGCCGGGCCGGACGCTGGGTGCGCGGCCGGTCGAAGCGCTGGGTCGTGGTCGGCGCGGCGGCGGTCGTGCTGGGCGGCGCGGTGGCCGCGGTGGCGGTGCACCACGAGCACGAGAGCCACGGCGACGGCCGGAAGTGGGCGGCGGGCGAGCACGAGCGGTACGACGGCCAGGACCAGCATGGTGGCCAGGACGAGCGTGGTGGCCAGGACCAGCGCAGCGGCCAGGACGAGCGTGGTGGCCAGGACCAGCGCAGCGGCCAGGACCAGCGCGGCGGCCGGCACGGCCACCAGGGCCGTGAGGACCGCACCGGCGGGGACAGCCGGACCGAGGCGGGCGCACCGGCGCCGCTGCCGGCCACCGACGCGGCCGCGGCCGTGGCCAAGGCCTCGGCCGCGGTCTCCGGCGGCAAGGTGGAGTCGCTGACCCCGGTCGGCGAGCAGGGCGGCGGCCGGGCCTGGCGAGCCGTGGTCCTCGGCCCCGACGGTGTGCGGCACGCGGTGACCCTGGACGGTGCCAACGGCACGATCACCGGCAACACCGTCCTCGGCGGCTGACGTGGGCGCCACGACAACCCCCCGGGCGGCCCAGCGCCGCCCGGGGGCGCCCGCGCGGCCCCTCCTGAGCAAGGTCCCGCAGGTGACGGCGGTGTTCTGGGTCGTCAAGATCCTCACCACCGGCATGGGCGAGACCACCTCCGACTACCTCGCCCGGGTCCTCGGGCCGGTGCCGGCGGTCGGCTCGGCCGGGCTGCTGCTGGCCGTCGCGCTGTTCGCCCAGGCCCGGGCCCGGCGTTACGTCCCGGCGGTGTACTGGGCGGCGGTGATCATGGTGAGCGTGTTCGGCACCATGGCCGCCGACGTCGCCCATGTCGCCCTCGGGGTGCCGTACGTCGCCTCGGCGGTGGCGTTCGCCGCGGCCCTCGCCCTGGTGTTCGCACTGTGGCGCCGGACCGAGGGGACGCTCGCGGTGGAGACCGTCGCGGGCGGCCGCCGGGAGGTCTTCTACTGGTGCGCGGTGATGGCCACCTTCGCACTCGGCACGGCCGTCGGCGACCTGACCGCGGCCACCCTGGGCTGGGGCTACCTGCCCTCCGGGCTGCTGTTCGCCGCCCTGATCGCGGTACCCGCGCTGGCCCACCGGCTCTCCGGCCTGTCGCCGGTCCTGACCTTCTGGTGGGCCTATGTGCTCACCCGCCCGCTCGGCGCCTGCTTCGCCGACTGGGCCGGCGTCAGCCGTGAGCGCGGCGGTCTGGACCTCGGCACCGGGCCGGTCAGCCTGGTGCTCGCGGTGATCATCGTGGCGGCCGTGGCGTGGCTGAGCGCCGCCGGGCGTCGGGAGACGCGAGCATCGGCCTGACCTCCGATCAGCCGTCGAGCCCGCACGGGCCCGGCTCCGAGGAAAGGCGCAGCACCCGATGAACCTCCCGTCGAGCCCTCCGGCCGTCAACCCGCCGGACGCCGGATCACTCCCCCCGGGGATCGCGTTCGTGCCGGAGCCGATCCCGGCGGGTGCGCGATGACGGCCGGCGGGCCGGGCCCGCTGCGTCCCGTGGCGCCGGCGGACCGTGGTGTGACCCGCGCCGCCCGGCGCCGGTGGCCGGTGGCCGCCGGCGCCGCGGTGCTGCTGTTCACGGCCCTGGCGGCGCTGCTGGCCAGCCAGGGCT
The DNA here is from genome assembly GCF_044327205.1 of Kitasatospora sp. NPDC018058. Taxonomy (NCBI): domain Bacteria; kingdom Bacillati; phylum Actinomycetota; class Actinomycetes; order Kitasatosporales; family Streptomycetaceae; genus Kitasatospora; species Kitasatospora sp. NPDC018058. Next base: position 259,390 of record NZ_JBIRFA010000007.1, on the reverse strand, counting down.
GGGCGCCGTTCGACTTCGAGCGCTGGGCCAACGACTGGAGCGCGGCCCACCGGCCGGGCGCCGCGAGGGCGGTGGCCGTCGTGATCACCGACCTCGGCTCCGGTGTGGTTCCCTACCTCCTCGCCCTGGTCGCCGGGGCCGTCACCGTCCGGGCCATGTCCGCACCCCGGCCCCCGCGCCGGGCCGTCCCCGTGTTCCTGGCGCCGGTGCTCTGGCTGGTCGCGGGCCAGCTCGTCCGGCTGGGCCTGATGTACGCCTTCGAACGCCCCCGCCCGCCACGGGCGAACTGGGCCACCGACGCCTCCGGCTACTCCTTCCCCTCCGGGCACTCCTTCACCTCGGCGGTCTGCGCCGGACTGCTCGCCATGGCCGTCGTCCGGGCCCACCCGGCAGCGGCCCGGGCCGCCCTCGCGGGCGCCGCCCTGTTCGCGGCCCTGGTCGGCCTCAGCCGCATCTACCTCGGGGTGCACTGGCCCCTGGACGTCCTCGGCGGCTGGCTGCTCGGCTGCGCCTGGCTCGCGGTGGGCACGGCGGTCGTGCCGCCGACCCAGCGCGCGACGCCATCCACGAGCCCGTCCTCGAACCGGCCTGCCGCGTGACGCGCGGGCTCGGTGTTCGGCGGCGTCGCGGAACTGCACCGCGATCGCCCCGGCCCGTCGGGGCCGGGTGGCGCCGGGGCGAGCCGATCCTCCCGGTCACCCCGCCGACGGCTTGGTCGCGGGTTCCCTGCCGTCGTCGCGGACCCACGCTCCGACGCCGAGGCGTCCGGTGGTGCCCAGGTCGAGTTCCGGGGTGACCATCACCGGGTCCTCGCCAGGGACGGCGCGGACCCGGACGTAGGGGGCGTTCACCGGCTCGCCGGCCTCGGTGGTGTTGCGCCACACCAGGGTGGCGTGGGCGCCCTCCCCCGGGCGCAGCGCGATCTCCTGCGGCGGGGTGTCGGCGCCGGTGCCGGTCGCGATCTCGGCGCCGCCGGTCAGGATGCGCACCCCGTCGACCGGCCGGTGCTCCAGGTCGAGCAACTGCAGCTGCGGGTAGCCGTTGACGGTCACCGTGGACGTCCCGCAGTTGCGCAGGATCAGGCCGACCACCCGCAGGCCCATCGCGGCGTCGCCCTGGTCGGCGTACACCCGCAGACCCGACGTCGGACAGGGGCCGCCGGGCTGCGGGGCCTCGGCACTGGGGACGCTGCGGACCTGGGCGATCTTCAGCCGTGGTCCGGCGCCCGGCCGCTCCGGGCCGCGCCCGTCCAGGTCGATCCGCTTCTTCTCGGTGGCGCCCGGGGCGAGCCCGGCGACGGTTCCGGTGACGCTGTCCAGCGCGGCCCCGGATGCCGAGAGCCGGCTGAACAGCACGGTGACATCGGCGGGTTCGCCGCCCGAGTTGGTCACCTCGTACTCCGCGCACATCGCGTTGACGGCGGTGATCCGCACCCCGTCCCCCGCCGGCCCGTGCGTGTCCGGCACGCCGCCGGACACCGGGGCCGGCGGTGCCCCGCACGGCCCGCCGAGGCCGGACGCCGCCGGCGCCTCGGAGGGTTGGGAGCCGCAGCCCGCGAGCACGGCGGCGGTGAAGGCGACGAGCGCGGCGGCCGCGATCGGCCGACGGCTCGCCGACAACGGGGACTTCTGGAACTGACGCATCGGAGGATCCGATCACGAACCGAACCCGGACGGCTGTGAGCCCTGCCACTCGCAGTGCAACAGCCGTGCAACGCTCCTCCGTCGATCAGGCGGAGAGGATCGTGCGCAGGACGTCGCGCAGCCCGGCGTCGGCGGCCGGCGGTTGCGGGGCCCGCCAGGCGAGGTGGCCGTCCGGGCGGACCAGGAGGGCTCCGCCCGCCGGGAGGTCGAACACACCGGCCGGATCACCCGTCAGTTCCCGTAGCGCGAGAGGCAGTCCGGCGGCCGCAGCGGTCTCCGCCTGGCGCCGCCAGGCGAGGCCGTCCGGGCGGGTGAGCAGCGTGAAGCCGGGGCCGACGAGGTCCAGCGTGGACGAGGACCCGGCGAGCCGCAGATGCGGGAGACGGGTGCCGGGCGCGCCCTCGGGGTGTTCGCACTGCGGGTCGAGCGCGGGCCGCGCGGGCGCGTCGGGGGCGGGGATGACGGCGGTCGAGGCGTAGGCCGCGGTGAGCAGCAGCTCGTCGTCGATCCGGTAGCCGTCCCGGGCCCGGGAGTTGGCCAGCGAGAGGTCGATGACCTGCCGGGCGACCGGGCGGCGTTCGGCCTCGTAGCTGTCCAGCAGCGCCTCGCCCGCCGTCCCGGCGGTGACGGCGGCGAGCTTCCAGGCCAGGTTGTCCGCGTCGCCGATGCCGGTGTTCATGCCGTGGCCCCCGGTCGGGGGCGTCACATGGGCCGCGTCGCCCGCGATCAGCACCCGCGACCTGCGGTAGGTGTCGGCGAGTTGGGCGTCCATCCGCCAGGTGGTGGTGTCGCGGACGGTGACCGGCAGCTCCGGCAGGCCCGCCGCTGCCCGGACCAGGCTGGCCAACTTCCTTTGATCGTTCCGGAGTTGTTCGACGTCGTCGCACCGGGGGTCGTACCGGTACTGGTAGATCCAGTGCCGGTCGTTGTCGACGGCCAGGAAGCCGCCCCGGGGCGGGTCGATCAGGAAGTACGAGGCGCTGGCCCGGTCGGCCACCACCTCGCCGAGCGGGGCCTCGAAGCGGACGCTGAGGTAGTGGCCCAGGCCGGTCGGCCCGTCCATGGCGATCCCGGCTGCGGCGCGGACGGTGCTGGACGCGCCGTCGCAGCCGATCAGCCAGTCGGCGCGCACGGTGTGCCGTTCGCCGTTGTCGCGCTCCTCCAGGACGGCGTGAACGCCGGCGTCGCCCTCGGTGAAGGAGACCAGCCGGGTGGCGAACCGGACGCCGTCCGGGGCGAGTTCGCGGGCGCGGCGGAGCAGGACCGCCTCCAGGGCGTCCTGGGAGCAGACCAGTCCCGGCGAGGGGGTCCGCTCGACACCCTCCCCCGCGACGGATGCCACCCCGGTGCGGACGAAGTCCGGGTCGACCAGGCTGCGGCCGCGATAGAAGAAGACCTGGGAGGCGGGGAGCCCGGCCCGCCGGATCTCCTCCTCCAGGCCGCAGCGCCGGAAGATCTCCATCGAACGGGCCGACACGCCACGGGCCTTGGGGTGGGTCGAGGGGCCCGGGTGCGCCTCGACGAGCAGGTGCCGCACGCCGTACTCGGAGAGCAGGAGCGACATCGTCAGGCCGACCGGGCCGCCGCCGACGATGAGCACGGACGTCGTTGCCGGGAATCGCATGCCACTCCTCCGTAACGCCTACTTGATAACTTTGACGTTACCATGGTGGCGGCGGACCCGATCAAGGGATCCGATCAAGAGAAATGTGAGCCCATGACCCAGGCCCCCGACGGCGGCAACCCCCGCGGCCTCCACTTCCTCGCCGCCCTCGCGAACACCGTCCGTGAGCACCCCGAGGCGGGAGCCGCCGAGCTCCAGGGCGTACTGGAACGCCACGGCGGCCCGCCCTTCCGACTCACCGACGCGGACGCCCGCGAACTGCGCGACGCCACCACCGCCGTGATCGCCGTCCTCGACACCGACGACGTCGACCGGGCGGCCGAGGCGATCAACGCCCTGCTCGACCGCTACCCGCCCCGCCCCCGCCTCGTCCGACTCCCCGGCCGCCCCTGGTCCTTGCACACCCGGGCCGCCGACGACGCCGGCCTCACCCACTGGTTGCTCTCCACCGCCGCCCTCGCCCTCGGCATGTGGCTCAGCGAACGCGGCAGCTGCGCCTGGGGCCGGTGCGCCGCCCCGGGCTGCGGCCGCCACTTCATCGACACCGGCCGCCGCACCCCCCAGCGCTACTGCAGCCCCCGCTGCGCCACCCGTGTCCGGGTCGCCGCCCACCGGGCCCAACACGCCAGCGGGTGACGGAGAGTCGCCGTCCACGCCGGGCACGCCGGGCACGCCGGGCACTGAGCCCTCCCGGGCCCGCCGGGCACTGAGCCCTCCCGGGCCCGCCGAGTTCCCGTCCGCTCAGGCACCTTGCGGCGTTCCTACGCCGCGCGCATCGCCTCGACCGCGCTCATCCGCCCGACCCGCCGGGCGGGCGCGACGCCGGCGGCGAGGCCGGTGAGCACCGTGAGCGCGAGCGCCGCGAGCACCAGGAGCACCGGCGGGCCGCCGACGGTGCCCAGGGTCGAGGTGATCGAGCCGGCCGCCGCCCAGCCGTAGCCGAGGCCCAGGGCGGTGCCGAGCAGCGCGCCCGCGAGCGAGAGCAGGACGGCCTCCAGGGTCAGCATCCGGCGCAGCTGGCGCCGGGACATCCCCATGGCACGCAGCATGCCGATCTCCCGGGCGCGTTCGCTGACGCTGAGCATCAGGGTGGCCGCGACGCCGAGTCCCGCGATGACCACCGAGAAGGAGAGCAGCGCCATCGAGATGACCGTCATCCGGTCGAGCAGCGTGCGCAGGGTCTCGGCCTGGGCGGCGGTGTCCGTGACGGTGAGCTGCGGCTGACCGGCCAGGGCGCGGTCCACGGCGCGTCGGGCACCGACCCGGTCGGTGCCGTCGGCCGGGCCCACCCAGACGGTGGTGACGGCGCCTCCTGGGGCGAGCCGGTCCAGGGTCGCCGGGGTGACCACCAGCACCGCGCCGCTCTGCAGGGTGAACGGCAGGGCGCTGCGGGCGGGTTCGATCCGCAGCTCCGCGCCGGGCCGGCCCGCCGCTCCGGCCACGTCGCGCGGCCCGCTCCCGCCGCCGCCGAACGCGTCGCCGAGGCCGCTCAGCGCGGCGCCGTCCGGCAGCGCGCGGAGCCGGTCGAGGTCCGGGGTGCCGGCCTGCAGCCGACCCGGGTCGACCGCCGCCACCAGGGTGTCCCGGCCGGCGACCCGCAGAGTGGTCGAACGGACCGGCGCGACCACCAGCTCGCGCTCCGCTGCGAGCGCCGCGAGTGCCCCGGCGGGCAGGGTGGCGCCGTTGGCGCCCGTCACCGAGTACACGCCGGGCTGGCGCGCCGAGACCACCGGGACCAGCGAGTCGGAGGTGACCTCCAGAGCGGTCACCGCGCCGACCATCATGGTCACGCCGAGCAGCAGCGCCGAGCCGGTGGCGCCGGTCCGCCCCGGATTCAGCCGCAGCTGCTGGGTGGCGAGCCGGCCGGCCGGCCGTCCCGCAGAGCCGCCGGACCGGGCCGCCCAGCGCACCGACGACGGCGGGCAGCAGCCGGTCGGCCAGGCGCAGCACCCCGAAGAAGCTGGCGATCGCGCCCACCGTGACGGCCAGCAGGGCCATCGGCGGCGGCACCACCAGCCCACCGACCACCACCAGGGCGGCCCCGGCCGCCAGCAGCACCGTCGACCAGACTGCGGCGCGGACCCTGGCGACCGGACCGGTGGTGCCGAGCCCGGTGCCGCCGAGCGCCGCGACCGGCGGCACCTGTGCGGCCGCCTTGGCCGGACCGCGCACGGCCAGCATGGTGAGCAGCACGCCGAACAGGGCGGCCAGCGCGCAGGTGAGCGGGGAGGGCAGCAGGGCGAGGTGCACCGGCCCGAGGTCGGCGGCGCCGGCCACCGCTGAGGCGGCCGCGCACAGCCCGACCGCCGTGAGCACCCCGACGCCCGAGGCGCCCACCCCGAGCAGCAGGCCCTGACGGCGCACCAGCCTGCGGATCTGCGCGCGGTCGGCGCCGACGCAGCGCAGCAGGGCGAGTTGGCGGGTCCGCTGCGCGAGCACCACGGAGAAGGTGTTGCCGACGACCATCCGGGCCACCGCGAGGGCGATCAGGACGAAGGAGAGCGCGGCGATCAGCACCACGCCGTAGAGGGTGCGGCTCTGCCGGGTCGCCTCGGCGACGGAGGCGTCCCGGGTGCGTACCTCGGGCGCCTCGGCACCGGCCAGGGCCGTCCCCAGGTCCGCGACGGCGCGCGTCCGGGAGGCGCCGTCGGTCAGCCGTACGTCCAGCGTGCCCGCGGTGGCGCCGGTGGCGTACCGGGCGAGCGCGTCGGCGGGGACGCCGATGATCGGGTGCCCGGCGAGGCTGGGCGCGCCACGGCCGTCCAAGGTGCCGGTCAGCCGGACCGTCGCGGTGCCGCCGTCGGCGCGGGCCACCTTGACCGTGGCTCCGGGGGCGGCGTCGATCCGCTCCGCGGTGTCGGCGTCGAGCACCACCTCGTCCGGACCGACCGGCCAGCGCCCGTTCCTGAGTAGCTGCCAGCGCAGGGCCGGGTCCGCGGCGACCGCGCTGACCGCGGCGGCCTGGCCGAGCGGCCGCCCGTCCGCGACCAGCACCGCGCCCCGCCCGGTCAGCCGCGGGGCCACCTCCGCCACACCGGCCACCTGCCGCGCCCGGGCGGCGACGGAGGCGTCCAGTCCGCCCTGCGCGGCCGGGCGGCTCACCTGGATGTCGCCGGGGCCGACCTCGGCTGCCGCGGTCTGGCTGAAGGAGTCCACCAGCGCTCCGCTGCCGCTGACCGCGGTGATCAGGAAGGCTACGCCGAGCGCGATCGCGGCTCCGCTCAGGACCAGTTGCCGTAGCTGTCCGCGCAGCTCGGCCAGGGTGTATCGGTACGTCGTCATCGTTCCCGGCTCGTTCTGATGGGTCAGACGCGCTCGTGCCGCCTGATGATCATCGAGCCTAGGGGTGCACGAACGACCGTCCGTCAGCTCCGGGTCCTCTTCGTGATCAGACCGGCGGCCGACCTCCGGCCGGGCCCGCTCCTCCCTGAGAGGTACCCCGCCCCTGAGCCGGCGGTACGGGTCGCGGGTCAGCCCGCCGAACGGGAGGGCGAGCCACCGGGGCGGTGCTGGAGGTCGATCGGGTTGTCCCCGTTGCCAGGGGGCGGGGTCGCTGCGGGGCTCGGCGGCGTTGTCACGGGTGCCCGGCTCGTCGCCGACGTGGGCGGGTGGACCGGGGTCCGACTCGGGGCGGCGGTGCGGCCGGCGGTGGCGGACGTGGCTGCCGTCGGTGTGACGGGCACGGGAGGTGCGCTGGTGGGGGTCGGCGTGGGGCCGGCGGTTCCGGCCGGGGTCTCGGCCGTGCTCTGCGCGGGCGAGATGGCCGGTGCGGGGTTCGCGCCGCCGGATGAACAGGCGCCGGCGGTCAGGACGAGGAGCAGGGTGGCTGCCGGAACGGCGAGGCGTCTCTTCACGGTCGGGTGTCTCCGGTCTCGTACGGTCCGGGGTTGGACGTGCGCGGCGCTCGCCCGGTTCCGGAGCGCCGGTGCCCGGCGCGCTCGGGTGAGCGGGCCGGGCACCGGTGGTTCACGTGCGGTGATCAGTCCTGGTTGTCGTCGCCCTGGCTGTCGTTGTCCTCGTGCAGCGCGCGCGGGTTGATCGACCAGATGCCGCGCCCGAAGGTGGCGGCGTAGAGGCGGCCGTCGGGGCCGGTCTTGAGCTGCTGCACCGAGGTGGTGGGCAGATTGCGGCCGAGCACCGAGAAGTCGGTCTCGCCGGGCGCGCGGTAGAAGGCGGTGAGGTCGGTGCCCAGCGCCAGCCCGCCGCCCGGCAGGATCTTGACCGAGGTGGCCGGGATGTCCGGCAGGTTGGCCGAGACGTCGGTCCAGGTGGCGCCGCCGTCACGGGTCTCGAAGAGGTGGCCGATGCCCGCGCCGGGGCCCTCGGTCCAGGTCCGCGAGAAGCCGTTGAAGGCCACGAAGACGTGCTGGGCGTCGTGCTCGTCCACGGCGAAGGAGCTGATGTACCGGTTCGGCAGGGTGCCGTCGACCGGAAGGTTGAGCTGGTGCCAGCCGGTGCCGTCGGTCTTTCCGACCGCGATGCCGCGGCTGAAGCCCTGGTTGTTGCAGGGGCCGCACCAGCCCGCGTACACCGTGCCGTTGACGGTCGAGACCGCCGTGGCGACGTGCCCGGCGCCGAGGTCGTAGGCGCTGGTCCACTCGCTGCCGCTGCGGATCGCGTAGCCCTTGTGCTGGACCCAGACGTGCTGGCCGCCGGCGATCCAGGTGTTGACGTCCTTGGGGTCACTGGTGATCGGCGCGATGAAGCGGGCCGAGCTGGTGTCCTTGTCGGGCGGGGCGACCTCGTAGGAGGTGGCCTTGCTCGGGTCCTTCGTCCAACTTCCGTCGTTGACGGCGCAGTTCTGGGTGACCCACATGTCGAGGTAGACGTACTCCTCGGCGATGTTGCAGCCGTTGGCCGGGTCGACCAGCGTGTCGGCCCCGTCGCCGCCGAAGTTGGAGCCCATCACCTTGTCGTGGGCGCGCAGGATGGACTCGCCGTTGTCCTGCAGACCGCCACTGACGATGACGCCCTTACCGGAGCGGTCCGCCGGGTCCTTGCCGACGCCGACCGAGTAGTACTGCAGGGTGTCGATGGTGCCGTCGGCCAGGGACTTCCAGTCGGTGGCGTGGCCGGAGGCGTCCGCCGAGCCGTTGACGGGACGGTCGTAGATGCCGCCGTCGTTGCCCACGTACACGCTGGTCTTGCCGTGGTACGAGCCGATGGCGACGGCGTGCTGGTCGGAGTGGACGGTCGGCGAGCAGTCGCCGGTCTGCTTGGTGGGGTCGATGCTCCAGCACGGGAACGGGAAGTTCCAGTACGGGCCGGGGACGCTCCAGTTGGCGCCGCCGTCCTTGGTCTCCAGCACCTCCTCCAGGCCCGCGTAGAGGTGGTCCGGGTTGGCCGGGTCGACCTGGAGGGACTGGTTGTACCAGGCCTGGATGCCCGGCTGGTAGCCGGCGCCCTGGAGGGCGGAACCCGAGCCCTTGAGCTTGTCCTTGTCCGCGATCAGCGTCCACGGGCCGGACGGCGAGCCGGACTTGGAGACGTAGATGCCCTTGAGGCCGGTGTCCGGGTTGTGCGCCATGACGTCCGGCGACTGGTCGATCGCGTAGTAGCGCGAGCCGTCCGCCGAGCGCGCGAAGGTCACGTTGCCGACGTTCGCCGCGTCCGTCGGCAGGTCGCCCAGCGAGGAGACCCGCTGCCAACCGCCGTCGGCCGCCTTACTGTAGAAGCCGTTGTAGGTGTCGCCGCCGCGCCAACCGACCGCCAGGATCACCTTGGACGGGTCCTTGGGGTCGATCGCGATGTCATTGGCGATGTTCTTGTACGGCGCGCTCGGATCCTTGGCCTTCGAACCACCCGGCAGGTAGTCCGGGTTGGGCGCGAACTCCAGCGTCCACGGGCCGGAGAGGTCGGTGGTGGAGTGGCTCCACACGCCCCGGCTGGTCGCCGCCCACACCTTGCCGCCGCCGAAGCGCAGCGCGTGGATGATGGTGGACTCCAGCTCGGCGCCGCCGACGCGGTTGCCGGGCTGGAACTTCCCGTGCTTCGGGTCCGACAACAGGTAGACGCCGGTGCCGACGTAGGAGGTGGCGCCGGTGTTGGACTCACCCGTGGCGTACCAGAGCCGCCCGCCCTCATCCAGGTTCAGCGTGCCCGTCGACAGCGTGGGCAGCTTGTCGGCGATCGGCTCCCAGTGGCCACCGCCCGTACGGGAGCGGAACACCCCGCCGTTGGCGCCGCCCGCGTAGACGTAGCCGTCGCTGTCGGCCGCGATACCGGTGATCCGACCGGTCACCAGGCCGGCGCCGCCACTGGAGTTGGAGTTGACGTCACGGTAGCGCGGGTCGTCCGAGTTGTACGGCTTCTTGGTGACGTGCTGCCACGAACCGCCGGTGCGCGGCATCGACTGCAACTGTTCCCAAGCCGCGCCGTAGGCGCCCGGCGCGACCACACCGGGGGCGGTGCGGGCCTCGGTGTACTGCGCGACGCCCTCGGCGGAGTTCTCCGCCTCGTCCGCGCCGCCGTCGTCCCCGCCGGCCGCGTCGGCCTTGGCGGAGAAGGTGTGCTTGGCGGCGCTCTGGCCGCTGACCTTCGCGGCGTGCTTCTGGCCGACCTCGGCCAGGTGCTGCGCCTGGTGCGGCAGGAAGGTGGTCGGAACGGGGGCGGCGAGGGCCTGAGCGGTGGTCAGTCCGAGTGCGGTCAGGGTGACGGCGGGCAGCAGCAGCCGTCGGCGTTGCCTGTTGGGCACGATGGTGGGTCCTCCCCATGCGGCGGGTCGCGCGGTCGCGCGGTCGGGCGGAAATCCGACCGAAGCCTTGCCGGTCGACCCGGTCCGCGTGAAGTAGTGGCACGTAACGAATGATTAAAACCAAGCCGGTTAAGACAGTTCAGGAAAACGGTTCATAGAACCGTCCAACCCCACCCTCCCGGCGGCATCCGGGAGAGTGGGATTCGAACCATTCGCACGGGCGAGCGAACCGTCCCACCACGGCGGTCCGGAGGTCATCGCCAACCACGCGACCGGCCCGCGACTGGGCCCGTGCTCGACCCTGTGGTCACCCGCCGGGGGCCATGAGGAAGCCGTGAAGGGGCCCGCCCGTGCGGGCCCCTTCACGGCTGGAGCCGGACACCCCCGGTGCCCCCTGCCTCACCCCGTCGACGCGCGGATGCGACGCCCTCGGCCCGGCCATAGCTTCGCGGCACATCCCCTCGCATCCCCGTGAAACGGCCCACGCGCGCTCAGGAGTTCGATGCTCGTGACTCCTCCCCCCGACTGAAGCCGGGGGCTTCTCGCTCACCCTGTGGGGCGTCGCGACGGACCAGCCCGTAGGGTGCTGACGGCTCCCACGGGGTCGGCGTGCACCCGGTGGCCGCAGCTGACGCAGTGGAAGGTGTCCTGCGCGGGCCGGTTCTCCTTGACGGTGTGTCCGCACGCGGGACATCTGCGGGAGGTGCTGCGAGGGTCCGCAGCCGTCGTGTCCCGTCCGACGCTCACTGCCGTGGCGGTGAGGATCGCGAGGAACACCCCCCATCCGGCATCGGCGATCGAGCGGTTGCGTCCGGCGACACACGGCTGACCGCGGTACGGCAGTACATCGGAGACCAGAAGCGGCCCCTTCGAACAGGGCCGCCGTTCAGCATTCCGAAGCGGTGCGGCGACGCTCCGCGCCGCCGGTATCAGGATCGGATCCCCTCCCCGGGTGAAGCCGGGGACACCCTGCGACGATGCCCTGGGCACCAAGAAGATCCACGGGTTCGATCCGACCCGCGGTTACCGGGTGTTCCCGCAGTCCGCCCAGATGAACGGCAACGGGGGTGCCCCCCGGGGAGGGCGGCGAGAGGTGATCCGCGGAAGCGGTCATCCGCCGGCGCGCGTCACGGGTTCATCGCCCGGGACGCGCTCGGCGCCTGGGTGCACTCGAAATCCAGGGGGCCCGCCGGCAGCGCTACGGCGTGTAGGCACGGGTGGTTCGGCGTTCCGGCCGGGGCTGCCAGCACGGTGGCCACCTCGCCGGTGATCTCCACCCGGAGGTCACCCTCCACGCTCTCCCAGACCAGGGTTCCGCCGGGGCCCACGGCGTCGGTGGCGTGCACCACCACGACGGCCGGTGGGGCGTGCCCGCCGATCGGCCCCGGCAGGGTCACCGCGTAGCGGCGCTCAAGGATTCTCATGGCCGGCCTCCTCATGTGCCTCCCCCGCTCGCGTTGTCGATTCTCCTCCGCGCGGATGCCGTTGTACACGAACGGTGGCCGCCCCCCGCGCCGTGATCAGGCTCAGGCGGACCAGCGCAGGACGGCTCCCAGGCCGCCGGGCGGGCCGGGGACGGCCTCCGGCACCGTCAGGGCCTCGGCGCCGACGGCGGTCGCGCAGCGCAACAGGGCGTCGGCCGCCGGTGCCTGCTGCGGCTCGGCGACGCCCATGGCCCGCAGGTCGGCCCGCTGGACACCGATGTGCTCGTGCTGCGGGCCGGTCCACACCGGGCGTTCCGGGTCGTGGCCGCTCGGCTGGACCAGCAGCGCGGCGAGCTGGTGCTGCCGGGCGGCGGTCACCACGGCGGGCACGCCCTGGGCGGCGGCGCCGGGTGCGGTCTCGGTGCCGGTGGCGTCGGTGCCGTGCTCGCCCGGGCGGCCGATGCCGGTGCGGAAGGCGTCCAGCACGGTGTCCAGGTGGCGGGTCCGGTGACCGTTCCAGGCGGTCTCGATCCGCTGGTCGAAGGCCTCCCGGGCGATGCCGTCGGCCCGGCCGCCGCCGTCCACCTCGACGGTGTCCGGCCACAGCTGCTGCGGCAGCAGCTCCCGGACGGCACGGCGCTCGCGGACGTCGCCGGTGAGCACCAGCAGGCCGGCGCCGCTGCCCGGCCAGACCCGGGCCACGTGGCGGGCGATGATCCCGGCGGTGCGGTCCCAGGCATCCTCCACACGGTGCCGGTAGTGCCACTCGTGCCGGTCGGCGGGCGGGGCGCGGTGGCCGCGACCCCACCACTGCCGTCCCTCGACGGTACCCATCGGCGCGGCGCCGCCGAGCTCGCGGCGCTCCAGTTCGGCGCCAGTCCGGTCGACGGCCACCACCAGGCAGCGCGGCACGGCGTCGTCGAGCAGCCCGAGCAGCGGGGCGGTGTGCGGCAGCGGCGCCCAGGTCGCGGCCACGTCGGGCGGCGAGCCGGCCAACGGCGTGTCGACCACGACCTCGCCGTCGGCGGCGAACAGCGCCCGCCCCGGCGGGGAGCCCTCGGCCGGTTCGGCGGCCAACCGCTCGCGGACGGCGACGCAGGTGCGGTCGTCGACGCCGAGCCCGGCCAGCCGGTGCACGGCCGCGCGGTCGATCAGCGCCCGGCGCTGGGCGGCGTCCTCGGTGGCGCGGGAGGTGTCGAGGTAGACGGAGGCCCAGGGGCCGGGCCGGTCGAGCAGCGGAGTGAGGAACGCGAGGTCCATGGCGGCCTCCCGAAATCGGTGGGCTATTGAACGCCTACCCGGTTGCGGGCGGGGGACACCCGGCCGGGGCGGAGTGACTCCGCCATCCGTTCGGAGGTTGAAGGGCGCACGACCCGAAGCGATCCGGCCACGTTGTGCACACGCCCCACTACGGAACGTGGCGGCCTGTGCGCTTTCCGACGACGGTCGACCTCAGCCCGTGAGCCAGGGCGCCTCGGGGAGCTTGGCGTCGGCGTTCCGCCCGGAGAAGTCCACCGTGGTCGGTGTGCCCAGGCCCGCCATCTGCATGGTCACCCGGCCCAGCGTGCCGTCGCCGTCCACCCAGTAGGTGAGCGGCGAGCGCGCGCCGTCCGGCGCCGAGCCCTGGGCGCGCGGGCCCGCGAAGCGGTCGTAGCTCCGGTCGCCGATCCGGTCCCGGCCCAGCCAGCGGGCGCCGGACTGGGCGAGCAGCAGCGGGTTGTCCGGCCGGTCGGCGCCGACCTGGACCAGCAGGCGGAGCCCGGCGTCCAGCGGGTCCGCGGTGTACGAGCGCGGGGACCAGCCGGTCCGGGGGACGTGTTCGGCCTGCTGCCAGGGCGGGGCCGCATCGCCCGCGGGCTCGGGGGCCAGGCCGAGGCCGCCGGTGTCCCAGACGACCAGGCCGTGGTCGAGCTGGCCGCTCGCGCCGGTGGTCCGGTAGCGGCCGGCACCCCGGTGGGTGCGGTAGTCGACGACCCCCTCGACCCGGACCTGCACTCCCCCGCCCTCGGAGGCGGTGAGCACCACGCCCACCGGGCTGGCCTGGTAGAGGTTCAGCCGGGACAGCGCCAGCCGGGACGCCTCGTCCGTGGTGACCGGCCGCTCCGAGGTCTCGTCCGAGACGGTCTCGTACGCGAGGACACCGCCCGCCACGGCGCCGCAGAGCGCGATCGCGATCAGCACCCCCAGCCAGCGGGCCTTCCGGCGGGGCGGACGGGCGGCGGTCTTCGTCTTGCGGGCCATGCGGTTGCCTTCTCCCATCTGTTCGGTCACAGGACTCGGGCGGGTCCGCGAACCCGTGGTCCGCGAACCCGCCCGAGCCGGGCTGTCACCCCGTCATGACGGGATGGCTATCGGTGCTGGGCCCTGCGTCGGCGCGCCAGCACGAACAGTGCCGCACCGAGGATGACGAGCGCCACGGCGCCGGTCACCAGCAGCGGCGTTCCGTCACTCGCGCCGGTGTGGGGCAGTTGCCCACCCGGCGCCGGGGCCGGCGGGGCCGGCGGGGCCGGGGTGCCGGGTGTAATCGGGGTCGGGGTCGGGGTGGGCGTCGCCGACCCGGTCGGGGTCGGGGTCGGGGTCGGAGTGGGTGTCGGGGTGGGGATCAGCTTGTTGACGGCCGTCACCGAGACGCCGGCGTCGAGGTTGTCGGCGGTGAGCACCAGCGGTCCGAAGACCGTGGTGTCCGGGGCCGAGTAGCCGTCCGGCGGGCTCAGTTCCTGCCAGTAGTACGTCCCCGCCGTGCCGCTGCCCTGGCAGACGCCGTCGGCACCGGTCGTGCAGGGGTCGCCGACGGGCGTGTCCGGCTTGGTGCCCGTGGTCTGGAGGCCGTCGGTGCCGTTGGTCTCGTGCCACAGCTGGAACTTGGCCCCGGCCAGCGGTTTGCCGTCCTGGTCGTGCTTGACCAGCTTCAGCGCGCCTTCCTGCTGGCGGTAGCCGAAGTCGTAGGTGTGGTCGTTCTCGCCCGGTCCGCCGGTGGTCAGCGCCCGTTCGGGGAACTTCGCGCCGGCGGGGACGATGCCCTTGGAGTCGATGAAGTGGTTGTCGCCGACGTCGTGGTCGGTGGGCACCCACTGGTACAGGGGGCCGCCCTTGGCGTAGTCGGCCGGGTTGTCGATGCGGATGGTGTACTTGGTGTGCGGCTTGAGGCCGCCGGTGACGTTGCCGTCGTCGAAGTAGTACTCGCCGCGCGCCGTCGTCTTGGTGGTGCCGACCACCTTGCCCGACTCGTCGTAGAGGTTGACGGTGGCGCCCTTCACCGGGAGCTGGCCCGGGTTCTGGATGCCCTTGCGCTCGGGGTCGTACCAGACCCGGTTGCCGATCTGCAGCGGTGCCTGGTCGCAGAGCACTTCGAGGTCACCCATCGCGGCGCCCTTGCCGAAGGGGGAGCTGGTCGTCGCCGGGGTCAGCCGCAGGCCGAACTTCGGGTCGTGCGCGCCGTCCGCACGCTCCATGAACGACGTGCCGTAGCCGACCGGGGTGTGGTCCGGGTCGAAAGCGGAGGCCGCGATGGTGCTCTCGACCTTGGAGAGCGCCATGCCGGCGAACACCGAGTTGTGGTGACCCACCTCATCCCAGCCGGTGGCGAAGAACCGGGCGCCCCGGACGGTCTTCCCGCAGCCGAGGTTGGTGTCCATCACGTACGTGCCGTTCGACAGGCAGGCCTTGTTCAGGTCGCCGCCGGACATGACGGTGGCCGAGTTCGGCGCCGGGGCGCCCGGACCGCGGTCGGCGAAGCGGTCGCGGAAGGCCAGCAGCATCGAACCGTCGGTCTCGAACTGGATCTCGCCCAACTCCGGTTCGGGGAAGGCGATGGTGGTGTTGCCGCACACCTTGCCGTTCTGCGAGCCCGGGAAGGTGCTGGTCCACGGGAACCAGCCCGCGCCGTCGCACGGGCCCCCACCGACGGTGGACTGGCGCGGGTAGTCCAGCGGCTGGTTCAGCACCGCCTTGCCGAACGCCCCGGTGCCGAGGTCGAACGGCAGGACCACGGCGCGCACGTCCGCGAGCTTGCCGGTGGACTGACCGGAGCAGACACCGCCGAGGAACCCGGTGCCGTCCTGGAGGCCGAGGCCGAACGGCCGCCAGTCCGCAGCCGACGGGCAGCCCGGGTCCGGGATCGCATAGGCGGCCTTCGGCGCCGACGCCGTCGCCGCCGTGGCGTCGTAGCGGTACAGCCGGCGGTCGTTCAAGTTGACGACGAAGAGGTCCTTTCCGTCGTCGGTGATCTTGATGCCGCCCAGGCTCTCCTTGCCGGGCACGTCGAGGAAGGCGTCGTCCGTCCCCGGCCCGTGCGCGGTGCTGCCCGCGTTCGGGACGGTGGTGAAGACCGTCGTCTTCTTCTGCGCCGGGTCGGTGACGTAGATCCCGCCGGAGCCGCCGGGGCCGTAGTCGGTGGTCCGCTTGGCCGTCGCCGAGGAGAAGACCCGCTTGTCGGCCTTGTTCCAGGCGATGCCGTACAGCGTGCCGGTCTCGGCGTCGGTGGCGAGGTTGGTGGCGTTGGCGGTGACGCCGTCCTGGCCGCGCGCGCTGTACGGGAAGGAGACCAGCGTGCGCTGGGCCCCGCCCTGGTAGGTGGCGGTCTGGCAGGTGGTCACCAGGGTGGCGTTCTTCTGGCAGTAGTCCCCCGGGTACCACAGCCCGGTGGTGTAGGAGACGTTCTTGCCACCGGAGAGGTCGACGAACTCCTCGTTGGAACTCAGCTGGGTCGGCGCGCCGTCCAGCCCCTGGCGGGAGGCGAAGGCCGGGAACAGCACCCCCGGCTTCGGATTCACCACCTGCACCCGGTACTTGCCGCCGGTCGCCTTGGTCGACGCCGGAGCCAGCGTCACCGTGCCGTCCGCCGCCGTGGTGCCGTCGATGCTGACACCGGCGTCATCGGTGAGCGTCACCTTCACGCCCGCCATCCCCGGCTCCAGTGCGGGCGTCCACGCCCCGCTGGTGTCCACCGCCCGGATCACCCGGACCGTCACCGATCCGTCGCCCGTCTGGGAGACCGCCGACGGGACGGCCGCCA
This sequence comes from Kitasatospora sp. NPDC018058, assembly GCF_044327205.1. Taxonomy (NCBI): domain Bacteria; kingdom Bacillati; phylum Actinomycetota; class Actinomycetes; order Kitasatosporales; family Streptomycetaceae; genus Kitasatospora; species Kitasatospora sp. NPDC018058. Next base: position 242,991 of record NZ_JBIRFA010000007.1, on the reverse strand, counting down.
GCGAGCTGCTGCCGACGGTGATCGCGAGCGCCGCGAGGCGGCCCACCGAGCGACGGCCGAGCACGCCCGACCGTCGCCGATCCGGGCCGCGCGCGGCGCCGTTCGTCTGTTCTTTCGTTGTCTTCATCCCTGCTCTCATCGTCCAGAAGGGTCATCCGACCCGACGTCATGAGGGAGCCCACGGCGTGTCCTGAATCCGCCATGGTTAACGTGAGCTTAAAGGGATTTCGCCCAACTGGGTGGCAAAACGTGGAACTTTGATGGCCTGTCGGACGTATCCAGAGAGCCGCAGCCTGACGGTGCATCAGCCCGAAGGGGCCGCCCGACCAGCATGAATCCACTTCCGGACACTCCCCCACCCGGGAACAAGCGCCATGTCGACAAAGGCGCTCGACCGTTCACGCCGGCCCCCAGCTCGAACGCCGCTACGAATGCTTCGGCAATTCGGCACACCGCGCACAGAATCGCGCACGACTCATTCCGACCCGCCGGCCCTGGCAACGGCCTCCGTTCGGGGTCCCACCGAACGCTCCGCCCCGGCCCAGTCGGGATCCGGCCACCCCTGGATTACGTCAAGATCGTTGACATAGCCTGTGGGGCATGAGCGAACGCGTAGTCCCCGAGCCCGAGCGCCGTCGACGCCGACCCACCAAACAGGGCGTGGTGCTCTCCCGGGAACTGATCGTCGACACCGCGCTACGGCTGGTCGGGCAGCACGGGGCCGACGCACTCACCGTCCGGCGGCTCGGCACCGCGCTCGGCGCCGACCCCAGCGCGGTCTACCGCTACTTCCACAGCACCGACGACCTGCTGCTGGCCGTCGCCGACGAGCTGATCGGGCGCGCCCAGGCCGGCTGGGAGCCCACCGGCGACTGGCGGGCGGACCTGCGGGCCATCGGCCTGCGGATCCACGCCGCCTACCAGGCCCACCCGCAGGCCGCCGTGCTCGCCGCCCACCGCACCACCGGCCGCACCCACGAGGTAGCCGCCGTCGAGGCGATCCTCGGGGTCCTGCGAAGGGCGGGCTTCCCCGATCCGGAGGCGGTACGGATCTACCACGCCTTCGTGGACCAGAGCCTGGGGTTCGCCGCCCTGGACGCCGCCGCCCTCGCCCTCCCGGCGGCCGCGGCGCGAGCCGATCTGGAGGTCTGGCAGGCCTCCTACGCACGTCTGGACGCCGCCACCCACCCCCACATCGCCGCCACCGCCCACCTGCTCACCACCGACATGCGGCGCAGCGGCTACCCGTACGCCCTGGACCTGCTCCTGGACGCGGCCGAGGCCCGGCTGGCGGCGCTGGGCTGAGCACGGGCAGGGGAGGCGGCGCGGGCACGGGAGCGGGCTCCGAAAGCCGACCGTCGCCGGGCCCGGTGGGCTCGGCGACGGCGAACGGTGCGGCGGGGCGGGCGCGTTCAGTCGGCCGCGTGGACCAACTCACCGCCCACGCACGTCCGCAGCACTCGGGCGTCGGCGATCTCCTCGGCGGGGCCGGTGAGGATGTCCCGGTCGAGGACGACCAGGTCGGCGAGCTGCCCGACGGCCAGCGCGCCCGCGTCGTCGTGGCCGTTCACATGCGCGGCACCGGCGGCGAGGGCGGAGGCGAGGTCGAGGCGCTGCTCGGGCAGGCAGACCCGGCCGTCGACGGCCTCCGGCTCCATCCGGTTGACCGCGACGTGCAGACCGGCCAGCGGGTCCGGGCTGCTCACCGGCCAGTCGCTGCCCGCCGCCAGGGTGACGCCCGCGCGCTGGAGCGCGCCGAACGGGTACTGCCAGGCGGCGCGTTCGGGGCCGAGGAAGGGGATGGTCAGCTCGTCCATCTGCGGTTCGTGCGCGCCCACAGCGGCTGGACGTCAATGCTGTTGTCATAAGGGGTTCCACTGCTCCACGGCCCCGCCGCCGGGCGGCGTCTCGAGGGCCCGCGCGTGCCCGGCGGATGCGGCATCCGCCGGGCGCGTGCAGGGTGGAGGGGTACGAACCGCCCGGCCGGCGACCGTCCGTAGCACTGCGGGCACCGTCCGCCGGGAAACCCGCCCCAGCCGCCGTCCTACGACCGAAGGAGGCGCCATGCTCACCCGGACGATCCCCCGTCGGGTTCTGGTGCTGACCGCCGTCGCCCTCGCCGCCCTGCCGGCCGCCGCGCTCACCTTCCCCGCCGAGGCCTCGGACTCCGCACCCGTGGCGGCGGCCCCCGCCGCCCCGGTCAGCTTCGTCGACCTGCCCGACAGCCCGCTGCCGAGCGATGACGCGCCGCACCAGATCACCGTCACCTACCGCAACCCCACGTCGACGGACCAGACGGTCGCCCCGCAGATCCTCATCGAGTCGCCCGATGAGGGCCCGTTCCTCGACCCGGCGCAGATCAGGCTCGAAATGCTGGGGACGGACGGACACTGGAACACCATGCCGCTCGCCAGCCAGACCGGCACCCTGTACACCGGGCTCATCCCGGCGAAGACCGTCCTGCACGGCTACCACAAGCTCACCGAGCACTACCGGCTGACGGTCCTCAAGGGGCCCGCCCAGGGCACGGTCGAGCCCCGGGTGGCGATCTACGCCTGAGCCCCGGTCAGGCCCTAGCCGCCCCCGCGGCCGCGATGGCGCCCAAGCGGGCGGCGGCCTCGGCGAGTTCGGCCGGTTCGGCCGCCGCGGCGAAGCCGAGCCGCAGGTGGCCGGCCGGCGGCTCGGCCGGGAAGTGGTGGTGCCCGAGGTTGACGGACACCCCGCACGCCGGTGCCGCCTCCGCGACGGCCGCCTCGGTGAGGCCGGACGGTAGCCGCACCCACAGGTGCAGGCCGCCCTCCGGTACGCGCGCCAGCGTCCAGTCCGGCACCTCGCGCGCCAGGGCGCCGGCCAGCACGGCGCAGCGCTGTTGCAGGGCGGTGGCCAGGCCGCGGAGATGGCGGTCCCAGGCGGGTGTGCTGAGCAGTTCGACCGCGGCCTCCTGCAGGGGGCGCGCGATGAAGAAGTCGTCGACCCGCCGCATCCCGAGCAGCCGCCGCATCACCGGCCCCCGGGCGATCAGCGCGCCGATCCGCAGGCTGGGCGAGGCGGGCTTGGTCAGCGAGGTGAGGTGGATGACGGTGCCGTCCCGGTCGTCGGCGACCAGCGGGCGGGGCACCGGCCGCCCGTGGCCGAGGTGGCGGGCGAAGTCGTCCTCGATCAGGAACGCCCCGGCGGCGCGCGCCACGTCGACGATCTGGCGGCGCCGTTCGCCGGACAGCACGGCTCCGGTCGGGTTGTGGAAGGTGGGCTGGCAGTAGAGCAGGCGCGCGCCCGTCATGGCGAAGGCGTCGGCGAGCAGGTCGGGGCGCAGCCCCTGGTCGTCCATCGGTACGGGCACCGGTTGCAGTCCGGCGGACCTCGCGGCGGCGAGCGCGCCGGAGTACGTCGGCGACTCGACCAGGACCGGGCTGCCGGGCGCCGCGATGGCGCGGAACAGCATGGACAGTGCCCCCTGCCCGCCCCCGGTGACCAGGACGTCCTCGGGGCCGACGTCGCCGCCGGCCTGCCGGGCGAAGATCGTCCGCAACGTCGTCAGGCCCGCCGCCGGGGCGCGGTACCAGGCGTCCGGGCGCCGGGCGGCCCGGGCCAGGGCCCCGCTGAGCAGCCGGGTGGGTTGGAGGCTCTCGTGCAGGTAGCCGCCGGACAGCGGGATGGTGCCGACCGGCACCGTGCCCGGCTGCTCGTCGGGCTGCTCGGGCACGAAGTGGCGGCCGGCCAGGACGACCGCCTGCCAGGAGGTGTCCGGTTCGCCGCCGACGGTCCGCGGCCGCCGGGCGGCGACGTAGGTGCCGCTGCCGGGGCGGGTGACGACGGCGCCCTCGGCGGCCAGGAGGGCGATGGCCCTGGAGACGGTGACCGGCCCGACTCCGTGACGCGTGATCAGATCGCGGCTGCTGGGCAGGCGGTCGCCCGGGGAGAGTCGGGCGATCTCGGTCCGGAGGATCGCCACCAGGGTCTCGATACTGCTACCGTCGGACATGAAGAACGAGAATAGCGCTTTCCGCTCCAGCACGGAACCGCTCCTGGACCTCGCCGCCCTCCGGGCCGACACCCCCGGTTGCGAGGCGGTGATCCACTTCAACAACGCCGGCTGCGGACTGATGGCCCGTCCGGTCCTCCGGACGATGGTCGACCACCTGCGCCTGGAGGCCGGCATCGGCGGCTACGAGGCGGCCGCCGCCCGCGCCGCCGAGGTCGCCGGCTTCTACGCCGCGCTCGCCGAACTCCTCGGTACCCGCCCCGACAAGGAGGTCGAGTGGTGCCTGCGGCTCTCACCGCACTACTACAACACCGAGGACGAGGTCGACGCGGTGGCCGGCGCGGTCGCCGAACTCGCCGGGGGCGCGCGGTGACCCGGACCTCAGCCGCGCCGACCGCCGTCGACGCACCGACGGCTCCCCGAAGCCTCCGGCACAACGGCGACTTCCTCCGATTCTGGCTGGGCGAGACGGTCTCGCTGCTCGGCACCCAGGTGACCAACCTCGCCCTCCCGCTCACCGCGATCGGCGCCTTCGGCGCGAGCGACGAGCAGGTCGGACTGCTGCGCTTCCTGCAACTCGTCCCCTACCTCGGCCTCGCCCTGGTGATCGGCGTCTGGGCGGACCGGCACCGGCGGCGGCCGGTCATGCTCGCCGCCAACCTGGTCCGGCTGGTCCTGCTCGGCCTGGTACCGCTGCTGTACTGGTGGCACGCGCTCAACCTGCCGGTGCTGATGGTGATCGCCTGCACGGTCGGCATCGCCTCGGTGGTGTTCGACGTGAGCTGGATGTCCTACGTACCGGTGCTGGTACGCAGTCCCGAGCACTACGTGGAGGCCAGCGCCAAGATGGGCACCAGTTCCTCCGCCGCCGACGTCGCCGGGCCCGGGCTGGCGGGTGTCCTGGTGTCGGCGGTCGGCGCGCCGGTGGCGCTGCTGGTCGACGCCTGCTCCTACGCGGCTTCCCTGGTCTCGCTGCTGCTGATCCGCACGGCCGAGCCGCACCCCGAACCGGCCGCCGAGCGGCACCTGTGGCGCGAACTCAAGGACGGCATGGGCTGGGTGATGCGGGACAGGGTGCTGCGCTCGCTCGCGCTGATCGGCTTCTGCTGCAACTTCTCGATGATCACCGTGTGGACGATGTTCCTGCTCTACGGCCACACCGACCTCCACCTCGACTCGGCGACGATCGGCGCCGTCTTCTCCACCGCCTCCGTCGGCGGACTGATCGGCGCGCTGGTCTCCCGGAGGGTCATCGCGCGGTTCCCGCTCGGCCGCGTCTACCTGGTCGCCCAGTCGGCGCTGCTGCTGGGCCCGGGCCTGATCCCCGCCGCCACCGGGCCGCGGCCGGTGATGATCGGGATGTTCGTGCTCTCCTTCTTCACCACCTACCTCGGCCTCGGCGTGGCCGGGGTGATCATCGTCAGCCTCCGCCAGGCGGTGACACCGCAGTCGATGATGGGGCGGATGACCGCGGCGTTCCGGATGCTGCTCTTCGGCGGCGGATCGCTGGGCGGCCTGTCCGCCGGCCTGCTCACCGGGCAACTGGGCGCCCGGGGCGCCCTGACCGTGGCGGCGACCGGCTCCGCCGCCGTCGTCATGGCGCTGATGCTCTCCCCGGTCAGCCGCCTCCGGGCGTTGCCGACCGTGCCGGAACGGACCACCGGCCAGCAGCCCTGACGGCCCGGCGGGCACGGGGGCGGGCACGGGGGGCGGGGACGGGGGGCGGGCACGGGGGGCGGGGACGGGCGCGCGGGCGCACCCGGCGGTGCGCCTCAACTCGCCCCCCGTGCTTCCAAGTTCCGCTTGGGAGAGCATCGCCGCCAGTTATGGAAGAGGTCATCCTTTCGAGTGAGTTTGGCGGCCTCGCGTCCCACATTCGCGCAGCAGTTGTCCGCTATCCGGCGAGTTCAAACGTGGTCACACCCATCGAATCCAGGGGCAACAATCACCGAGTCGATCTGACGACACGTCGGTTGTTCAAATACCGGAGAGAGGACCAGTCGTGACCACCGAGGCCGTTCCGCAGAACCAGCCGAGCCAGCAGAGCCTCAGTACCTCGGCAGCCCGCAACCTCGCCACCACCACCAAGACCGTGCCGCAGATGCTCGGGATCACCCCCCGCTACCTGCTGCGCGCACTCCCCTGGGTGGACCTGGAGGCGGGTGTCTACCGGGTCAACCGCCGCCGGGGCTTCATCCTCGGCGACGGGCTGGTCAGCACGTACGTCGACGGCGCCGGCGCCACCCGGGTCATCGCCGAGGACCTGCGCGAGCTGGCCTTCCTCAGCCAGGTCGACAGCCCGGTGCTCAGCACGCTGGCGGGCGGGTTCGTCGAGCGCGAGGTCGCGCCCGGCGAGCTGATAGTCGACGCCGGCGCCCCGGCCGAGCAGCTGCACATCATCGCGTTCGGCCGCGCCGAGAAGCGCGCCACCGGCGCGTACGGCGACGACGCCCTGCTGGCCGTGCTCGGCGAAGGGGACTTCTTCGACGCCGCCGCCTGGGCCAACGGCAGCGCCGTCACCTACCGGGTGAAGGCCGTCACCGGCTGTACCGTGCTCTCCCTCGACCGCCGCATGCTCGTCGAACTCGCCGACCGGGAGCCCTCGTTGCGCGCCCAGCTGACCGAGTTCGCCGTCGGTCAGGCCCCGACCGACCCCGAGCACCCGATCGCCCTCCAGTCGGGCCACTCCGGCGAGCCGTACCTGCCGGAGACCTTCGTCGACTACGACGAGAGCCCGCGCGAGTACGAGCTGAGCATCGCCCAGACCGTCCTCAAGGTACACACCCGCGTCGCGGACATCTACAACTCCGACATCGACCAGGTCCGGGCCCAACTCCGCCTGACCGTCGAGGCGCTGCGCGAGCGCCAGGAATGGGAGATGCTCAACCACCCCGAGTACGGCCTGCTCAACAACGTCGTGCCGACCCAGCGCGTGCGCACCCGCAAGGGCGCGCCCACCCCGGACGACCTGGACGAGCTGCTCACCCGGGTCTGGAAGCAGCCGGCGTTCTTCCTGGCCCACCCGAGGGCGATCGCCGCGTTCGGGCGCGAGTGCACCCGGCGCGGGGTGCCGCCGCAGATCGTCGAGCTGTTCGGCAGTCCGTTCCTGACCTGGCGCGGCGTGCCGCTGCTGCCGTCCGACAAGCTGGACCTCAAGGGCTCGGCGAACTCGGCGCCCGGCACCACCAACATCCTGCTGATGCGCGTCGGCGAGGAGTGCCAGGGCGTGGTGGGCCTGCGGCCGGCGAAGGTGCCGGACGAGGTCGAGCCCGGCCTGGCGGTGCGCGCGATGGGCGTCGACCGGCAGGCCATCACCTCCTACCTGGTGACCGGCTACTTCTCGACCGCCGCGCTCGTGGACGACGCCATCGCGGTGCTCCAGAACGTCGAGGTGTCCAACTACCATGACTACTCCTGACGGTTCCGGGCGCGGTACCGGGATCAGCGGGGCGCCGGGAGGCATCTCCACCGCCACCGCCCCGACGGCCACGGCCCCGACGGCGACCACCCCGACGGCCCCGACGACGATCCCGCTCCCCGAGGCGCTCGCCCATGCCGCCGGCGGCCCCCGGTACTGGCTGCCGACCCAGGCGCACCGGTCGTCGCCGCCCACCGCGCCCACCGGCGGATTCGACGTCGAGGCCGTCCGCCGCGACTTCCCCCAGCTGCACCGCGAGGTCAACGGCCGCCCGCTGGTCTGGCTGGACAACGGCGCCACCACCCTCAAGCCCCGCCAGGTGGTCGAGGCCGTCGGCGAGCACTACGCGACGGGCACCTCCAACGTCCACCGGGGTGCCCACACCCTCGCCAAACAGGCCACCCGGATCTACGAGGAGGGCCGCGCCGAGGCCGCCAAGCTGCTCGGCACCCCGGATCCGGACGAGATCGTCTTCGTCCGGGGCACCACCGAGGCCGTCAACCTGGTGGCGCAGACCTGGGGCCGGGCCAACCTCGGCGTCGGCGACGAGATCCTGGTCTCCGCCGCCGAGCACCACTCCAACCTGGTGCCCTGGCAGCTGATCGCCAAGGAGCGCCGGGCCCGGGTCGTCCCCATCCCACTGCTCCCCGACGGGCGGTTGGACCAGGACGCCTACCGGGACCTGCTCGGCTTCCGGACCAAACTCGTGGCGCTCACCCACGCCTCGAACGTGCTGGGGACCGTCCCGCCGGTGGCCGAGATGACGGCGCTGGCCCACCGGTACGGCGCCAAGGTGCTGGTCGACGGCGCCCAGGCGGTGAGCCACTTCCCGGTGGACGTCACCGCCCTGGACGCCGACTTCTACACCTTCTCGGGGCACAAGGTCTTCGCCCCGACCGGGATCGGCGCGCTGTACGGCAAGCGGGAGCTGCTGGAGGCCATGCCCCCGTGGCAGGGCGGCGGCAACATGATCGACTCGGTGAGCTTCGAGGAGACCAGCTACGCCCCCGTCCCGCACCGTCTGGAGGCCGGCACCGGCCACATCGCCGGGGTCGCCGGACTGCGGGCGGCCCTGCGGTACCTGTCCGGGCTGGACCGGCAGGCCGCCACGGCGCACGAGGAGCAGCTCACCGCGTACGCCACGGCCGCACTGGCCACCGTGCCCGGGCTCCGGCTGATCGGCAACGCGCCGGGCAAGATCGGGGTGCTCACCTTCCTGGTCGCCGGGACGGATCCGATCGCCCTCGCCGGGGCGCTCGACCAGCAGGGCATCGCGATCCGCGCCGGCCACCACTGCGCCCAACCCGCTCTTGCCGCCTACGGGTTGCAGAGTGCGGCGCGGGCCTCGCTCGCCCTGTACAACACCGTGCAGGACGTCGACGCCCTGGTGGCCGCCCTCCAGGGCATCCAGGCGGCGGCCGACACCGGGTGACCGGCGTCGGGGGCGGGCACCGGGCCGGTGCCCGCCCCCGGCATTCCCCGCGGCTACCCGGCGACCGCCGTGACGGAGCCGGCGACCCCGCAGCGGGCCGCGTACTGCACCAGGCCCTCGGCGCTCGTCCCCGCCCAGCCGACGTAGCCGTCCGGGCGGATCAGGAACACACCGGTGCCGTACTCCTCGTAGGGCGGGATGCGCACCACCGGGACGTCGAGGGCGGGCAGTTCGCCCTCGACGCCGACCGTCAGCAGCGTCCAGTGCGGCCCGCGGAAGGCGTCGAACAGCCGGATGCCGCCGCGCCGACCGTCCGGGGCGCGGTCGCCGGCCCGCAGCGCGTCCTCGGCGAGGGCCGGGCGGGTGTCCACGGCGAGCGAGGACTCCCGGTAGCCGAGGCCGAGTTGCTGGGTGGCCCGGCCTCGGCGGACCTCGCCGCGATGGACCTTGGTGGACAGCTCCAGCATCGCCGCGGCGTTGGCCCGGCGCTCCTCCTCGTAGCTGTCGAGCAGTGCGTCGTCCGCCTTCTCGGTGAGCACGGCGGCCAGCTTCCAGCCGAGGTTGTAGGCGTCCTGGATGCTGGTGTTGAGGCCTTGGGCGCCCGCCGGGGAGTGCACATGGGCGGCGTCGCCCGCGAGCAGGACCCGGCCGGAGCGGAAGCGGTCGGCGAGGGCCGCGCGCGGCCGGAACTCGGAGGCCCAGCGCACCCCGTCGACGTGCTCGGCGGTCAGGTGGGAGCGCTCGGCGACCAGCGCCCGGATGCCGTCGAGCGTGAGGTCGACGGCCGTCCCCTCCGGGAACTGGGCGACGAGCTGGAACTCCTCGGTGCCGGCCAGCGGGCAGATCGCCAGCAGGCCCTGCTCGGCCGGGAAGACGTGCCAGTGCTCGCGGCCGAGGCCGGTGAGCCGGATGTCCGCGACCAGCATCGGGCCCGGGTCGACGGTCTCCCCCGTCATGCCGATGCCGAGCAGTCGGCGCACCGTCGAGCGCCCGCCGTCGGCGGCGACCGCGTAGCGGGCCCGGACCGGGCCGCCGGTCGCGAACTCGGCGGTCACGCCCCGCGCGTCCTGTGTCAGGCTGACCAGCTCGCGCCCGAAGTCGACCTCGCCGCCCAGTTCGCGCAGCCGGCGGTACAGCACCTGCTGGGTGCGCCACTGGGGCACCATCAGCGTCTCGGTGTACGGCTCGGCCTCGGAGGGCTCGGTCGGGTCGTACATCCGGTGCTCGCCCTGCGGTTCGCCGGCCTTCCAGCGCAGGCTCGGCGGGTAGTGGCCGGCCGTCGCGCGGATCTCGGCGAGCACGCCGAGGTCGTCCAGGACCTCCAGGGTGCGCGGTTGGAGGCCCTTGCCCCGCGAGCCGGGGAAGAGCTGCGCACCGCGCTCGACCAGCAGCGCGGCGACGCCGTGCCGGGCGAGGTCGAGGGCGAGGGCGAGGCCGGTGGGACCGGCGCCGACGATCAGGACCCCGGTGTCCGTCCCGTGGTCGGACACACCGTGCTCGAACAGGCCGTGGTCGGTCACGGCAACCCCCTTTAACGTTGTTAAACAGCCGTTGCCCCCAGCCTGCAATTAACGGCGTTAAACTGTCAACCGTGACCTCACGGAGAACCCCCAGACTCGACCGCGCCCAGGTCGTCGACACCGCGCTGACCCTCCTGAACGAGGCCGGCCTGGACGGCCTCACCCTGCGCGCGATCGCCGCCCGACTGGACGTCAAGGCACCGGCGCTGTACTGGTACTTCAAGGACAAGCAGGCGCTGCTCGACGAGATGGCCACCGAGATGATGCGCCGCATGACGGCCGAGGTCGGGCCGACGGCGGGCGACTGGCGGGAGGCGTACCTGACGACCATGCGCACCCTGCGCGCCCAGCTGCTGCGCTACCGCGACGGCGCCAAGGTCTACAGTGGCGCCCGGTTCACGGACACCTCGTACGCGTCGGGCCTGGAGTCCTCGCTGCGGCTGCTGACCGAGGCCGGCTTCAGCCCGTCGGCGGCCGCCCGGGCCTGGTACACGGCCTACAGCTACACCGTCGGCTTCGTCATCGAGGAGCAGTCGATGGGCCCCAACCCCTTCGACGGCGAGGAGGGTTACGACCTGGACGCGCGCGCCGAGCGGCTGGCCGCCCACCCGCTGGCCGCCGAGGCGGGCCGGGTGATGTTCCAGGACTTCGACCGGGGCTTCGAGCAGGGCCTCGCCGCGGTGCTGGCGGGAGTGGAGGCGACGCTGCTGGCGTGAAACCGTCGGGTGGGTGTCCTGTAATCGCCCTATTCGACGGGCATTCGACGGACTTGTCTGCCGAATCGCAGCCCTGACGCATCGTTCCGTACCACTGCGGTTAACCACGGGTTTACATACACCTGTTGACCGCGTTCACCTCCTGTGTCTAGTTTCGAGCCGCCGCGTCGTGCTACGCGCGTCACGGCCCCAACTTCTGACACAGATGACGATGACGTCGAGGAACCAACCATGCACGCAGTCCCCACCCGCAAGCGGTGGCTCCGGTACGGTGCCGGCCTGATCAGTGCGGCCTCGCTGACCGCGTTCGGCGGCGCGCCCGCCGCCTTCGCGGCCGACGGCCCGCAGACCGCCACGCCGATCCAGCACCTGGTGGTGATATTCCAGGAGAACGTCTCCTTCGACCACTACTTCGGCACCTACCCGAACGCGGCCAACACCGCCGACGACAAGGTGAAGTTCACCGCCAAGCCCGGCACCCCCAAGGTGGACGGCCTGAGCGACGATCTGCTCCACAAGAACCCCAACCGGAACAACCCGCAGCGGCTGGGCCCGGCACAGGCCGTCACCTGCGACCAGGACCACACCTACAAGGACGAGCAGCTCGCCTTCGACGGCGGCAAGATGGACAAGTTCGTCGAGCACACCGACATCGAGAGCTGCAAGGCCCCGATGTACACCGCGCCCGGCCTGGTGATGGACTACTACGACGGCAACACCGTCACCGGCTACTGGAACTACGCCCAGCGCTTCGCGATGAGCGACAACTCCTTCGGCACCAACTACGGCCCGTCCACCCCCGGTGCGATCAACCTGGTCTCCGGCCAGCTGCACGGCGGTTACCCGGTCGACCCGAAGACCGGCCAGAAGACCACCGACGCCTACGTGGTCGCCTCCCCGGACGCCAACGGCGTCGGCACCGTCATCAACGACCCCGACCCGGGCTACGACGAGTGCTCCAACCCCAAGCACAACCAGTTGGTCATGACCGGCAAGAACGTCGGCGACCTGCTCAACGACAAGGGCGTCTCCTGGGGTTGGTTCCAGGGCGGCTTCAAGCCGACCGGCACCAAGGACGGCAAGGCCGTCTGCGAGGCCGCGCACAACAACATCGTGGGCGCGTCGCAGACCGACTACAACCCGCACCACGAGCCGTTCCAGTACTACAAGTCCACGGCGAACCCGAAGCACCTGGCGCCGAAGGACGTGGCCGAGATCGGCCACGACGGCCAGGCGAACCACCAGTACGACCTGACCGACTTCGACGCCGCCCTCCAGCACGGCAACCTGCCGGCCGTCAGCTACCTCAAGGCCGCCAACTACCAGGACGGCCACGCGGGTTACTCCGACCCCCTGGACGAGCAGCACTTCGTCGTCGACACCCTGAACAAGGTGCAGAAGTCCAAGGACTGGGCCTCCACCGCCGTCGTCATCGCCTACGACGACTCGGACGGCTGGTACGACCACAAGTTCGCCGAGCCCGTCAACGGTTCCAAGGACGCCGCCAACGACGGTCTGAGCGGCGCCGGCCAGTGCGGCAAGGACGCCGGCTGGGGCGGCTACGCCGACCGCTGCGGCTTCGGCCCGCGCCTGCCGCTGCTGGTGGCGTCCCCGTACGCCAAGGCCAACTTCGTCGACCACACCCAGACCGACCAGACCTCGATCCTGCGGTTCGTCGAGGACAACTGGAAGACCGGCCGGATCGGCGACTTCTCCTTCGACGAGCACGCCGGCTCCATCGAGGGCATGTTCGACTTCAAGAACGCCCAGGCCGCCACCCTGATCCTGGACCCGGCCACCGGCCAGCCGGCCGGCGGCGACTCCACCCCCTCCGGCCAGCCCACCGGCGGCTCCTCGGCCACCACCCCGGCCGGCTCGGCGACCTCGACCGACGGCGCCGGCTCCACCGCGGTCGCGGGTGCCACCAGCAGCGCGAGCGGCCCGGCGCTGGCCGCGACCGGTGCCGACTCCAACACCGGGCCGATCGCGGCCGGGGCCGTGGCGCTGCTGGCGATCGGCGGCGGCGCGGTCTTCCTCGCCCGCCGCAAGCGCGGTCGCCGCGCCTGACACACGGCCGTGCCCTGCAACACCCCGACACCGCCGGGTCCTCTTCACCGAGGGCCCGGCGGTGTCGCCGTACCCGGGGTCAGGCGTTCATGGACTCACCGACCCGCAGCGCCCTGACCTGAGTCCGGCTACCCTTCCCGCCATGACCGCAACGACCCCGTGCCGCCGCGCCGTCCTCGGCGCGGCGCTGGCGGCGGCCCTCACCGCCGGTTGCTCGGGCGGCGACGGGCCGGTGCGCTCGCTGCGGCTGGCGACCGGGCCAGAGGGCGGGCCGTACAACGCGTTCGGGCGCTCCTTCACCGAGGCCGTGACAGCGGGCAGGCGGCTGACCCTCACCCCGGTGAGCAGCGCGGCGAGCGTGGACAACCTCCAGCAGCTCGACGACGGCACCGTGGACCTCGCGCTGACCACCGCCGACGTGGCCGAGGACGCGGTGCTGGGCCGGGACACCTTCACCCGCCCGCTCGGGCTGACGGCACTGGCCCGGGTCTACGTCAACTACCTCCACCTGCTGGCCCCCGCCGACGGCCCGGTGCGCGAGCTCGCCGACCTCGCCGACCGCCGGGTGGCGACCGGTGCTGTGGGCTCCGGACTCCAGGTGACGGCGAAGCGGCTGCTGCGGGAGGCGGGGCTCGGTGTGCGACAGCGGTCGCTCGGGCTGGCCGAGTCGCTGGCGGCCCTGCGCACCGGCGCGCTGGACGCGGTGTTCTGGTCCGGCGGGGTGCCGACACCCGCCGTGTCCGAGCTGGCGCGGGAGCTGCCGCTGCGGTTCGTCCCGCTGGACGCGATCGCCGCGACCCTGCGCGAGCGCTACGGCCCGGTCTACGCGGCCGTCACCCTCCCGGCCGGCGCCTACGGTCTTCGCGGCCCGGTCGGCACCCTCGGCGTCGGCAACTACCTGACCGCCCGGCCGGGGGTGCCCGAGGACGCGGTGCGGCGGCTGCTGGAGATCCTCTTCGACCAGTGGGCCACCCTGCTGCGGGCCGTCACGGCGGGCGCCCGGCTGGAGCCCCGCTTCGCCGTCTCCACCGGGGCGGTGCCGCTCCACCCGGGGGCGGCGTCCTACTACCGCTCGGTGTACGGCTAGTGAGCCGGTTCGGAGTCGGTTCGTCGTCTCATGAGTCGCCGCGCCTCACCGTAGTCGTCGGCGGCCGCTGCGGTGGCGCGACCGGGCGTGGACTGGTAAGGGTGGGAACGAGGGGGTCCGCAGGACGTGAGTCGTGCGAAGACTCCACTCGCGCCGCGTGGTGGGCTCCTTCCCGGTCCGGCACCAAGGCATCGCACTCGGGCCAACGGTGCCGTGCTGGACCACCTGGGCACGGAGGTGCGCTGGGTGATCGAAGCGGATTTCGCCGGGTGCCGGAACCCGCTCGAACCAGTGCTCTCGACCCGGTCGTGAAAGTGCGCAGATTGCGGTTTCCCTATGACTGGGATCGGGCATAGGGGCCGCAAATCCGCGCAGTGCGGAGAGACTCGCCGTCAAGTCCGCTGTCGAGCTCCGTCTCTGCGATGTCTCCGCGCGGGCCCTCGCCGCCCTCCGCGGCGATATCACAGGGTCGGTGCTTCGTACTAGGCCACGGGCAGCCGGAACTCGACGGTCAGTCCGTGCGGGCTGGTCCCGGCGACGGTCAGCGAGCCGCCGCAGGCGCGGGCCAGCTCGTCGGCGATGGCCAGGCCCAGCCCGGTGCCGGGGATGTTCTGGTGCTCCGGTGCACGCGCGAACCGCCGTAGCAGAAACGGGAGTTGATCCGATGGGACGCCGGGTCCGGTGTCGGCCACCCGGACCACCGCGCCACCCTCGGCGGCCTCCGCGAGCACCCGGACCCGCTCCCCCACCGGCACGAACTTGCTCGCGTTGTCCAGCAGCGCGTCCAGGATCCGTCCGGCCGCGTCGGGCAGCGCCAGGGCGCGCAGGCCGGGCGCGACCTCCGCCGTCAGCTCCAACCCGCCGGCCTCGAACACCGGCGCCCAGGCCGCCACCCGGTCGGTCACCGCCGAGGAGACGTCGCACTCCCCCAGCGGCGCGGTGGCCGACTCCATCCGGGCCAGCGCCAGCAGGCCGTCCAGCAACTCGGCCAGCCGGTCGGCCTCGTCCAGGGCCAGTGCGTGCGCCTGCCGCCCCGGGCCGGGGCGGACGTGCGGTTCGGTGTTCTCCAGTTGCAGCACCAGGGTGGCCAGCGGGTTGCGCAGTTGGTGGGAGGCGTCGGCGACGAAGTCGCGCTGGCGGCGCAGCGCGTCGGCCACGGCCCGCGCCATGCCGTCGAAGTGCCGTCGCAGCCGCCGCAGTTCGGGCGGGCCGGTGTCGGCGGCGACCCGGACCTCGAAGCGGCCGCCGGCCACCGTGGCCACCGCCCGGTCCAGGTCGTCGACCGGCCGCAGCAGCCAGCGGGCGATCCCGGCCGCGACCAGGGCGGCGGCGCCGAAGGCGGTGACGGCCCCGGCCGCGATCAGGACCCAGCGCACCAGCACGTCATGGCGGGCGGCGTCGGTGGGGACGGTCAGCAGGACGGCGCCGCCCACCCGTTCGTCCTGGCCGACCGGTTCGGCGAGGACGACGGTGTCCGGACCCCAGGGGCGGACGGTGGGCAGCGCCTCGGTGGAGCGGCCGGTGAGGGCGCGGCTCTGCGCGTCCAGCGCGGCCGCGCCGCCCGGGGCCGGGCCGGCCTGGCCGACGGTGTGCCCGGCGGTGTCGACCACGGTCACCGCCGCGCCGTAGAGCTGGGCGTAACGGGTGAGTTCGGCGTCGAGCTCGCGACGGTCGGCGTCGGTGCGGATCCGGTTGGCGAGGTCGGCGAAGCGCACGCCGTCGGCCCGGCGCTGCAGCAGCAGGTGCTCGGTGCGGCCGCGGGCGTAGGAGTCGGCCAGCGGCAGCGAGAGCAGCAGCACGGCCGTGCCGATCAGCGCGGTCAGCACGGCCAGCAGGCGGCGCCTCACGGGTCCTCCAGCTCGCCGAGCTGGTAGCCGTAGCCGCGGATGGTGCGGACCAGGCCGGCCCGGCCGGTCTTGGCGCGGATGCCGGCCACGTGCACGTCCAGCGAGCGGGAGGAGGCGAGGAAGGCGTCGCCCCAGATCCGGTCGAGGATCTCCTCGCGGGAGCGGACGTCGCCGGGCTGGCCGGCGAGCAGCGCGAGGACGTCGAACTCGCGGCGGGTGAGCCGGACGTGGGCGCCGTCGACGGTCACGGTGCGCCCGGCCAGGTCGATCGCCACGTCGCCGGTGCGCACCCGCCGCCCGCCGCCGTCCGGTCCGCCCGGCCCGTCCTGGCCGGGGGCGGTGCCGGTGCGGCGGCGGACGGTGTCGATCCGGGCGATGAGTTCGGCCATCCGGAACGGTTTGATGACGTAGTCGTCGGCCCCGGCCCGCAGGCCCTGCACGATGTCGCGCTCCTCGCTGCGGGCGGTGACCACGATCAGCGGCAGGGAGCAGACCGTACGGAGCTTGCGCAGCAGGTCGAGGCCGTCCAGGTCGGGCAGGCCGAGGTCGAGCAGGACGAACTCGGCCTCCCGGGCGTGCCGGAGCGCCTCGGCGGCGCGGACCACCCGGCGCACGGTGTGCCCGCGCCGGGTGAGCGCGGTGGCGAGGGCCTGGGCCATGCGGTCGTCGTCCTCGACGAGCAGCATGTGCATGGATCCTCCCCGCCGTGGGACCGCTGTGAGGTGCCTACCGTACGGCCTCGGCCCGGGCGGGGGCCGCCGGGGTCCGCTCGGGGCTGAGCACGACCCGCCGGGTGTCCGGCATCAGCACGTAGGTGACCAGGGAGACCAGGGCGCAGCCGGAGACGTACCAGAAGAAGCCGGACTCGTGGCCGCTGTTCTTGAACCAGAGGGCGATGTACTCGGCGGTGCCGCCGAACAGCGCGTTGGCGAGGGCGTACGGGAGGGCGACGCCGAGGGCGCGGATGCGGGTGGGGAACAGTTCGGCCTTCACGGCCGCGTTGATCGAGGTGTAGCCGGTGACGATCAGCAGCGCGACCAGGGAGAGTCCGAGCGCGGACCAGTAGTCGGAGGCGGAGCCGAGTGCGGTCATCAGCGGGTAGGTGCCGACGGTGCAGCCGAGCGCGAAGGTGATCAGCAGCGGGCGGCGGCCGATCCGGTCGGAGAGCAGGCCGGCCAGTGGCTGGACGGCGGCGAAGACGGCGAGCGCGGTGAAGCTGACCAGGGTCGCGGTGTTCTTGGAGAGCCCGGCGCTGCCGATCAGGTACTTGGTCAGGTAGGTGGTGTACGTGTAGTAGGCGACGGTGCCGCCGAGGGTCAGGGCCATCACCAGGCCGGCCTGGCGCCGGTGTTCCCAGAGGCTGCGCAGGGTGCCGCGGGTGCCGGTCCGGTCGCCGTCGGCGGTCTCAGCGGTGAAGGCCTCGGTCTCCGGCAGCCGGCGGCGCAGCCAGAGCACCACGGCGGCGAGGGCGGCGCCGAGCAGGAAGGGCACCCGCCAGCCCCAGGAGTGGAGTTGGGCGTTGCCGAGGGTGTGCTGCATGACGATGAGGATGCCGAGGCCGAGGAGTTGGCCGCAGGTCATCGAGACGTACTGGAAGGAGGAGCCGAGTCCGCGCCGGTTCGGCGCGGAGGCCTCGGTCAGGTAGGTGGCGCTGGCCGCGTACTCGCCGCCGATGCTCATGCCCTGGAGCAGTCGGGCGAACAGCAGGACGACCGCGCCGAGGTAGCCGGCCTGGTCGTAGGTCGGGGCGACGGCGATCAGCACGGCCGCCGCGGACATCATGGTGACGGTCAGTGTGAGCGCGCTCTTGCGCCCGTGCCGGTCGGCCGCCCGGCCGAGCAGCCAGCCGCCGACCGGGCGCATCAGGAAGCCGACGGCGAAGATCCCGGCGGTGTTCATCAGCTTCGCGGTGGAGTCGGAGCCGGGGAAGAAGTCGTCGGCGAAGTAGACCGCGAAGCTGGCGTAGACGAACCAGTCGTACCACTCCACCAGGTTTCCCAGTGACCCGCCGATCAGGGCGAGCCGTCGCCTGGCGCGCTCCCCGCCGGGCGGCTGCGGGCGGACGGTGTGGGACGGGGACATGGCGGCTCCCGGGATCCGGTGCGGTGGGTGGAGACCCAGAGCGTGCAGCCGCCGGTCGGGCGGCGGCAAGGACCACCGCGCAGATCTAACATTCCGCTAAGGAAGCGGCCTGGTGGCCCGCCGTTCAGCGGGAGGTGCGGGCCGGGTCGTCGACGATCGGCATCCGGCCCTCGCGGTGGGCGGCGCGCACGTCGTCCAGGTACTCGCGGGAGAGCATCGCGGAGACGATCGCGACGCCGCCGCGGTGGACCCTGATCTCGCCGTCGGTGACGGTGCCGGTGAGCCGCACCCGGCGGGCGCCGGCCTTCGCCGGGGCCCGGTGGTCCTCGACCTTGCCCCGGGCGTTCCAGCGCAGGTCCCAGTGGTCCAGCCCGGTGTCCTCGGGGAGCAGCAACTTGACCATGGCGCGCTGCAGTTCGAGGTGGATCTCGACCTCGTCGGGGATGTTCCGCGAGCGCGGACGACCGGTTGGCGCGGGTACGGGCGACGCTGGAGCGGCTGGAGGCGGACCTCGCCCAGGGCGCCGGGATCGGCCTGCCCCGGATCACCCTGCTGGAGCCGGAGTACCTGCGCGCCACCACCCGCGCGGAGGCCGACTGGCTGGGCGCGGTGCTGGACGACCTGCGCGCCGGCCGACTGGTCTGGTCGACCGAGCAGCTGATCGCCTTCGCCCAGGGGCAGGAGTCGGCCGAGGGTTGAGGACGCGGGCGCCGGTCAGCGGCCCAGCGCGGTCTCCCGGGTCATCCGGGAGAGCTTCTCCGGGTTGCGCACCGCGTAGAGGCCGGTGACCAGTCCCTCCTCCAGGCGCAGCGCCAGCACGGTGTCCACCTCGCCGTCCAGCCGGACCACCAGCGCCGGATGGCCGTTGACCTGCTCCGCCCGGAGCGCGACCGCCCGCCGGGTGATCCCGCGGAGCAGCCCGGCCACCAGCTCGGCGCCCACCACGGGGGCCGGCGTGGCCTGCACCAGTCCCCCGCCGTCGCCCACCAGGACGACGTCGGGGGCGAGCAGGTCGAGCAGGGCGCGCAGATCGCCGGTCTCGACGGCCCGCTGGAAGGCCGCGACCGCCTGCCGGGCCTCGGCGGCCGAGACCGCCCCGCGCGGCCGGCGCGCGGCGACGTGGACGCGGGCCCGGTGGGCGATCTGGCGGACGGCGGCCTGGCTCTTGTCGACGGCCTCGGCGATCTCCCCGTACTCCAGGCCGAACACCTCGCGCAGCACGAACACCGCGCGTTCGGTCGGCGCGAGGGTCTCCAACACCAGCAGCATCGCCATCGAGACGCTCTCGGCCAGTTCGACGTCCTCCGCCACGTCGGGCGCGGTCAGCAGCGGCTCGGGCAGCCACGGGCCGACGTACGACTCGCGGCGGCGGGCGAGCGTGCGCAGCCGGCCGAGCGCCTGGCGGGTGGTGATCCGCACCAGGTAGGCGCGGTGGTCCCGGACGGCGGTGAGGTCGACGCCGACCCAGCGCAGCCAGGTCTCCTGCAGCACGTCCTCGGCGTCGGCGGCCGAGCCGAGCAGCTCGTAGGCGACGGTGAACAGCAGGTTGCGGTGGGCGAGGAACGGCTCGGTCGCCGCGTCCGCGAGGTGCGCGGCCTCCGTGGGATGCTCGCTCATGCCCGTTCCTACCTCTCACTCGCGGATGCGTCCCGGTGCGTGCGGATGCGCCGTACACGAGACACCGGTGGGCACCGTCCTGTGACATCCCCCGGCGGTGGCGTGCGTCACTCCGCGGCTCTGTCACAGGCACGCCTCCGCCCGCGTCTTGTGGTCGTCCAGCGCGGATGCGCACGACGAGAACGAGTGAGGACGACACCTATGGAAACCCGCTTCAACCTGCTCGCCAGCCCGACCGCCGCCAAGGTCGCCAAGCGCTTCTTCAGCACCTCGCAGGCGATCCAGGAGTCGACGCTCCCCAAGGCCCTGCAGGACCTGGTCATGCTGCGCGCCAGTCAGATCAACGGCTGCGGCTTCTGCATCGACATCCACAGTAAGGAGGCCGCGGGCCACGGGGAGACGCCGCTGCGGCTCAACCTGGTCGCCGGCTGGCGGCACAGCACCGTGTTCACCGCGGCCGAGCGCGCCGCGCTGGCGCTCACCGAGGAGGGCACCCGGCTCGCGGACGGCGCCGGCGGCGTCCGCGACGCGACCTGGGCCGAGGTGCGCGAGCACTACGACGACGACCAGGTCGGCGCACTGGTCTGCCTGGTCGCGATGATCAACGCGGCCAACCGGATGAGCGTGATCGTGAACAACCTGGGCGGCTCCTTCGAGTCCGGCGCCTTCGCGGCGCTCGACTGAGCCGACCGGCGTGCCCCGCCCGGGGCCGGAACACCGGCCCGGGCGGGGTGCCTCGCCGCTGCTCGGACGACGGGCTCCCGCACCTGGCACGCGGCGACCGGGCAGGCGGGGAGAGCGGTTCCTGCTCGGTCGCTCATCGGCTCCCACCAGGGCGGTCAACGTCGCAGGCACCACTCCACGAACCGGCTGATGCTTGGATCCACCTGCGCGCTCTCATCGGCGACGGCCGCGGTGCAGAAGTAGCGGACCTCCTGGAAGTCGTGCTCCATGGCCTGGATCAGGCTGTACAGGCCGAGCTTGTCGAGGATCCAGGCCCGGGCGGCGTCGCTGTCGCCCGACGGGTCCGGGCAGAGCCCGTGTGCGGCGAGCAGGTCGGTCTTGCTGATCGCGACGGCGAGCCGCGACTGCCTCACCGGTGCGCCCATCGCGGCCACCGCCTGGACGGACCGCCCGAAGACTTCCTCCGGGTGGACGGTGGAGGCGAGGGTGCGGTCCAGCAGGCCGTCCGGCGCGGGTTCCAGCCGGGTCCAGAAGTCCTCCACCGCCATCGGATCGAGGACGAAGACGAAGGTGCGCGCGGCCCGGGCGTAGCGCAGCGCGTCGGTCTCGTCCCGGTCGACGAAGCGTTCGCCCGCGGTGTCGAAGAGGTGGACGAGGCGTTCGGTGCGGCCGGCGCCGAGGGTGAAGGAGTGGGCGCGGGGCAGCGCCTTCTGGGTGCCGAGGGTGTGTCCGCGCATCCGCAGCACCTCGCGGAGCACCTGGTAGCCGCGGGCGGAGTCGTCGTCGGCCAGGCGCAGCGCCGGGCCGCCGTTGGCGGCGGCGTTCTCCAGCGCGAGCAGCATCGCCGCCATCAGCTGGGTCTTGCCGGCGGCCCGGCCGCCGATCAGCGGGACGACCACCTCCGGCATGTGCCCGGCGTCGGTGTTCATCGGCTTCCCGCAGTGAGCGTGGGTGCAGTACGCCTGGAGGCGGGACTGACGGCCCATCAGCATCAGCAGGGTGGGCATCCGCCGCCCGCAGGCGCAGCGGCGGCGCAGGATGCCGTACCGGCCGGGGCGGATGTCGGCGTGCCGGCGCCGGCAGGTCGGGCTCGGGCAGTCGTAGGCCGGATAGCGGACCCGTTCGTAGCAGTGCGGGCAGATCATGCCGGTGCGCAGCCGCTTCAGCCAGAGCAGCACGCGGTCGGCCGCCCGCAGGGTGGTGGCGATGAGCCTGGCCCCGGCGCAGAGCAGGCCGAGGACGAGGGCGTGCAGGGCAGGCAGGACCAGCAGCAGGGGCACCGCGACGGCGGCGCCGAGGGCGAGACCGGGGTAGAGGGTGAGCCCGTAGGGCACGGTGAGGGCGCGGCTGCGGGGCGGGGCGGTGAACTGCCCGGTGGTGACGGCGCGGAACGAGTCGCCGACCGTGCGGGTGTACGAGCGCCGTGCCAGCGTGACGAGTTGGCGCAGGTCGCGGCTGCCCGGGCCGTAGCAGTAGTTACGGTGGGCCGGGACGTCCTCGTCCTGCGGGCGGTACGGCGGCACGGTGCGGAACTCGGCGGTGCGCCGGAACAGCACGCCGATCATCAACTGCAGGTAGCCCCACAGGAGTTCCATCACCAGCGCGAGGGCGCGCAGGGTCAGGACGACGGGGGCGACGACCAGGTAGGCGGCGAGCCCGGCGAGGTAGAACAGCGGGACGAGGACGAAGATCAGGATGGCGGCCACGGGTGATCACTCCTCCCCGGTCCCGGGGGGTTCCTGCCGTTCCCCGCGCCGACGCCGGACCGGCCACCGGGCCAGCAGCAGGCGCCCTGCCCGCCGCGGACCGCGCCGCTGCTCGGCGATCCCCCGGTAGTGGTCGGCGAGTTCGGCGTGGCAGGGCCGCACCGCCCGCTCCAGGCGCTCCAGCTCCGCGAGTGGCCAGCGGTAGGCGGTGTGCTGCCGGACGGCGTTGACCACCTCCTGGTGCGCCTGCGCCAACCCGGCCCCGGAGCGTACGGCGGCGACGGCTGCGATGTGGCTGAGCCGGACCTCGTCGATCCGCCCGCCGGCCTCCACCAGCTCCCGTACCTGCGCCAGGTACCGCTCCAGCAAGGCGTGTCCGAAGTCCGGGAGGGCCTCCCGCAGTCGGCCGACGTCGGCGGGCAGCCGCAGCAGGACGGGGATCAGGCGGTAGCACTTGAGCGCCTGCGGCCCGGCCCACAGGCTGGCCTCCTGGACGATGAAGACCCGGGCCAGGTCGGTGGCCTCGCGGGCCTCGCGCAGGCCGCGCTCCAGCGCCAGGGTGGTGGTCACCCGCCGCCGGGTGTCGGGGCGCAGGCCGGCGAGCCGCTCCGGGCTGGAGAGCAGCCCGTACAGCCGCAGGCACAGGTCGAGTTGCTCCTCGCCGCCGATCGGCTGGTTCGCGGCGCGGTCGAGCCACTGGCCGACCTCCTCGCCCCGGAGCACCTCGGCGGGCAGCGCGCGGGCGATCTCGATCGCTTCGAGGTGGGTCCAGGTGCGGGAGGGGTGGCGCCACAGCTCGCGCAGCAGGTCGGCGTCGGGTACGGCCTGGCCGCGGAGGTGCAGGATGCGCAGCAGCATCTCGACGGTGCGCTCGGGCCGGCGCTCGGCGCAGGCCCGCCAGTAGTGCTCCAGGAGCAGCGGGTGGCTGGTCAGGTCGCGCTCGGTGAGCAGGGCGGCGGGGAACTGGGTGAAGAGCTGTTCCTGGCCGGCCCGGCTCTCCAGGGCCTCCTCCACGGCGGTCGCCAACGCGGCACGCACCGGCGGGAGTTCACCGGCCAGCCATTCCACCTCGCGGCGCAGCTCGGCGCCGGGGGCGGGGGTGGCGAGCAGAGCGCGGGCCAGGGCGAGGGTCTCGCGGTCCATCACCTCGGGTGCCGGGGCCAGGTCGGCGCCGAGCGCCCAGAGCAGCAGCCGGGCCCGCTGTCGGGTGCCGGTGGTACCGGTGGCCAGCAGGCGTTCCCAGAGCGCGGTCGCCTGCCGGCGGGCGTCCCGGTCGACGAGCGGGGTGGGGGCCACGGCGTCCTCGGCGGCGTTCATGTGGGCACGCATCCGGGATTCGTACAGTCGGCCCTCGATCTCCTGGTGCAGCACGGCGTCCCTGGCGGCGCGGGCGACGTCGCTGAGCACCGCCAGGTGGGCGTCATCCAACTCCCGGTGGCCCCGGTAGAGTTCGGCGGCCACCTGGACGCGGCGTGCGCCGAGGTGGTCCGCGCCGGCCAGCCAGCGGGTGAGCACCCGCGCCTCGGCGCCGGTGAGCGCGATGCCTCCCGAGGCGGCCGCCGCGGCGACCGGGGCGTACCAGTCCTCGGGGCGTTCCTCCGCACCGTGGGTGAACTCGGCCGCCCAGGTCCACACCGGGCGCACCGAGCCGACCCCGATCCGGGTCAGCAGGTCCACCAGTGCGCGGACCGCGTCCGGGGCGGCGGCCGGCCTCGGGAACCGGCCCCGGGCGAAGTCGAAGACGGTGTAGGCGTCCTCCTCGTCCGCCCCGAAGTCGAGCTGCGACTCGGGCACCGTGCCGATCAGGTGCAGCCGGCTGCGGGCCGGGCGCAGCACGTAGGTGGCGAAGGAGAGCCGGCGCGCGAGCGGGGGCGGCAGCAGGTACGAGACGGCGGCGAACCAGTGGGCGATCCGCTCGGTGGTGTGGTCGGTGACCACGACCGAGCCGTGTTCGGTGAGCGCGGCGAGCACGGCGGCCAGCAGGTGCGGCAGCTGCGCGGCGTGCGGGTGGGCGGTCAGGAACTCCTGGACGCCGCGGGCGGTCAGCGGGCCGCGCGGGGGCGCCGCCAGGACCGGGATCTCGGTGCTCGGCGAGACCTGCCCGCGCCACACCGGGGAGTTCCACAGCTCGATGCCGAGCAGTCCGCGGGCGGCCGCCGGGAAGTCCTCGCTGTGCAGGGCGTGGGCGAAGTAGTTGCCGAACCGGCGGGCCGAGTCCCGGCCGACGTAGCGCACGCAGAGCGCGGTCGCGGTGCGGCCGCGCTGGTCGTACGGGCGGTAACAGAGGTTGACCGGGCAGCGGTCGAGTTGCTCGGGGGTGTCCGACTCGACCAGGGAACGGGGCGGTTCGTACCCGGCGAGGGCCTCCACGGCCTGCCGGGTGCCGGCGGTGACGCCCTCGCTGACGGCGTTGAACTGGAAGCCCGAGAAGCCGCTCAGGCCGTGCTCGCAGGAGGTGTAGTACAGCTGTTGGAAGTGCGCGCCGGCAGCGCCTTCGGCAGCACCGGCGGACGTGCGGTCGTTCATCCGCGTCCCGCCTTCGGGACCGAGCCGAACTCGCTGAGCAGCCACAGCAGCGGGTCGGCGACCCGGTAGGGCTGGATGCCGGTGGCGGCGATCCGGGCGTCGGGGGTGGGGTTGCGGCCGAGCGAGGAGACGCCGAAGTAGCGGAAGCGGGTGTAGTGGTTCTCCAGCAGCTGGTCGATCGGCACCCCGTCCCAGTCCTTGAGCAGCCGGCGTACCTCCTCGTGCACGCTGAGGCTGTCGCCCACGTCGAAGCGGTCGCGGGCCGGGGCGTGGTCGCGCAGTGGGCTGGCGCCGTCCAGCAGGTGCCAGAAGGCGTCCAGCTTGGAGAACACCACCGCGACCGGGACGTCGATCTTTTGCGTGGAGCCGCCCGCGAGCAGCAGGTTCGTCACCCGGGACAGGACGTTCACGGGCGCGTCGAGCCCGGTGGTGCCCGGCAGCGGTGTGCCGGGCAGCGCGCCGTCCCGGGCGCCGGGCATCTGCAGCGGGTCGAGCAGCAGGATGATGCCGTCGGCGTTGGTCAGGTAGCGGGTGTTGAGCTCCACGCTCTCCTTGGAGCTGAAGTCCTCGCCGGCGGTGTCGAAGAAGGACAGCACGGTGTGCTGCGGGCGCTCGCCGAGCAGGGTGCGGCGGCGCAGGCTGAAGCGGAAGACCAGCGGGTCCACCCGGTTGAGGTTGGTGGAGGCGGTCTGGGTGCCGGGGAAGAGCTGGTTGTCGCGGTAGAGGCGGTCTTCGTAGTCGGTGCTGTAGCGGCGCATGGTGGCGTCGTCCAGGCCCAGCAGGGCGGCCCCGAAGGCTTCGCCGATGCGGTTGCGGACCTCGTGCAGCAGGACCGTCATGTACACCGTCTTGCCGGAGGCCTTGGCGCCGACCATCGCGATCAGCCGGTTGTCCACCCTCCCGAACTGGACGGGGAGTTCGGAATGGCACACCGGGCAGATCCGGTAGGTGGTCTCGCCGTCGCAGTCCGGGCAGACCGCCGTGGGCTTGCGCCCGTCGGCGGCGAAGTCAGGGCCGAGGTCGTGGCTGCGGCGCGGGCCCATGCGCTCGTCCAGCACCTGGTCGCGGCGGCGCGCGCACTGTTTGCCGGTGCGGCTGAGCCGGCTGTTGCAGCGGAAGCGGATCTCGCGCGGGGCGAAGCTCTCGTAGCAGTAGGGGCAGGCGTGCCGTCGGGCCATCAGGTCACTCGCAGTCTGTGCAGCGCGGTCGGGCGGATGTCGATGCCGGCATCGGTGGCGGCGTCACCGTGCGCCGGGAAGCAGACCAGCCAGGAGGGGCCCCGGGTGGCGGGCAGTGGGAACTCGACGGTCAGCGGGGTGTGGGCGGGCAGCCGCTGCGCCCGTACCTCGTGCACCACGGTGCCCTCGGCGGTGCTGGTCGGCCGGAACCGGCCGAGGCCGTGGACGATCCGCAGGTCGGGCAGGTCGCAGCCGCTCTCGGTGGTGAAGGTGACCGTCGCCATCCGGCCCTTGAGCCGGCGGCGCACGGCCGGCTCGTACTCCACCACGGGCGGCTGGGCGGGCACGATCAGCGAGGAGGAGCCCTCGCAGTCCACGCCGGAGCCGGTGACCAGCGCCTCCACGGTGAGGGTCACGCCCTCCCGGCCGACGGCCAGGTCGAGCCCGCCGTCGTGCTCGTACGTCCGGCGCCGGCAGATCAGGTCACCGTCGGGACGGCGGTCCGCGGCGGCGCTGCCCGCGCGCTGCCAGCGCACCCGCGCGCTCAGCGCGCCGTCGGGCCAGGCCCACAGGACGAGCAGGTGGCCGCCGCGCCGGAGGGCCTGCAGCTCGGCGACGGGGACGGCGAAGGTGCCGGCGGGCGGGGCTTCGGTGGGCGGGGTGGGGGCCGGGGTGGGAGGTGCCGCGGTCTCCGGGGCCGCTTCGCTCCGGCGGGGCCGCTCGCCACGGCGGGGCTCGGGGATGACGGCTTCGTACGGCATCTCGATCGGGGCGACGGGCCCCTCCTCCGGCCCGGGGGCGGCGGTCTCGGGCGCGATCTCGGGGCCCGGGCTGCTCACCGTCGCCGTCGGGGCCGCCGGCTCCCGGGGAACCTCCGACTTCCGGGGTTCCGCCGCCCCGATCGGGCGTTCCGGCCCGGCCGCGGTGGCGCCCGGGCGCGTGCGCGGCTCCGGATCCTCCGCCACGGGGTGCGGGCTGCGGACGGCCGGCTCGGGGTCCAGGAGCAGGTACCCGTCCCGGGGCCCGGAGCTCCTCGGCGCGGGACCGCTGACCACCCGCATGACGCCGAACTCCTGCCGCAGCAACAGGCCCTGGACGACGGCGAGTTCGGGCCGGTGGCAGCGCACGGTCAGGCCGCGGGCGACCGGGAGGGTCTCGATCCCGGCCCGGTGCCCCGGGGCGGTGGACAGGCCGCCGGCCAGCAGCACGGTGTCGACGGCCGGCTCGGCGGTGAGTTCCTCGGTGACGGCCGCGAGCATCCGCTGGTACAGCGGCGCGACGGCCCGATCGAGCTCGGTCCGGGTGACCACCACCGGCGGGCCGTCCCCGGCCGGTTCCACCGCCCGCTCCGCCGCGCTGAGCCCGTGTCGCAGCTGCCGCGCCACCCGGCGCGGGTCGGCGCCCCCGGGCAGCCGCCCGGCGAGGTGGGCGGCGAGGGCGGCGTCCCAGTCGTCACCGCCGAGGCGGTCACTGCGGGTGCGCACGACGCGGACGGTGAGGTCGGGGGTGATGGCGAGCACCGTCAGGTCGAGGCTCGTCGCCCCGTGGTCACAGACCAGGACGGTACGGTCCACGCCCTCGGCGACCGCGCCGTAGTGCAGCGCCACGGCCACCGGATCCGGCACCACCCGCTCCACCCGCAGCCCGGCGCCCTCGGCGGCCCGGCGCAGCTCGTCCTCGCCCTCGCCGACGGCGGGCAGGCCGAGCACCACCGACCCGTCCGCGCCGACGTTCGTGCCGTCACCTGCCGCCGCCGCGAGCAGGGCTGGAAGGGCGCGGGCCGGGTCGAGGACACCGTCCACGCCGTCGAACTCCACCTCCACGACGGCCGGTTGGCCGTCGGTGCCGGTTCGGGCGAGGCGCCCGTACCGGTGCCCCAGGTCGATCGCGATCACGTCCACCCCTCCTCCTCCTGCTGCGCGCTGACCCACACGGTGCCTTCCGGCCCGACCCCGACCCGCAGCCGACTGCCGGGGTCCGGGCAGTGCTCCAGCAGATGGCCGACGACCGCCGCCCGCACCCGCTCCAGTTCGTTGCGGATCTGCCGGCCCCCGTACGCCTGGTGCTCCGGGTCCGACATCCGCTCGACGATCCACGGGTGCAGCGTCGCGGTGTCGGGCAGCAGCTCGACCCGGTGGCGTTCCCGTACGGACTCGCGGAGTTGGGCGAGCAGCCGGTCGGCGATGCGCACCACGTGCTCCCGGCGCAGCATGTCGAAGACCACCACGCCGGGCTTGAGCCGGCCGTAGATCTCCGGCCGGCCGATCTGCCGGAACTTGTCCTCCACGGCCCGGGTGAAGTGTGCCTCCAGTTCGGCGTACGAGGGTTCGCCACCGGCGTCCAGCAGGCCGCGCAGTTCCTCGGCACCGGTGTTGGAGGTGAAGATGATCAGGCACTCGGAGAAGTGGGCCGTCTGCCCGCGGCCGTCGGTGAGCCGGCCGTCCTCCAGGACCTGCAGGAACTTGTCCAGCACCTTGGGGTGGGCCTTCTCGATCTCGTCGAACAGCAGCACGCTGAACGGCCGTTCCTGCACCCGGCGGGTCAGTTCGCCGCCCTGGTCGTAGCCGACGAATCCGGGCGGGGCACCGGCGAGCCGTTCGGCGGAGTGCTCCTGCTGGTACTCGCTCATGTCGAAGCGGGCGTACGCGCTCTGGTCGCCGAACATCAACTCCGCGACGGCCTTGGCGAGTTCGGTCTTGCCGACGCCGGTCGGGCCGACGAAGAAGAACGCGCCCCGGGGCCGGGCGGTACCGGAGTGGCCGAAGTCGATGCCGACGAAGGCCGATTGGAGGGCGGAGGTGACGGCGTCGACGGCCGGGGTCTGGCCGACGACCCTGCGGGCGAGCAGCTCGGCCGCCCGGGCGATGGTGTCGCGGTCGAGCTGGGTCCACGGGTCGACGCTGACGTTGAGCCGGTGCAACTCCAGGAGTTTGTCCGGCTTCTGCAGCGGCGCGTCGCGCAGCCAGGACGTCCGGGCGAGGGAGTCGATGTCCCAGCCGGTCATGCCGTCGGTGGCGCCGACCAGGGCTTCCAGGTCGGCGGGCGTGGCGTCCGCCGCGCCGTTGAACCGCGGGCGCAGCCAGTCGAGCCACAGCCGGCGCTCGCTCGGGTCGGGCCGGCCCAGGTGCAGGGTCGCGATCCGGGGGTCCTCCCGGTGGAACCAGCCGGGCAGCCGGCCGACGTCACCGACCGCGCAGAGGACGGCGTTGCGGGCGTGCGGGCCGGGGCCGGCCGCCGTGTGCGGGGCGACCGCCTCCGTCATCGCGGCGCGCAGCCACAGATAGCCTCGGTGCGATTCGGGCTGGCCGGGGTGGAGTTGGTGCTCCACGTCCTCGAAGACGAAGGCGACGGCCGCGTCGGGCGAGGCGACCAGGCGTCGTACGGTGGCGAGGATGTCCTCGAAGTTGCGCGGGCGGGCGGCCGGCCGGGCCGCGAACAGCCGCTCCCGGCCGCGCTGCCGCTCGGCGCCGCGGGTGGTGTGGGCGGCCGCCGTGCCGGGGTCGGCGGGGCCGTCCTCGGGGCTCGGCGGGGCGCCGCCGGCTGCGCGTTCCGCGGGCAGGGCGGCCACCAGCTGGTCGTGGCGCTCGGCGTGGCCCGGGACGGGGAAGGTCAGCCCGGCAACCGGGTCCCACCAGCCGACCACCTCGGCGCCGCGCAGTTCAAGCAGCCCGGCGACCACTTCCCGGAAGGCGGCGGGCCGGTCCTCGAACCACCAGCGGTCCCGGATCTGCCCGTCCAGGATGACCTGTCGCCCGCGCCGCAGCTCCCAGTCCAGCGAGATCGCCCAGAGCGGCATCATGCCGTCCGCGACGGCCCGCCGACCGGCCTGGTCCCGGCGCGGCGCCTCTGGCGCGCCGCCGCCCGTACCGGAAGCCGGTTTCGTCCAGTCGACCGTGCTCACCGCTGCCACCGCCACTCCACCGTGTTCGGCAGGCGTTTGGCCTGCCGCTCGGGCGGCTTGCCGTCCCAGGTCAGCTCGCCGGGGACGAACTCCTCCTGCTCGCCGATCACGTCGTGCACCCGCTCCAGCAGGGCCTCGGTGGCGTCGCAGACCGCGCCCTCCGGGTCGGGGCGCAGCGCCACGTCGGGTTCGCCCTCCACCTGGTAGACGAGGACGGGGCTGCCGTCGGCGTCGGTGGCGACGGTGGTCTCGTACAACGCTCCGGTGGGGCGTTCGAAGCGCAGCACCAGGGCGTCGCCGTGGTCTCCGCCGCCGAGGAAGGCGAAGCCCTCGCCGAGCATGGCGTCCTGGAGCGCCTGCGCGAGGTCGGTGCGCCGGGTGTGGGCGAGGTGCAGTTCGTCCAGGCGGGGCTCGGCCTCGGCGAGCACGGCTTCCAGGGCCGCGATGGCGTCGAGGGCCGCTTCCGGGGCCCGGGCCGCGAGCGCGGCCTCGGCCGCGTGCAGTGTCCGGTCGAGCCGGTCGGCGAGGTTCGGGTCGGCGAGGTCCCGGGCCTCGGCGGCCGCGTCGGTGACGGCGGGCCGGACGACGACGAGCCGGTCGTCCGCCTCGCCGAGCACCGCCGCGAGGCGCTCGCGTTCCGCCTCCTCGGCCGCGGCGCGGGCGGCGGCCTGCTCCTCGGCGTGACGCTTCGCCTCCTCCGTCTGCTCCGCTGCCCGCCGCCGGGCCTCCTGCGCCTCCGACTCCGCCCGCCGCCGCTCGGCCACGGTCGCGGTATGCCGGGTGAGCGCGTGCTCGACCGTGCCCAGCAGCGCCGCGAACCGGCTCTCCGCGCCCGGGCCGGACTCGGCGCGCAGCCGGTCGAGCAGTTCCGTGCAGCGCTGCCGGCCCTCCGGGTCGTGGGCCGCCGCGTCCGGCCCGACCGCGGCCAGGCGCTCCTCGAACCCGGCCAGGACGGCCGCGCGGTCCGTCCCTCCCGAGGATGTCCCCGGCAGGCTCACGACCCGGCCGCGCAGCTCCTCGATCGCCGCGCCGATCCGCCCGCCACCGACCTGCTGCTGCAGGCGCGCCAACTCGGCGTCCAGGGCTCCGAGTTCAGCGCTCGTTCGGCCCTGCCGCGCCCGCTCCAGCAGCCGCCGCACCTCCTCCAGTCCGCGCGCGTCCGCCCCCGCCTGCTCCTGGTTCAGCCGTCGGGCGTGCGCCTCCTGCTCGGCGGCCCGCCGCCGCGCCGCCTCCTGCCGGGCGCGTTCCGCCTCCGCCCGGGCCCGCTCGCGGCGGGCGGCCGCCTCCCGGGCCCGCCGGGCGGCGAGCTCCGCCCGTTCCCGGGCCCGCTGTTCCTGCTGCCGGCGGCGTTCGGCCTCGCGTCGGCGGCGGAGCTCCTGCTCCCGCCGCGCGTAGACGGAGGCCACCTGGACCGTGCTGTACTTCGGTGATCCGCTCATGCTTCCCTCCGGGCCTCAGCGCGCAGGACGAATCCCCGCGCGGCGAGCTGTTCCTCAAGTCCCTCCCGGAAGCCCGGAGTCGGCGGCACGCCGGCCCAGGAGAGCGATCCGTCGGGCTCCACCGACACCTCGACGCCCGCGCTGGTGTCGGGCTCGGCCGGCACGTGCGCGTAGCGGTCGCCGAGCGCGATCAGCCGTTGGTTGGCCGAGCCGCGCCAGCGCAGGGCGGCGTGCCGCGCGGCCACGTACGGGCCGTCGACCAGCAGGTCGAGGCGCTCCAACAGGGCACGCCGCTCCGGGCTGCCGTCGCGCAGCGCCTCGTGGCGGTAGCCCGAGTACGCCATCGCGCTGAACTCCGGTCGCCGCGCCCGTACCGCGTCCAGCAGTTCGGCCAGCGCGCCCGCCTGGGCGAAGGGCTCGCCGCCGGAGAGGGTGACGCCCTCGATGTCGGGCAACCGGCAGAGCCAGTCGGTGAGTTCAGGTACGGCCAGGGGCGTTCCGCCCTCGAAGGGCAGCGTCTCGGCGGCGACGCAGCCCCGGCAGCTCAGCGGGCAGCCCTGCACCCAGATCACGGCGCGCACGCCGGGGCCGAGCACGGTGCAGCGCTCCAGCCGCCGGGCCACGTGGAGCCGGGTCACCTCGGCCATGCGTTGCCGTCCCTCTCCGTTGCCCCGGGCGCGCACCCACGCTGCTGCGCAACCGTCTCGGCCAGGTCGCACCAGGGGCACCACGGCCGCTCCACCGTGTACACGTGCCGGGCGTCCGCCGCACAGCCGCGCAGCCGGTTCGGGGCGGCTTCGGCGGCCAGTGCCTCGGCCCACCCGGAGGCCGACGGCCGTACCGCGCCGGCGGCGAAGGCGGTCCGGAACAGGTCCCGCAGCCGGCGGGGCAACAGGTCGACGGGCGGGGCGGAACGGGGCAGCACCACCGAGGCGCGGTCCAGCAGCCGGCAGCGGCCGTGCAGCACGTTGTCGTCGTACGAGAGGTAGGCGCCGCCGTCCCCGGGGTGTCCGGCGAAGGGGTGCAGACCGTCGGTGAGCAGCTGGTGGACGAGGACGGCGAGGACGAAGTCGTCGGCCGCGCGGTCCGGCGGGGTGCCGGGCTGCGCGCCGATCCGCTCGGGGGCGGTGTAGCCGGGGGTGCCCATCCGGCCGGGGAACAGCTCGCCGGCGTCGGTGAACTGCCAGGAGTCGACGTCGGCGATGGCGACCCGCCCCTGCCCGTCGGCCCACAGGTTGTCGGGTTTGAGGTCGCCCACCACGTAGCCCTCGGCGTGCAGGTCGGCGACCAGCCGGGCCAGCGCGTGGGCGGCGGTGAGGGCGGTCGCCCAGGTCGCCCGCGGCAGCGCGGTGCGCCGGGCCGCCGGGGCGAGCAGGTGGGCGAACGGGTGGTGGTCCCGGCGAAGGTCGGCCATCAGGTAGCCGTCGACGGCGCCGTCCGGCGGGCCGTCGGTGCGGACGGCCGCGAGCGGCCAGGCGATCCGTACGGGGGTGCCGGCGAGTAGCCGGACGGTGCGCGGCTCGCGGCGCTGCCGGACCAGCCGGGCGACGCGGCGGCGGTAGCCGGCCGGGGCCGGCGGGTCGGGGACGAGCTTGGCGACCAGCGGGCGCGGGTCGTCGACGGCGTACACCACGCCTTCCGAGCCGTTGCCGATCCGCTCGGTGAGCCGCCAGGCGCGCCCGGTGTCGGACACCACGGTGAGGGCCATGCTCACCGCCCGTCCAGCACGGCGCACAGCACCGTCAGATCGTCGCCGGTACGGGCCGCCGCCGGGCCGGAGAGCAACGCACGCAGCGGCTCGGCGTCGCCGCCGTTGGCGCGCAGGGTGGCGGCGAGCCCGCAGAAGAACCGCGTCGAGGGCACCGGGCCGGCCTCCGGGGGCAGCCCGTGAACGCCGGGGTGGTCCAGGCTCAGGGCGGCGCAGCCGTCGGTGGCGAGGACGACGCCGCTGAGCTGCGGCTCCCACACCACGAAGGTGCGCACCCGCAGCGCGGCGCCGGGCGAGGAGAGGAACACCGGCCCCGGGCCGCCGGGGGCGAGCGGCGGAAGCACCAGGTGGCAGCGCTCGGCGGCCCCGGCCTCCTGGGTGAGGACCGTGCCGAAGCAGTCGCCGACCGAGACGAAGGCCACCCAGGGCGGGCGCATCACGGCGGCGACGACGGTGGCGGCCAGCGCGCCGGTGTCGGCCGGCTCCCCGGTGGTCGCGCCGAGCACGGCCTGTGTGGCGCCCAGGAACTCCGCGACCAGCCGGGCCCCGCGGGCCGCCGCCCAGCCGGTCCAGGCCTCCGGGGCGTCCTCGGCGCCGGGTACGCCCTCCGCGAGCACCCGGCAGGCCGCGTCGACGGCGAGGTGGGCGCCGAGCGCGCTGCGCTCCCGGCTGCCCGCGCCGTCGGCCACGGCCAGCACCACCGCCTCGCCCGCGTCGGCGGCCTTGAAGGCGTCCTGGCATCCGCGCCCGGCCGCCAGGTGCCCGGTGCCCTGGACGACGGCGCCCGCGACGATCACCGGTGCTGCTCCTCTAGCCGCCGCATCCGTTCGAGCTTGTCGTTGTACTGCCGCACCTCACGGTGGATGTCGTCGGCGGTCCGGTCGGGCGTGATCCGGTCCGAGCTCTGGAACACCACGTCCAGGATCTGCCCGAAGCTCAGCTCCTCCAGCATCAGCGCCGCCTTGGGGGCGAGCACCTGCAGCAGTTCCAGGTCGGCGCCGCGCACCCCGATCGCCTGCAGCACGAACTCTCCGCGCTCCTCGCCGAGGCGCACCCGGCGGGCGGTCTCGGCGAGTGCGGCCGGCTCCATCCGGTTGCCCTGGGCGTCGCTCGGGGCGCCGTCGGTCAGCACCCACAGGAAGGGCCGGCGCACCGGGACGTGCTGCTGCTGCAGGGTCCGATAGCGGCCGCGGGCCAGCTCCAGCGCCGTCTCGACGGCGTCGGTCAGCCGGGTGAGCCCGGAGGCCTCCAGCCGGGGCGGGCGCATCCGGTCCACCGGCACGAACAGCCGTTCCGGCGCGGCCTGCTCGACGGGGACCAGGGCGCCCCGGCCGGCGTCGAAGACCCGTACCCGCGAGTCGAAGGCGACCAGGCAGACCTCCACCCGGGCGCGCAGCCGCGGGGCCGTGTGCTCCCCGGCGAACCAGCGGGCCAGGGCGTCGTTGAGCGCGTCGATCCGGGGCTGCTCGGCCGGGCGGCCCATCGAGGCCGAGGTGTCCAGGAGCAACACGACGGGCTGCCGCTCGTGGTAGCCCTCGGCGGGGCCGAAGTCGTACGTGCTCATCCGCGCGGCGCCCCGTCCCGGCCGACCGGGCGGGCGACCAGCCGTCCGCTCGTCGGGTCGAGGTCCACCAG
Source organism: Kitasatospora sp. NPDC018058 (assembly GCF_044327205.1). Lineage (NCBI taxonomy): Bacteria > Bacillati > Actinomycetota > Actinomycetes > Kitasatosporales > Streptomycetaceae > Kitasatospora > Kitasatospora sp. NPDC018058. The sequence goes on along the minus strand of NZ_JBIRFA010000007.1, from coordinate 208,446 downwards.
GACCTCCGTTCCGCGCGGGGTCGCGGCGGGCTCCGGGAGCATCCGCAGCAGAACGCCCTCGATGAGGACGTAGGTGTCCGGCGCGGGCCAGGTCACGGTCCGCCCCGACGCCCCGTGGGCCCACTCGTCCATCCCGTCCACCATGCACCGCCCCCGTGTGACCGTCCGTCAACTCGACGTCCCGGACGACGCGTCCGGGAGGCGATCACCTTTCCATCGGACCGCCCGCGCACGCAACCGCGATCACCCCCGTGGATCGCGGTGCGGCGCGCTTCGTGCTTGCCTTGCGCTCCTGCCTGCGCTCTTCCGTCGCGCTCTTCCATTGCACCGGATCAGCCGGTCGCCCGCCGGTCGTGAGCGGGGCGGATCCCGGCCGGAATGCGCTCCACGAGCGCCGCGGCCTCGGGCGTGCGCACCACGAAGTGCACCTCCCACGGCGCCCCGCCCGCCAACTCGGCCTCCACCGCGGCCCACACGGCGGCCAGGCCGGCCTGGTACGACAGGCCGCCGCGCCCCGAACCGAGCAGCGGGAAGCACACTGAGCGCAGCGGCGGGTCGAACCGCTGCCGCTCCTCCGCGAGGACCGCGAACGCCCGGGAGACGGCCCGGGTCACGTCGGAGGGCAACACGTCGTAGTCGTTCGTTCCGGCCCGGGGAACGGCCACCGCCGCGTGGTAGATCCGGCGAACTCCCCGCTCCGCCAGGGCCCCTGAGCCGGTGGCCGCCACCGTGCCGGGCAGCACGGCGCGCCCGGCCACCCCGTACCCGCCCGCCCAGGCGCGCAGTTCCTCGTGCAGCGGGTCCGCCTGCACGTCACCGGTCACCCCGCGCCGGGCGGCCGCGCGGCGCAGCGAGGCGGCCACCGAGGCCTTGTACGGCTCGGGCAGCGCGAAGTACACGTTCGAGGGAGAGACCACCACGTCCACCTCGCGCAGCAGGTCCACCGGGTGGACGTGCAGGGTGAGCGCCACCGGCCGCCCACCGGCCGTGACGTGGACCGTCCGGTGCGTGCCCGCGCCGGCTCTCGAAGGTGCCGGCCCCGGCTCCGCAGCGAGGCGCAGGATGTGTTCGGCGACCTGTTCCAGGACCATCACCTCGTGATCCTTGCGGAACCGCTCCACGCTCACCCCGTACACCCCGGCCGCCCGCGCCCGGCGGTCGGAGGCCGGCCAGTCCCGGGTGCCCTGCGCCAGGCCCAGGGTGTACTCGGCGGCGGTGCGCAGCGTCCCGGCGTCCAGCCCGGAGACGGCCAGCCGCAGCAGCGCCTCGACGGCCGCGCCAGGCGTCCGGGCAGCGCCGGCGGCGGTGGACCCGGAGGTGGCCTCGGCTGCGGACTCCAACGCGGGCAGCGCACGTCCGCGCAGGCGGACCAGCCCTGCCCGCCGGACCTCCTTGAGTTCGGGCACAAGTGACGAAGGGTCAGGGAGGGGTGATGCCATGCGCCCACGATGGCATCACCCCTCGGCGGCGCACAAGTTGCGGGCGATCATTCCGGGCCGCCGGATTCACCACCCCACGGGCACCGAGACCTCCGCCCGCAACGGCTTGAGCAATTCGTTGACCTGCTCAAGCCCCTCAGCTGAGCCGAGGTCGAGGATGCTCCGCTGCGCCAGCACCTCCAACGGGCCGCCCGCGCACTGCTCGACCCGGTCGCGGTAGAGCATCAGCACGTCCTCGCCCCGGTTGCGCCGGGAGTCCCAGAGCAGGCCCTGCGCGTCCGGCGCCTGCGCCCTGATCTCGCTCGACCAGCGCCGTGACACGGCGTAGTTGCGCTCGTCGTCGAGGAGGGACTCCTGGCAGACGGCGGCCAGGTCGGGGCCGGTCTTCAGGGAGGCCAGGGTGAGGTCGTGCCGGGCGCGCAGGCAGCTCAGCGAGCGGCCGTGGGCCACCGCGTAGCCGACCTCCCGCCTGCCGTCCCGGCCGTACGGCACCGAGCGCAGCATGCTCTCGGCGAGGGCTGTGAGCGGCGTCCGCGCCAGGTAGAGGTAGTGGTACGGGTCGAGCGCGGTGCCCTCGAAGCGGCCGCCGTCGAAGTGGATGTCCGAGAGCCGGTCGTTGAACTGGTCCGGCGCGTAATGGGACTTGTGCACCCGCCACAGCTCGGTGCCGGCCGGGATGGCGGAGAAGTTGGGGTGCAGCGCTGTCTTGATCCTGGGGAAGAAGCCGGTCGCGTCGAAAGGGCGGTCGCTCATCATTCTCCCTCCACCAGTTGGGTCGCCGCCCCGACCAGCCGGTCGTCGGACAGGCGGCCGAGCAACGAGGCGGGCGCGCCGCCCAGCCAGCTGTTGTCGCTGAGCCACCAACTCCCGGCGCCCCAGGGGTCGATGTCCGCGAGCAGCAGCCGGTTGACCTCCAGGACGACCCCGTACGGGGCGCCGCTGCCCGCGGTGAACTGGAAGCGCGGGTAGCGCGCGCCTTCCGGGGAACCGGGTACCCGGATCAGCTCGGGCGGCGGCGGGCCGCCGCAGCGGTCCCGGGCCTCCTGCGCTGAGAGCGTCAGCGCGTCGAGCAGCAGGTGGCCCGGCCTGGTCCCGGCCGGGGGCTCCGGTTCGTCCGCCGGAGCCGACAGCCAGGCCAGCAGCTCGCGGGCCACGTCCACGTCCGCCGGTACGGGCGGCGCGGCGACCAGCCGCGAGGAGTCCAGCGCGGCGCGTACCGGGTGGTCGAAGGACAGTGGCCGCAGGGCCCGGCGGACGCCCTGGAGCGCGCTGCGCCGGCCCCGCTCGTCGTCCGCGGCCACGGCGGCGAGCGCCTCCAGCCGGCTCAGCAGTACCGCGTACCCCTCCTCGCCGAGCTGTGCGCGGATGCTGTCGTGGTGCTCGCGGATCAGACCGAGCAGCCGCTCCGTCGCCCGCCCGCCGCCCTCGCCCGTGCCGTCCTCGTTCACGAGCTCTTCCCTTTCTTCGGATCGTTCCCGTCCCCGTGCCCGGCCGGACCGGGGTGGCCCTGATGGATGAAGGCGGCCCAGTGCGCGATCCGGTCCAGGTCCGGGCGCCGCAGTTCCCCGACGAGTTCCTCGTGCAGCGAGCTCGGGGCCTGCCGGTCCGGGTCGAGCATCCACAGCTGGGCGGCCCGCAGCGCATCGACGGGGCTGAGCCGGTCGACGTTCAGGTGGTGGTGGAAGACCGCCATGAGCAGCGCCGACGCGCCGTCCGAGGCGGCCCAGCGGGAGCCGACGACGTCCCGGGCACCGGCCGTGCAGAAGCCCGTGGTGAGGGTGAGCGCCTCGTCGTGGTCGCGCGTGGAGAGGTCGGTCTGACAGGCGCTGAGCACGACCAACGGGCCGTCCTCGTTGTGCTGTCGGGCATCCGGGCGGTCGAGCAACCGGGTGACGGTGAGCAGGCCCGTGCGGGAATCCGGGTCGCCGTCGGGGTCGGCCAGGCGAAGCGCCGAGGCCGTGGGGTTCGTACCCGCCGAGCCGTGCGCGGCCAGGTGGAGCACCGAGGCCCCGTCGGCGAGGTACCCGAGGACGGCCTCGGGCGTGCCCGGGGCCAGCTCCTCCTCGGCCAGGTCCGAGACCTCCCCGCACACCCGGGCCTGCGGGTAGAAGGAGTCCCGCAACGCCAGCACCTCGATCTCGGCGTACATCAGGTCCTGCGTCGGATCGGCGAGCAACACGGGTGCGGCCGCCGGCGGCCGGGGTGCGCGTCGTACGGAGCGCAGGAACTGGCTGCCCGAGGCGGCGTAGCTGATCACCGCGGCCTGGCAGAGGTGCTCGTGGGGCGGCTCGCCGGGGAAGCGGCCGGCGTGCCAGGGCACGATGCCGAGGCGCCCGCACGGCACGAGGACGATCCGCAGCGGCCGGCCGTCGGCCGCCAGCCGTTCCTCCAGGCCGGCCAGCACCGGGCCGAGGACCGCGCCGGCCCATTCACAGAGCGCGGCGAGCGCTTCCTCCCAGGCCTGGCGCAGGGCGGGGTCCTCCGTACGGCCTTCCTTCACGGCGGCATCGAGCGCGGCGGCGGCGTCCAGGTAGCTCTCCAGCGGGCCGCTCTCGGCCTGGGAGAGCTGCTCCAGGACGCCCATCCCGGCCCCGAGGTGCGGGCCCACCGCGATGACGATCCCGGGACCGACCTCGCCGCCGGGCACCAGGTACAGCAGGGCGTCCGCACCGCTGGCCGCGAGCCCGTCGTCGAGTTCGCTCAGCGTGGGGGCGGCGAGCAGGCCGCCCTCGTCGCGGTAGCCCAGCGCCTGCAGCGCCTGGCGGCGCAGGGCGCTGGGCAGTTCGCCGGGCACTCCTCCGACGTGGCTGCCGCCGTCCGTCGTCGCGGTGGCGGCTCGCCAGGCTTCGGCGAGCTCGTGGTGGCCGTGCTGTTCCAGGAGTTCGGGGACGGCCACCGACGTGGACGCCGCGTGCAGCACCAGCGCCCGGCCCAACTCCAGTGCGGCCACGGCCTCGTGCAGCCGCCCCTGCGATCCCGCCCACAGCGCGGCCTGGGCGCCCCGGCTGGCTCCGGCCCGGGCGGCCACCAGCCCGTGCTCGGCACCGGTCTGCAGGAGGACGTCCGCGGCGAGCGCGGTCAGCGCCTCCTTGGCGGCCTCCAGGGCCCTGGTGTCCGACACGTCCTCGTTCTCGACCGCGCGCACCCGGTACGCCCCGGCCAGGTACCAGAGCGCCTCGGCGGCGATCCGCGGCGCCCTGCCCTCCCGGACGCCGTCGCGGACTCGCTCCAGTTCCTCGATCAGCCGGTCGAGGAGGGCCCGGTCGCGGGTCATGCCGAAGCGGAGGGCCAGTGAGAGCGCGGCGTTGTAGACCTCGTCCGTCGAGGCCTTCGGCGGCGGGGCCTGGTACTCGTGCATCGGCGCCGGCGGGGTGTCGGACAGGAAGGCGCGCAGGAGGTCGTAGTCCGGGCCGGCCGGGACGGGGATCTCGTCACCGAAGGGCGTCCCGGTCTCCTTCACCGTGGCCATCCCGCCCTCCATGACGGACAGGCTGTCCAGGAGCAGCTCCCGGTCCTGGGCGACGATGCCGAGCTTGGCGCGGGCCGCGCCGAGCGTCAGCAGGACGATCCCCCGGAAGAAGCCGTCCGGGACCTCCTCCGCCAGTCGCTCGGCCTCGGCCACCAGGCCGCGCACCACCCGTACGTCGTGCTCGGCGTTCCCGGTCTCCCCGACGTCCATGATCCGGTGGTACAGGTCCAGCGACCGGCCCAGGACGGTGGGGTCGCCGATGCCAGGTGGCAGGGAGCCCCCCATCTTCCCGAGGCTGTCCTGGATCGCCGCCATGTTCCGGCGGCCCGCCTCCCGGTCCTGGAGCGTGCCACCTATACCGGCACCGACGTTGAGCAGGAGCGCCCGGAGCCCTTCCAGGTGGTGGGACTGGTCGGGGCCGGGGGGCTGTCGGTCCTGGACGTCACGCAGCCGGCCGAGCAGGTGGTTGAGCGCCCGGTGGGGGTCGGTGCTGTTCAGCGCTTCGTCGAGGCCGTGGGTGGTGGCGTTGACGGCGTCCATACCGGCGACGACGCGGCGAAGGGACTCGGGATCGAGGACGGTCGCCGGGTCCGGGGCGGGTTCCGGATCCGGATCCGGGGCCGGGTCCCTGCCCGGGTCGGCGGCGGCAGCCGGTCCGAACATGCCGTCCAGCATCTGCCGTAACCGGTCCGAGAACGGATCTCCGTCCGGAATCATGCTCGCCAGGAGGTCGTGGATCCCGGCCGCCGTCGGATGCGCGATCCCCTCCTGCATGCGGCCCAGCAGCTCGCGGTGCTCCGGCGGCAGCGGGAGGTCCCCCATCTCGGCGAACAGCGTCTGCATCTCCCGGGCCAAGCCCATCAGTTCGGCCGGGGTGGACCGCGTCAACCAGTCGAGGTAGGCCGACATGTCGGGCACCGAGTCGAACCCGCTCTGCGCCGGAATGGGCGTGAGCAGCGCGAGCAGGTAGAACGCCGCCCACTGGCGGTGCTCCTCGCTCGCCGTCGCACCCAGCACCGTGGCGGGGTCCCGCACCTCCCGCAGCAGGGACTCCGCGCGGTCCCGGTCGGCCGGTGCATTGGCGGCGGCCCACCGCATGGTCAGCGCGGCCCCCAGCCACATGCTCGCCGCGCTGCGCAGCGCCGGGTCGTGGTCCAGCAGCCGTACCAGCTGTTCGAGTTCGCGGACGGACGCCTCGCACTCGCGCAGCAGCGGCAGGCGGCTCCCCGGGTCGGGCAGCAACCGCTTGACCCGCTCCTCCGCGTCCGCGATCCAGGCCCGCAGCCCCTGTACGCCGCCGTCCTCCACGTCGCCCACCGGCTCCCCGCCTCTCCGGATCTCCGAGTTCCTCCGTGACTACCCGCCACTATGCCGAGCTCTCGCCCCTGTGGCAGCCGAATTCCGCGACCGGCCTGCTCAACGCCCGGAATCCGCCCGGGACACGCCCAGTTGGGCCCGCATCTCGCCCCGCATCCGGCGCAGCCCGGCCCACCGGGCGTCGATGCCCTCCTGGACGGCAGCCGGCGAGTCACCGGCCCGGGGCACACCGGCGTCGAGGCGGCGGATCATGCCGTAGAGCTCGCCCAGGTCGTGGCTGAACGGGCCCGCGAGGTCGAGGACTCGCTCGGGCACCCGCAGCTGCGCCTCGGCGTACACCGCGCGGTACTGGTCGCGTGCCTCGGCCAGCCGCTGCCGGGCCGCCGGGAGGTCCGCGTCCCGGCCCAGCGCGTGCACCTGGTCGGTGAGGGCGGCCAGGTACTGCCGGGCCGCCGCGTTCAACCCGACGTAGCACGCACACAGTTCACGCTCACGTCGGCGCCGCTCCGCCACCTCCTCGGCGCGTTCCTGCTCACGCCGCCGGCCGCCGTCCGCCGCGCGTTGCGTCAGCAGCGCGGACATCAGTGTCCCCACGACGCCCACGACCGCGACGCCGAGCGTGCTCGCTCCCCCGATGTCCAACCCGGCCTCCGTCCGCCGATTCCGCGTACGGCCAGCAAAGCAGCGGCCTCCGGGCCGGCGGAACGACCGGCCCTGAGGTCGCCCGGAGGTCACCCGGGGTTCGACCTGGCGCCGACCGTCCGCATCGCCGACGCGCTCGCGCGGCGGGAGGCGGAGGCCGTGTCGGAGCGGTTCGCGATCGCCCGTGAGAGACGGTGGCCGGGCTACTCGGACGACGGACTCCCGCACCTGGCACGCGGCGACCGGGCGCTGCCCTGCAGCGCTTGTTGACGAAAAGTCAGCAAGTTGCCCGCAGCGCCTTGACGGCACACCGACACGGCCCTAGAACGTAGACAGCTCCCCGTTTCCCCGCCTCCCGGGAGCAGCGGACGTTCGTCTTCTCGACCCCTCACCGAAGAAGAGGCCTTCCCATGCGCATCCGCCCCCACCTTGCCGTGTCCGCCGCCGTCGCCGCCCTCGCCCTGGTCGCCGCCGTCCCCGCTTCCGCCGCGCCGGGCGACGCCGCCCCGGCGGTGCTGACCGCCGACGGCGCGGACGGCGCCGCCCTCGCGGCGGGCGACGCGCTCGCCGCGCCCCTCGCCGCGAACACCTCCGCCACCTTCTACTCCACCGCGACCAGCACGACCGGCGTCACCTGCGCCACCTCCCAGCTCGCCGCCACCGTGCTGACCAACCCGGCGGCCCCCGGGACCGCGACCGAGTCCCTGACCGGCCTCACCTTCGACTCCTGCACCAGCAACGTCACCGGCGTCACCTCGGTGCAGAGCCTGACCGTCGACACCCTCCCCTACGGCGTCACCGTCGACGACGGCACCGGCCTACCGGTCACCCTCACCGGCGGCAGCGCCGGCCCGATCCAGGCCACCGCCGTCCTCAACACCTGGTTCGGCACCATCACCTGCAGCTATCAGCTCAGCGGCGCCTTCACCGGCACCGCCGACAACACCGCCCACAGCCTGACCTTCACCAACGAGCACTTCGCCAAGAGCGGCGGCTCCGGCCTCTGCCCCGCCGACGGGTACTTCTCCGCGAGCTACGGCCCGGCCACCGACACCACCCAGCCCGGCGGCCCGGCGGTCTACGTCAACTGACCCGTCCGGACCCGGCCCGCGCGCCACCGCTGTGCCCCGTAGCCGCGAACAGACCGGGGCACAGTCGGACCGATTCGGGCGGGATGGGACGATACCTGCCATGTCTAGCAAGTCTCCATCGGTCCGGGGCGTCGAGGCCCCACCGGACCCGCTCCGCCGCCTGCTGCTCGAACTGGGCGAAGCCCTCCTGGGTGGCGGCCTTCCCGTCCACGACGTCGAGGAGGAACTCCACGGTCTGGGGCGGGCGATGGGGGCTCCGGACGTACGGGTCGCCGCCCTGACCAACGGCCTGTTCGTCGCCCTGGACACGGACGAGGGCACCCGGTTCCAGCCGGTCGGCGCCGCCCTGCGGTTCGAGCAGACCGCGGACGTCCTCCACCTGGTCCACCGGCTGCGCGCCGGCGAGGTCGACGGGAGCCAGGCACTGGCCGAGCTGGACCGGATCCGCCGGGCTCCGGCCCGCTGGCCCACCTGGGTCGCGGACCTCGGGGCGCTGCCGGTCGGGGTCGGGGTCTGCATCTTCCTCCAGCCGGTGACGGCGAACGTGCTGGCCGCCGGCGCCGGCTCGCTGATCGTGGTCGGGCTGACCGTGCTGGCCCGCCGACTGCCCCGGCTGCGACCACTGTTGCCCGTCACGGCCGGGTTCCTGGTCGCGCTGCTCGTCCTCTCGCTCGCCCGGGCCTCACTGCTGGACGGCCCACTGCGCACCATCGTGGCCACCCTGGCGATCCTGCTGCCGGGCGGCCTGCTGGTCACCGGGCTCTCCGAGATCGCGGCCGGCGCCTCCAGCGCCGGCACGGCCCGGCTGGTGTCCGGCGCGGTGCAACTGGCGCTCTTCCTCGCCGGGGTGGCCGCCGCCGCGACCGCGATCGGCATGCCAGCCTCCGCCCTGGCCAACATCCAGGTGGCCAAGCCCAGTTGGTGGGTGATCGCCCTCGGGCTGGCGCTCGCGGTGGCCGGCGTCGTCGTCAACGTCAACACCCCGCCGTCGGCCGTCCCGTGGATCGTCGCGGTGATCGCGGTCAGCGTCACCGTCCAGGTGGTGGTGGGCTCGGTCCACGGCGCGGCGATCGGCGGCCTGGCCGGGGCGGTCAGCGCCGCGGTCGCGGCCACCGTGGTGCACTGGCTGCCCGGCGGACCGCTCTGGCAGGTGCTCTACCTCCCGGCGTTCTGGATCGTGGTGCCGGGCTCCTTCGGCCTGCTCAACACCGCGCAGATCGAGGTCGGCAACGGCGCACAGTCGGTGCTGGCCGCCGTGTCGGCGGTCTTCGGGGTCGCGATCGGCACCCTGATCGGCTCGGTGATCAGCCGGATCCCCCGCCCCTCGCTCGCCGTGGCGCAGCTGCGGGCCTGACGCGGCCGAACGCGGCGCCGGGAGGCGGGTGGCCCCGGCGCCGCCGATACTGGGCGGGATCCCGAGAGGGTGCTCCGAGGAGGAATCGTGGACTACGGGCTCGGCGTCCGGCTCGACCGGCCGTTCCGTCAGACGGTGGAGGCCGTCACCGCCGCGCTGAAGGAGCAGGGCTTCGGTGTCCTGACCACCATCGACGTCCAGGCGACCATGCGCGAGAAACTCGGCGAGGAGCTGGAGGAGTACCTGATCCTCGGCACCTGCAACCCCGCCTTGGCCCACCGGGCGCTCCAGGCCGACCGCCGGATCGGGCTGCTGCTGCCCTGCAACGTGGTGGTCCGCACGGACGGCGACGCCACCGTGGTGGAGGCCGTCGACCCGCAGACGCTGGTCACCCTCGCCGGTTCGGGCGGCGGGCTCGGCGAGGTCGCGGACGAGGCGGCCCGGCGGCTGGGCGCGGCCCTCGCCTCGTTGCACGGCTGAGGAGTGCACGGCTGAGGCTCACGGCTCACGGCTCACGGCTCACGGCCCAGGGCTCACGGCTCGGGGCCCACCTGGTGGAGCCGGCCTCGGCGGCCCGGGCGGAAGCCGCGCCGAGGTACCCCGAACGAAGACCGGCGCGGCACCGCCTCGGCGCTCAGTCCAACAGCGCTTCGAGGGGGCGGCGGACGGCGAGCAGCGCGGTGTCGTCCGTCCGGCGACCGCCGGTGTGCCGGACGACGGCGGCGGCGAGCTCGTCCACCAGGCGCTCGGGGTCGGCGGCCCCGGGCAGGCCGGCCAGGCGGTCCAGGTGCGCGCGCAGGTCGAAGAAGGCACCCTGCCGGTCACGGGCCTCGGTCACCCCGTCGGAGACGATCAGCACCGTCTCGTCCTCCGCCAACCGCAGCCGCCGGACCTCCGGGAGCCCGCCGGCCAGCTGGGCGAGGCCGATCGGCGCACCGCGGCCCGTCGGCAACTGCCGTACCCCGGCCGGGCCCAGGACATGGGGGCCGTCGTGGCCGAAGTTGACCATCTCGATCTGCTCCGGCGCGTCGCCGGGGAACCAGATGACCACCGCGGTGGCGAACCGCTCCTCGCGCCCGCCCAGTTGGGCCACGAGCCGGTTCTGCCGGAGCAGCCGTTCCTCCAGCCGGGCGGCGACGGTGGCCAGGTCCTCCTCGTGGAAGGCGACCTCCCGGAAGCAGCCGACCACGGCCGCCGCCATGGAGACGGCCGGCAGTCCCTTGCCCTGGACGTCGCCGAGGATGACCCTGGCGCCGAAGGGGGTGGCCACGACGTCGTAGAAGTCACCGCCCACCCGGGCCTCGATGTCCGCCGCCAGATAGCGCGCTGCCGAGTCCACGCCGCCCCAGCCCGGCGGCACCGGCCTCAGCACCACCTGCCGGGTGGTCTCGGCGGCGCCCCGCAGGTGATGGACATAGGCGGCGGCCTGGGCGCGGAAGACGCTGATCGGCACCGCCAGGACGGCCCCGGCGATCACCAGTAGGAAGTCCTCGGTCCCCTGGGACTTGGCCCAGATGCTGTCCAGCGCCGGGTAGCCGGCGATCGACAGGCAGGAGAACACCACGGTGAGCTGCGGGCCGCAGAGCCCGGCGGCGACCACGGGGACCAGGACCAGCCAGCTGACGGAGGCGAAGGAGTGGGGCGTGAGCCCGTCCACCACCACGACCGCCACCAGCAGCGCGGCGGGCACCAGCCAGGAGCGGTGGCCGTACTGGACCAGCACCGGTAGCGACTGCTGCTGCGCCTTCGCGGACCGCTCCCGCAAGCGCCCCTCCACTCATCCGCTGATCCGACGTTGCGACGGTCCGCGCGGCCCCCGACGGGCCGCCCCGGTCCCCGCCGGGCGCACGGCTCCGGGGCGGAGAGGTCACGCCCCAGGTTAGGAAGCGCGGCCCATCGAGGGGCGCGCAACGGCCTCGCGCCCTCGGCTGCCGCCCGTTCGGCCCAGTCGGCGGGCCCGGATCACCGGGCGGACGCCGGCGGTCGACCAGCGGACGTCAGCGGTCGACCAGCGAGGTGGCAAGCTCCCGCAGCCCGTCGGCGAGCCGCTGCCCCTCGCCCCGCTCCATCAGCCGCAGGATCGGGTCGCTCTGCAGGGAGCCGAGCAGGAGGTGGCCGAGAAGTTCGGCGTCCAGGTCAGGCCGTTGTTCGGCGATCAGCGCGCTCAGGTGGCCGTGCCAGGACCGGTAGACCGGGTGGTCGCGGGGCGGGCCCTGGTCGGGCGGCCTCGGGGCGGTGGCGGCGGCGTGGCCGAGCGCGGCCAGCAGGCTCTTGTTCCGGGCGACGACGGCGACCATCGCGTCCAGGAAGGCGAGCATCCGCTCCCGGGGCGGGGCGCCGGGGCCGAGCGGCGGCGGCCCGCTGCGCAGGGCCTCGTCCAGGTCGAGCGCCCGCTCCTGCATCAGAGCGAGCATCAGGCCCATCCGGCTGCCGAAGCGGTGGAAGACCGTCCCCTTGCCCACCCCGGCGGCGGCCGCGACCTGTTCCATCGAGATCTGCTCGGGCCGGTGGCCGGCGAGCAGTTCCTCGGTGGCCCGCAGGATCGCGCGCCGGTTGCGGATCGCATCGGCGCGTTCGCGTCGGCCCTCGGTCATGGGCTGCCCGTCCCTCGTCGTCTCGTACCCGTGGATCGTACCCGTGGACAACTGGACCGACGGTCCAGTACGGTCCCCGATGGAAGCTGACCGCCGGTCCAGTTAACTCCGGGCCGGCCCCAACCAGGGAGGCACCATGCGACGAATCCGGTACCACCGGTACGGCGGCCCCGAGGTCCTGACGGAGGAGGAGGCCGACACCCCGACCCCGGGGCACGGCCAGGTCCTGCTGCGCACGGAGGCGATCGGGGCGAACTTCGTGGACACCAGGTTCCGGCGCGGCGCGCCCGCCGGATCGGTCTTCCGCCGGCCGCTGCCGGGTGTCCTGACCGGCGATGTCGTCGGCACCGTCGAGGCGGTCGGCCCCGGCACGGCCGAGGAGCTGCTCGGGCGGCGGGTCGCGGCGCTGGCCGAGGACGCCTTCGCCGAGTTCGTCCTCGCCGACGCCGCCTGGCTGGCCCCGGTCCCCGACGGACTCGACCTCGGCGCGGCCAGCATGCTGCCGATGGGCGCCCCGGTGGCACTCGGCGCACTACGCACCGGCCGCGTCGCCCCCGGCGAGACCGTGCTGGTCCACGCCGCCGCCGGCGGGATCGGCCACCTGGCCGTCCAGCTCGCCAAGGTGCTCGGCGCGGGCACCGTGATCGCCGCCGCCGGCTCGGCGGCCAAACTCGACTTCGTCCGGGAACTCGGCGCGGACGTCGCCGTCGACTACACCGCCCCCGACTGGACCGAGCAGGTCCGCGCGGCCGTGCCGCAGGGCGTGGACGTCGTCCTGGACTCGGTCGGCGGTCAGATCCTGCAACGCGGCTTCGAGGTGCTGGCCCCGCTCGGCCGGGTGGTGGTGTACGGCGCCGCCGACGGCGAGCCGGGCAGCGTGCCCGTGATGCGACTGTTCGGCCTCCACGCGGTGACCGGCTTCTCACTGCTCGCCTGGCGCGCGGCCCGACCGGAGCTCGCCCGCCGGGACATCGAGGAGTCCGCCGAACACTTCGCTTCCGGTCGGCTGCGCACCGCGGTGCACACCCGCCTCCCGCTCGCCGAGGCGGCCACCGCCCACCGGCTGCTGGAGGAGCGCTCCCAGCTCGGCCGCATCCTCCTGCTGCCCTGACCCGAACGGCGCCGGGGGCGGCCCGGCCCCGGCGCCGGCCGTCCGTACCGGCCCCGCGGGCGAAACGCCGTCACCGGCCGGCGGGTTCGGCGGTGAGCGTGCCGAGGAGGCTCAGCGCCTCCTCGGCACGGCTCCCGGGCGCGGCCGTGTAGACCACCAGCAGCTGGTGCGCGGCGCCCGGGGCGCGGAAGGTCTCGTAGTCCAGGGCGACCTCCCCGACGGCCGGGTGGTGGAAGCGCTTGGAGCCGTGGCTCTTCTCGTGCACCTGGCGGCCCGCCCACAGGGCGCGGAACTCCGCGCTGCCGAGGGAGAGTTCACCGATCAGCCGGACCAGCCCGGGATCGTGCGGCCGCCGCCCCGCGGCCATCCGCAGGATGCCGACGGTGGTACGGGCGGCCTCCGGCCAGTCGAGGTGGACCTCGCGGGCCTCGGGGTCGAGGAAGATCCGGCGCGCCATGTTCCGCTCGTGCGGCGGGAGTCGGGGGAAGTCCGCGATCAGCGCGGCGGCCAGGCGGTTCCACGCCAGCACGTCGTTGCGGTCGTTCATGACCAGGGCGGGGGTGGTCGCCATCGCCTCGACCACCCGCCGCAGCGCCGGGCGCAGCGCCTCCGCCCTTCCCGCGGCTTGCCGTCCCGCCGCCGACCGGCGCGGCGGGCGGGCCAGGTCGTACAGGTGGGCGCGCTCTGCGGGGCCGAGCCGCAGCGCCCGGCCGATCGCGTCCAGCACCTCGTCCGAGGGCCGGTCGGCGCGGCCCTGCTCCAGGCGCACGTAGTAGTCGGTGCTGAGCCCGACCAGTTCCGCGACCTCCTCGCGCCGCAGCCCCGGCACCCGGCGGCGAGCGGTCGGCGGCAGCCCGGCCTCCTCGGGGGTGAGCAGGGCACGGCGGGCGCGCAGGTACTCGCCGAGGCTGCCGGCGAGCGGGTTCGGGTCGGCCATGCGCTCCAGTATGGGGGCGCGCCACGGGGGCGCGGGGGCCGGAGGGTGGCCCTGTCGGACCCAGGGAACGGGACTCCCTTCCATCCGTCGGCACCACCCGCCGAACATCGCCGCATGACCACGTCTCCACACCTCCTGACGGCGACGGACGCCGGCCGGGGCCACTACTGGGCCACCGTCACCGCGGTCGGCTGCGCCAGCATGATGCTGCCGTTCTCGGTGACCGGCGCCGCCGTCGCACTGCCCAGCATGGCCGCCCGGCTGGGCGCCTCGACCGACGCCGCCCAGTGGATGCTGAACGCCTTCAACATCACCTTCGCCGCCCTGCCGCTGGCCGCGGGCGGTCTCGCCGACCGGATCGGCCGGCGCCGGGTGCTGCTGGCCGGGATCGCGCTGGTCGGGGCGCTGTCCCTGCTGGTCGCGCTCGCGCCGTCGATGGCGGTGGTCGACGCGGCCCGCGCGGTGCAGGGGTGCGGGGCGGCGGCCGTCCTGGCGGCGGGCGCGGCGGTGCTGGCCGACTCGACGTCGGGGCGGCGCCGGCAGCTGGCCTTCGGGGTGCTGGGCACCTCCTTCGGCACCGGCCTCGCGGTGGGGCCCCCGGCGGCCGGTGCGCTGGTGCAGGCGGGCAGCTGGCGCGCGGTGTTCCTGCTGGTCGCGGCACTGGCCGTGCCCGCCTATCTGTGCGCCACCCGGGCGCCGGAGTCGCGCGCCCCGGACCGCCCGCCGATCGACCTGGCCGGGCTGGGCTGCTTCACCGCCGGGCTCGCCGCGCTGTCGTTCGCGCTGGTCCGGGCCACCGGAGCCGGCTGGGCGGCCCCGAGCACCCTGCTGCCGCTGGTCGGCGCGGCCGCGCTGGTGGTCGCCTTCGTCGTGGTGGAGCTGCGCCGGCCGGAGCGGGCGATGTTCGACGTCCGGTTGTTCCGGCGGCCCGAGTTCCTCGCGGTGGTGTGCCAGCCGTTCACCGTGACCCTCGGCTTCGTCGTGCTGCTGGTCTACCTGCCCGCCTACCTCCAGGGCGTGGGCGGGCTCGACGTGCTGACCAGCGGTCTGCTCCTGCTGCCACTGACGGCACCCGTCCTGCTGCTGCCGCTGCCGGCCGGTCGCCTCGCGGCGGCGCTCTCCGTCCGTACGGTGCTCACCGCCGCCTCGGCGCTGATCGCGCTGGGCGCCCTGCTGCTGCTCACCGTGCGCGGCGACGCCTCCTGGACGGCGCTGACGGTGCCGCTGCTGCCCTTCGGGGCCGGGGTGGGGCTGGCGTTCGGGGTGATGGACGACGCGGCGGTGAGCACCGTGCCGGTGGAACGGGTCGGCGCCGCGGCCGGCATCTTCAACACCCTGCGGATCACCGGCGAGTCGGTCGCGGTCTCGGGCGCGGCCGCGCTGCTCACCACCCTGACCGCCGCCCACCTGCCCGGTCTCCCTCCCGGCGAGGCGGCCCGGCTCGCCGCCCACGCCGTCCAGGGACAGGTGGACCCGGCCCGACGCGAGGCGCTCGCAGCCGGGTTCACGGGGGCCCTGCACGTCCTGGGGGTCGTCCTCGCCGTGCTGTCCGCGGCGGGGGCGGTGCTCACCCACCGGGCGCTGCGGGAGCCGGCCCACCGGTGAGCGGACGGTCCGCCCGGCCCTGGGGCGTGTCGTGCGGATCTTCGCCGGGGGCTCGGACCGGCCGACCCTGGTCGTGGGGTCGTTCGGCCCTGGCCCAGGGCCCGGACCGGCCGGGATCCTGGTCGCCGGTCGCGCCGAAGGGACGCGTCGGACGGCAGCGAAAGGGCCTGGACGATGGGCGAGTTGGTCACGGTGGGGGCGTTCGAGGGCGGGCTGGCGGGTGAGGCGCTGGCCGAGGCCCGGGCGCGGGTCGCGGCGGCCGCGGCGCTCGCCTCCGGCGCCGGGACGCTGGTGGAGTCGCTGCGGGTCAGGCTGGCCGGTGTGACCGGTGGGGTGCTGGCGCAGGCGAACGCCGAGGTGGACGGGCGGCGGATCCGGGTGCAGCGGGCGGCGGCCGGGCTGGGCGACTCGCTCGACCGGGTGGCCGACTCCCTGCGCGGCAGGATCCGGGCCGTCACCGGTGCCTGGGCGCCGCGCCCGTGGTCGGCGCAGGCGGCCCCCACTCCCCGGGTGCCGCCCACGGGCGGTCGCCGGATCGTCCGGCGCAAGCAGCCCTCGCTGGTGTGGTGCTCGCCCGAGGCGGCGGCCCGGACGATGGACGCGATGGACTACGACATCCACCTGTTCACCGACCCGGCGACCGAGACCGACGCCGTGGTCTACCGGGTCGGGCCGACCGGCTACCGGCTGGCCCGGACGCTCCCGGCCGGTCCGTCCGGCCGCCGCACCGCGCCGATCACCCTCAGCCCGCACGGCGCGCCGCTGCTGACCGAGCAGCAGGCGGTCGACCGGTTGGAGGCCGCCGAGCTGCCGTTCCTGTTCTTCGCCCACCCCACCGACGGCCGGGGCCGGGTGCTCTACCGGCGCTTCGACGGCCAGCTGGGCCTGATCGCGGGCCGGGTCTGAACCACGCGTGCCCCGCCGGGCGGGATCCCGGCGGGGCACGGCGTCGGATCTGTTGTCCGTCACATGTTGATCATGTGACCGGCCAGGCCGTGGATGGCCTCCTTGACCGCCTCGCCCAGGGTCGGGTGGGCGTGCACGTTGCGGGCGACCTCGTGGACGGTGAGGTCCCACTGCTGGGCCAGGGTCAGCTCGGGCAGCAGCTCGGTGACCTCGGGGCCGATCAGGTGGGCGCCGAGCAGCTCGCCGTGCTTGTCGTCGCTGATGACCTTGACGAAGCCGATCGGGTGGCCGAGGCCGTGCGCCTTGCCGTTCGCGGTGAACGGGAACTTGGCGACCTTGACGTCGTAGCCCAGCTCGCGGGCCTGCGCCTCGGTGTAGCCGAAGGAGGCGATCTGCGGCTGGCAGTAGGTGGCGCGCGGGATCATGACGAAGTCGACCTCCATGGTCTCCGCCCCGCCGATGGTCTCGGCGGCGATCACGGCCATGGTCTCGGCGGCGTGCGCCAGCATCAGCTTGGCGGTGACGTCGCCGATCGCGAAGATGTGGTCGACGCTGGTGCGGCCGCGGCCGTCCACCGCGATGGCGTTGCGGTCGGTCAGCTTGACCCCGGCGTTCTCCAGGCCGTAGCCGTTGACCCGCGGCGCGAAGCCGATCGCCTGGAGCACCTTGTCGGCCTCCAGCACCTGCTGCTGCCCGTCCTTGGTGACGGTGACGCGGACCTTGGCGTTCGGGTCGCTGTCGTCGATCGACTCGACCCGGGTGGAGGTGAGCACCTCGATGCCCAGCTTGCGGTACTGCTTGGCGAGTTCGGTGGAGACCTCGACGTCCTCCAGCGGGACCACGCGGTCCAGGAACTCGACGATGGTGACCTTCACGCCGTAGTTGTGCAGCACGTAGGCGAACTCGACGCCGATCGCGCCGGCGCCCGCGATGATGATGCTCTCCGGCAGCTGCTCGGTGAGGATCTGCTCCTCGTAGGTGACCACGCGGTCGCTCAGGCTGGTGCCGGGCAGCAGGCGGGTGGTGGCGCCGGCCGCGATGATGCAGTGGTCGAAGGTGACGACGTCGAAGCCGCCGCCGCTGAGCGCGACCTGCAGGGTGTGGTCGTCGACGAAGGTGCCCCAGCCGTCGTACTCGGTGATGCCGTTCTTCTTCATCAGGTAGTGGACGCCCTTGACCCGGCCGTCGGCCACCGAGCGGCTGCGGCGGAAGGCCTCGCCGAAGTCGAAGCTCACCTGGCCCTCGACCTTAATGCCGAAGGTCTTGGCCTCCTTGGTGAAGATGTGGGCCAGCTCGGCGTTGCGCAGTAGGGCCTTGGAGGGGATGCAACCGACGTTGAGGCAGACGCCGCCCCAGTACTTGGCCTCGATGACCGCGACCTTGAGGCCCAGCTGGGCCGAGCGGACGGCGGCGGTGTAGCCGCCGGGCCCCGCGCCGAGGACGACGACGTCGTAGTGCGTGCTCATGTTGCTGACTCCTCCGAGGGTGTCACGGTGTCGTGATCTCGGTCCCATGGTGTCAGGACCGGGCTCGGCGCACCCACCGGGTCTCGGCGGATGCGCTCCGCGCGGCACCGTACAGGGCACGGGCCCGGATTGTCAGTGGCGTCCGCTACGGTGGCTCGCGCCCGGCCCCACCAGGAGCGATGTCGGAAGGGAGGCTCCGGATGGACGGTATGCGCACGGCAGGCGGGTGGGCCCGCCGCCCGAGGACGGCAGCGGGCCCACCCGGGCGTCAGGCGGTCACCTCGTGGGCGTCGGCCCCTCCACCGGAGCCACTGCCCGTACCACTCATACCCGCGCCGGCCGCGGTCTGAGCGGCCGGGCTCCGGGCCGGTACGGGCCGCTGCAGCGAGGAGAGGTCCCAGGCGTAGGTGCCGACGGCGTGGGCGATCACGCCGATGTTGACGTCGAAGGCGTCCATGTCGATGTTGTCCAGGTCGTCGCAGGCCTGGTGGTAGCAGGCGTCGAAGGCGGTGCCCGCCGTGCCGCCGTAACGGGCCGCCTGCTCCGGGGACTTGATCACCTCGGCGCCGGTGTCGGTGCCGCCGGCCGGGATACCCGCGTCGATGAACGGCCCGTAGTCGGAGCGGCCGTTGAAGGCGGAGGGGTCGTGCGGCAGCTCGCGGCCGTCCAGGTACTCGGTCAGGTCCCGCTCGATCTGCGCCGAGCCATCGGGTCCGGCGCCGCCGCCGGCACTGCCGGAGCCGTTGTAGACGAACTGCGCGTAGTTGGGGGAAGCGATCATGTCGAAGTTGAGGTAGAGCCGGATCCTCTTCCGATCCGCCTCGGCGAGTGACTTCACGTACGCCTCGGAGCCCCGGAGGCCGAACTCCTCGGCGGACCACCAGGCGAACCTGACCTTGTTCCTCACCGGGCGGACGCCGAGGTTCCTGGCGACCTCCAAGATGCCGGCCGAGCCGGAGCCGTTGTCGTTGATGCCCGGCCCGGCCGGGACGGAGTCCAGGTGGGCACCGATCATCACGGTGTTCTCCGGGTCGCCGCCGCGGGTCTCGGCGATGACGTTCCAGGTCTTGCGCGGCTCCATGACGGTACGGAGGTCGAGCTTGATCCGCACCGGCCCGGCGGCGGCCTTCGCGGCCAGCGCCTCCCCGGCGGCCTTGGTGATCCCGCCGGTCGGGACCTTCCCGGCGGTCGGCTCGCCCAGCGTCCCGTTGAGGTCGCCGTCGGCGTTGTTGTAGACGATCGCGCCGACGGCCCCGGCCGCCGCCGCGGCGGCCTGCTTCTCGGCGAAGCCGCACCCGCCGCGCCGGATCAGCGCGATCCGGCCGGTAACGGCGCCGGCCGGGTAGTCGGCGGGCGCACAGCCGGTGGTGGCGCTGACCGGTGCCACGGCCAGGTCGGCGGTCAGGCCCGCCTCCGGGCCGCTCACCGAGTACGTCATGGCGATCACGGGCACCGACTCGGCCTGCGGGGACACCACGTCCAGGCGCTGCGACCGCGCCTCGAAGAAGGTGTACGCGAACTCCTGCCTGGACACCTTGAGCCCGGCCCGCCGCGCCTGCTCGTAGATGTACCGCGCGGACTCGTCGTGCCCCTTCGAACCGGCGGCTCTGGTACCGCCGTTGCGGTCGGCGAAGCGTTGCAGCGCGGCCAGCGTCTCGTGCGCGTCCTCGGCGCTGCTGGCCTCGACCAGGCGCTCGGCGAGCTTCGCACCCCGGCGCGCCGGGTCCGGGTCGGCGTTCGCGCTGCCGGTGCCGACAAGCAGCAGCGGGGTGACGAGGGAGGCGACGGTCAGCGCGGCGCCCGCGCGGCTCCGGTGACGGACGGTGCGCGGGCGCGGTATCGGGGTGGCCTGGCCGAACGGGGTGGAACGGTCGAACGGGGAGGTCTGACGACGGCTGCGCAGCTTCAAGGCGACTCCTTCCGACGGTCCGTGAACTCACGATTTGACATGACCGGGACCGCCTTGCCAAGCCCGCCGCGCGGCCGCGACATGCGGAGGACGGCATCCGCGGTGATCCTGGAGAGGTGGGGGCCTCTCATCCAGGAGGGTGACCGCATGTCCATGTTGGATAAGCTCAAGAGCCTGCTGAAGGGGCACGAGGAGCAGGCCGAGAAGGCCGTCGACAAGGCGGGGGACACCGTCGACGAGCGCACTCAGAGCAAGTACAGCGACCAGGTCGACGCAGCCCAGGAGCACGTCAAGGACCAGTTCCGCGACCAGCCGCCGCAGTAGCGCGCGGCGTCAGTACCGGTCGGCCGGGCCGGGCGTCGGCGTCATCGAACCGCCACCCCGGTCCGGCCGCCGTTCCGGTTCCCCGTCGGCCTCCCCGCCCGCGCCGCAGTTCTCGCCCGGCCCCGGGCCGGGCCGCTCGCGCAGCCGCCCGCACTCCGGGCACACCCGGTCCAGCCAACAGGCCGACTCGCCGCCTTCGTCCATGCCCCCGATTCTGCCCGGGGCGGTGCCGGAAGTGTGAGTAGACATTGTCTACAACCGCTGGTAGACAGTGTCTATGACTGATCAGGACAGGGACCTGCGCGCCCGGCTGGTGGCCGCGGGCGTCGAGTTGGTGGCCCGGGACGGCGTCAACGCGCTCGGCCTGCGCGAGATCGCCCGCCACGCCGGGGTCTCGCACGGAGCGCCGCGCCGCTACTTCCCCACCCACCGCGAGCTGCTCGCCGCCATCGCCCGGCACGGCTTCGGCAAGCTCACCGACGTCCTGGCGGGTGCCGACGCCCTCACCGCCACCACCGGCGCCGACGCGCGCACCCGCCTCGACGCCCTGGCCCGCGCCTACCTCGGCTTCGCGGCGGCCAACCCCGGCATGTTCGAGCTGATGTTCCGTCACGACCTGCTGGAGGGCAGCGGCGCCGAGCTGCGCCGCACCACTCTGCCGCTGTTCCTGACCTTCGCCGGCCTGGTCGCCGAGGTCCACCCCCGGTGCGACGATCCGACCGCCGCCACCGCCGCTCTCTGGGCCAACCTGCACGGCCTCGCCCAGCTGCGCGCCTGGGGCAGCCTGCGGCTGGTCACCGGCGGCGAGGACGTCGACCCGCTGCTGCGCGCCGCCCTGGACGCCCACCTCGGCCCGGCCACCCGGTGACACCCCGACGCCGCCAACGGCTCACCCTCGCCGCGAGCATCACCGGCGCCGTCCTGGTCGCCGTCGACGGCACCGTGCTCACCGTCCGCACCGCCCGTCCGCTGCTGCCCGCCGCCCTGCTCCGCTCACCGGCCGTGGGCCCGGCGCTCGGCGTCCTGCTCGCAGCCTCGGCGGCGGTGTTCGGGACGCTCTTCCCGGCCACCTACTTCCTGTAGGACGTCCTCGGCCTCGACCCGCTGCGGAGCGCCCTGCGGGCGGCACCGCTCGCGGCGGCGATGATCCTGGCCGCGCCCGCCTCGGCCCGGCTGGCGAAGCGTCACGGCACCCGCGACACCGTGCTGTTCGGGATGGCAGTGATCACCGCGGGCGCGCTGCTCGTCGCACGGCTCGGCCCGTCCTCGGGCGCCGTCGCGATCGGTGGCTGCTTCCTGCTGCTCGGCAGCGGCTTCGGCACGGTGATGGCCACCGCCACCTCGGCCGTCGTCCGGGGCGTGGCCGCCGCCGAAGCGGGTGTGGCGGGCGGCCTGCAGCAGACCGCGATGAACATCGGCCCGGCCCTGGGCGTCGCCCTGGCCACCACCCTCGCCGGCCGAACCGCACCGGGCGCGGCGCTCACGCCCGCCGCGCTGGCGACCGCCGCCGTGGCCGCAGCGGGGCTGCTGCTCGCCACCCGGCTGCCGGGCCGGGCCGCCGCCCAGCCGCAGGAAGCCTCCGGGCGGCGGTAAGGCGCCCGTGACGCACCCGCCAGGCCGAGCACCGACCTGGTCCGGACGCCCCGGTGGAGCGTCCGGACCGGGTCGGTGGGTGGGTCACCTCACGTCGGCCGTGGAGACGACCACCACCTTCGCCACCGAGCCGTCCTCGTCGACCGAGTCGCGCAGGTGCCGGAAGCCCAGCCGCTCGCACAGCGCCAGGCTCGGGGTGTTCTCCGCGCCCACCAGGCTGTAGACCTCCTTGAGACCCAGCTCGTCGGCGGCGTAGCGGATCAGGCCCCGGACCAGTTCGGAGCCCAGGCCCCGGCCCCAGAACTCCGGGACGAGGGCGGCGATCAGCTCATGGCCGTCGACGTTGCCGGTCCGCTTCACCTCCGCGTGGCCGGCGTAGGCGCCGTCCAGCCACAGGCCCCACACGTCGAAGATCTCCTTGGGGTAACCGTGCGGTGACCACCCGGTTTCCCGCGCTCACGCCCGCCGGCCCGCCGATGTCACGTTCCCCCGCACCGCCCTGTCCACCTGACGGGTGCGGCCGTTCCGCACCACCGCGAGCGCGGAGCGAAGGGAGCATCGCCATGAAGGCCGTCATCGTGTGCGTCTCGGTGTCCCACGGCAACACCAGGAGGATCGCCGAGGTCATGGGCCGGACCCTGGCCGCCCCGGTGGTCGAACCCGAACAACTGGATCCGGCCGGACTCGCCGCCTACGACCTGGTGGGCTTCGGCTCCGGGATCTTCACCGGGACGTCCCACCCGAGGCTGCGCGACTTCGTCCGCTCGATCCCGCCGACGGCACCCCGCCGGGCGTTCGTCTTCGCCACCAGCGGACTGCCCGACCCCCGGTTCCGGCCCTTCACCCGCCCCCTGGTGCGGCTCCTCGAACCGAAGGGCTTCCAGGTGGTCGACACCTTCACGGCGCGCGGGTACGACACCTGGCTCCCGTTCAGGCTCGTCGGCGGGATCAACCGACACCGGCCGGACGCCGGCGATCTGGCGGCGGCCCGGGTGTTCGCCGAAGGACTGCGGCCCCGGCCCGGCACGGCGTCCTGACCTGGCCGGGCCGGTCACTCGACGGGTTGGAGGGCCCGCGCCCGACGCGCCGTCGTCGGCGCGGGCCGACGGCGGGTGAGGAGCAGCATCAGGCCGAGCTGCGTCACCGCCCCGACCGCCTGGCCCAGCCACACGCCGTTCACCCCCAGCGGCCCCGACAGCCCCGCCGACGAGGCGAGTTGGGCGCCGAGGCCGAACAGCACCGAGAGCACCAGCGGCCGCCCGGCGCCGGTCGCCTGATGGACGCCGCCGAGGGCGACCACCAGGGCGTACGGCAGCAGGTAGAGCGCCGCCATGCGCAGGAAGCCGACGGACTGGGCGGCCACCGCCGGGTCGTCGGTGAAGAGCGACGTCAGTGGAGCGGCCAGGGCGGCGGACAGCGCCGCCGCCCCCGCGCCGAGCAGCGCGGCGAAGCGGACGGTGGCACGCCGGAGCGCGCCCAGGGCGGCGCGGGCACCGGCGCCCGCGAGGTGCGCGGCGCGGAGCGCGGCGGCCTGGCGCACGGCGTAGAAGGCCATGGTGACGACCAGCAGCAGCCGGTAGCCGATCCCGTACCCGGCCACCGCCGCCACGCCGAAGCCCGCCACCAGCCCGAGTTGGGCCGTACCGACCGCCATCCGGGCGGAGAAGTCCAGGCCGAAGGGCGCACCCGCACGGACGATCCGGAGCGCCGCCGAGCCGACGCCCCGAGCCGCCCCGCCGGTGCGCGGCCGCAGGCGCAGCGTGACGGCGAAGGCCACCGCCCGGGAGGCCGCCAGCGCCAGGGCCGCCCCGGTGACGCCGAGGGCGGGCAGCGGGCCGGGGCCGAGGATGAGCAGCGGGTCGAGCACCAGCAGCAGGGCGTTGGAGAGCAGGGCGATCCGCATCGGGGTACGGGTGTCGCCGGCGCCCTTGAAGAGTTCGTCGGCGACGCGTTGGGCGAAGAAGAGGGCGAAGGCCGGGAAGGCGACGGTGAGGTACTCGCCGGCGCGGGCGGCGGCCTCACCGTCCAGGAAGGCGGCGGCGAGCCGGTCGCGCAGCAGGAAGCCGGGCACGCCGAGGGCGAGGCTGCCGACGGCGCAGAGGCGCCAGGCGGCACGGGTGGTGCGGGCGGCCTCGTCGTGGTCGCCGGCGCCGAGGGCGTGGGAGAGCCGGACGCTGGCGCCGGAGGAGACCACCAGGACGAGTCCGAGCAGCAGGTTCTCGACGGTGCCGGCCAGGGTGACGGCGGCGACGGCGGTGCCGCCCAGGCCGGCCACCCAGAGGGTGCCGATCACCGAGGCGACCACCCCGGACAGCAGTTCGACGTAGACCGGCCCGGCCAGTGCGGCCAGTGCGGCCGGTTGGGACGGTTGCCCGCGCATGGTTCCCCCTGTTCCGCCGCCACGCCGACGCGAGGCGACCCCATCGACGACATCGACGACGTTCATTGCATCGATTCGAGCTATGTCGGAAACAGGGATACATCGAATCGATGTATCTCGGCAAGAGGTAGCATGACCACGCCACGGGGCGCACTCCGACGAAAGGGCCTCAACCGTGCTGACCCTCGCGATCCTCGGCTTCCTGTACGACCAGCCGCTGCACGGCTACGAGCTCAAGTCCCGGATCACCGGCCTGACCGGCCACGTCCGGCCGGTCAGCGACGGCGCGCTCTACCCCGCCATCACCCGGCTGGAGAAGGCCGGGCTGCTCGACCGCCGCACCGAGCCGGGCAGCGGGGCGGCGCCGCGCCAGACCCTGGAACTGACCGAGGAGGGCCGGGCCGAGCTGCTGCGCCGACTGGCCGATCCGGAGCAGGCCGAGATCACCGACCAGGTGCGCTTCTTCACGCTCGCCGCCTTCCTGCACCACCTGGCCGACCCGCCCCGCCAGGCCGCCGTTCTGCGCCGCCGCCTGGCCTTCCTGGAGGCGCCGAGCAGCTTCTTCTACGACCGGGACGGCGAGCCGGTCACCGCCGAGCGCGAGCCGAACCCGTTCCGGCGCGGCATGCTGCTGGTCGCCCGGGCCTCCGGCGCCGCCGAGCGGGCCTGGCTGACCGGAACCATCGCCGAGCTGGAGCGCTAGGTGCTCTGTCCGGTGAGGTCAGGGCCTGCCTGGCAGATCTTCGCCGGGCCCTGCGGGCGCGCCGTAGCCCAGTCGGCGTACCCCGGCCGAACAACAGGACGATGGAGCGGAATTGGGCCTTTCCGTACCTGGCCCCACCCGACCCCCGCGTCGCTATGATGATCCGTCTCACGACCTCGGCGCCCCTCCGCGGCGTGATCCACCACCGCGCTCCGCCCGTCTCCTGGAGGCAGCCGTGCCCAGTGAAGTGACCGCAGCCGCCCCTCCCGTCCCGGCGAAGCTGGACGACATCCCCGGTTGGTTCTTCGGTCTGGACCGGGCCGCCTTCGCACACCTGCTCTCCCGCCAGAGCGAGGCCGGGGTCAAGGGCGACGTCCTGGAGCTCGGCAGCTACCTCGGCCGCAGCGCCGTACTGCTCGGCGACCACCTGCGGACCGGCGAGCGGCTGACCGTCTGCGACCTGTTCGACTCCGAGGCGGGCGACGCCGACAACGCCGCCGAGATGGCGATGTCCTACCGGAAGACGCTCACCCGCAGCGCCTTCGAGTCCAACTACCTGGCCTTCCACGCCGAGTTGCCCGAGATCGTCCAGGCGCCCACCTCGGTGCTGGCCGACGGCCGGATCCCGGCCGGCAGCTGCCGGTTCGTCCACGTGGACGCCTCCCACCTGTACGAACACGTCGCCGGGGACATCGCGGTGGCCAAGGCCGCGCTCGCCGAGGACGGCCTGGTCGCGCTGGACGACTACCGTTCCGAGCACACCCCGGGCGTCTCGGCGGCGGTCTGGGAGGCGGTCTTCACCGACGGCCTGCGCCCGGTGCTGCTCACCCCGATGAAGTTCTACGGCACCTGGGGCGACGCCGCGGCCGCCCGGCAGGTCCTGCTGGAGCGCGACTGGCGGGCCGAGGGCTACACCGTGGACGAGGACACCATCGCCGGACAGCGCGTGGTGCGGCTCAACTACCAGGTCAAGACACCCGCGTCCGTCCAGCGCTCCACCCCGCGCCGGCTTGCGCTGGACCTGCTGCCCCCGGTCGCCACCAGGGCGACCCGCCGGGTGCTGCGGACGCTGCGCGAGCGCCGCGCCGTCCGGCCGACGCCGAACGGCTGAGGCTCAGCGGGCGGGCCCCGGTTCGGCTGCGGTCGGTTCGGACACATTCGGCTCGGACACATTCGGCTCGGGCGCATTCGGCTTGGGAACGAGGACGTAGGCGAGCACCGCGCCGAGCAACCCGACCGCGGCGGCCGCGAGCAGCACCCGGTTCAGTCCCGCGAAGGGCGCGGCACCGCCCTGCTGGAACAGCACCCCGAAGGCCGCGACCCCGAGGGTCTGCCCCAGCTGGCGGAAGGTGGTCATGGCCCCGGCGGCCATGCCCGCCCGCTCCGGGGGCAGCGCCGCGAACACGGCGGCGCCCATGGCCGGGCCCATCAGGCCCACACCGACGCCGGTCAGCACCAGTCCGACCGCCGTCGACCAGGCCGAGGAGTGCGCGTCCAGACCCGCCTGCGCCGCGCACCCGAGCCCGCTCAGCAGCAGCCCGGTGCCGAGCACGACCCGTGGCGACCTGCCGTGCAGTCGGCGCCCGCTGACCAGCGAGGTGGCGAACGAGGCCAGCGCGAGCGGCATCAACGCGAGCCCGGCCCGTACCGGCCCGAGGCCGAGCCCCGTCTGCAGCCACACCGAGGTGTAGACCAGCGCCGCGAAGGCGGCCGTGGAGGCGAGCACGCACGCCATCGCGGCCGAGAAGAACGGCCGGGCGAACAGCCGCAGGTCCAGCAGCGGCGCCGCGCTGCGCAGTTCGATCCGGGCGAAGGCGGCCAGGGCGAGCCCGGCGACGGCCAGCAGGGTCAGTACGGTCGGCGAGCTCCAGCGCCGCTCCCCGGCCAGGGACAGCGCGTAGGTCAGCGAACCCGCGGCCAGGGCGAAGGCGACCATGCCGGGGACGTCGACGCGGGCGCCGCCCGCGCCTCGCGGACCGGCGGGCAGGACCCGCAGCGCAAGCACCACCGTGAGGGCGATCAGCGGCAGGTTGAGCAGGAACACCGCCCGCCAGCCGAGGTACTGGGTGACGACGCCGCCGAGCATCGGCCCGAGGGCCGCCGCCAGCCCGGTCACCGCGCCGAAGACCCCCATCGCCCGCCCCAGGACGGGCCCCCGGTAGACCGAGCCGATCAGCGCGAAGGCGGTGACGGCCATCGCCGCGCCGCCCGCGCCCTGCACCGCGCGCGCGGCCACCAGCACCCCGACGGTCGGCGCCGACCCGCAGGCCAGCGAGGCGCAGCCGAACACCACCAGCCCGGCGGCGTACACCACGCGCGCCCCGAGGCGGTCCGCCAGGGCGCCCATGGTGAGCATCAGGACGGCCAGCACCAGCGTGTAGCCGTCGACCACCCACTGCAGTTCCGACAGCGGGGCCGACAGCGCCGCCCCGATGTCGGGCAGGGCGACGGACAACACGGTGGTGTCGAGCAGGAACAGGAACGTACCGAGGCAGACGGCCGCCAAGGGCCACCACATGCGCATGAGACTTCCTCCATGGAGCTTCGTCGCGGACGCTCCACACCGTCCCCGGCCCGGCCCGACCGCCACCAGCCACGCCCGCAGTGGCGGCGGATACTGGCACACTGACCGCTCATGAAGACGGATACCGTCAGCCTTGACGCGATCGACCGCAGCCTGGTGCACGCCCTACAGATCGACGGGCGTGCTCCGCTGCGTCTGATCGGCGAGGCCCTCGGCGTCTCGGAGAGCACCGTCGCCCGCCGCTACCGGCGTCTGCGCGGTGCCGGGCTGCTCCGGGTGGTGGGCACGTTCAACGGCGCCCTGCTCGGCTACCAGGCCTGGACCATCCGACTGCGGTGCACGCCGGACTCGGCGGCCGCCATCGCCAGGGCGCTCGCCGCCCGCCCGGACACCTCCTACGTCCACCTGCTCTCCGGCGGCACCGAGATCTCCTGCAGCGTCCAGACCCGCACCGGCGACGACGGCGAGGCGCTGCTGCTGCACAAGCTCCCCCGCACCGGCCGGGTCACCTCCGTCTCCGCCCACCTGCTGCTCGGCAGCCACGTCCTGCCGAACAGCTGGGAGGGTCCGGCCCGCCTCACGCCCGATCAGGCCGCGCTGCTCGCCCCGCCGCCGGTCGACGCCGCCGAGGTCACCCTGGACTCCGGTGACCGCGCGCTCTTCGGCCTGCTCGCCCGGGACGGACGGGCGAGCCACACCGAACTCGCCGCCGCCACCGGCTGGTCGGAGTCGACCGTGCGCCGTCGGCTCGCCCTGCTGCGCCGCGCCGGCGTGCTGGTCTTCCTGGTCGACATCCCGCCGGCCGCGCTCGGCTTCCGGGCCGAGGCCCGGCTGTGGATGTCGGTGCGGCCCTCCCGGCTGGGCCCGGTGGCCGCCGCGATGGCCGACCACCCGGAGGTGTCGCTGGTGGCCCACACCACCGGTCCGACCAACCTGCTCGCGGCCGTCAACTGCCGGGACTCGCTGGACCTGGCGCGCTACCTGACCGGCCCGGTCGCCGCGCTGGACGCGATCCAGGGCATCGAGACGGCCCCGGTCATCCGCACGGTGAAGCGGGCCGGGGCCCTGCTTCCGCCGGAGCGCTGAGCGGGGCCTCCGCCGCGCCGTTCACGCGTCCGACGAATTTTTCGAACTCAGCGTCACTTCCACGACGGAATGCGCTTCGAAGATTCGCCCACGGCACATGAGCAGTTGCCAGGCCTCCGCACTGACCCCACGGCAGCCGTCGACCTCGCTCACCGGTCCGGGCGCGCCGCCAGCGCCCGGGTGATCCTCCGCCGGAGGTTGGCCGAGGCACCGGGCTGGTGTCCGAGCCAGTTCAGCCGCTCGACCGGCAGCTCCGGCCGCCGGGCCAGCTCCACCGCCGCCCCGTACGGGCGGTCGCCCTCCCGCAGGCGTACGGCCACCAGGTCGACCAGCCCGTCCAGCGCCTCGCCGGTGAGGGCGGGGTGGGCGGCGACCAGCTTGAGCAGGCAGTTGTCGTTCCAGGTGGTGTTGCGCCGGACGGACAGCGAGACCAGCAGGTCGGTGGGTGCGGCGGCGTTGCGGGCGATCTCGTGCCAGACGAACGGGTACTCGCCCCAAGCCAGTCGGCGCAGGACGTCCGGGTTCGAGGTCCGCACGGCCAGGCTCCGGTAGTCCCCGGCGTGGTGCAGGTGCTTGAGCGCTTCGACGTCGTCCATCCCGCTGATCCCTGAGTCGTCCGTATCGGCGCGCCAGGCTAGCAGCCGGGTGCCCCGCCGTCAGGTCCAGGAGGCGGGGTACCGAGAGCGGTGTCCGGCAGGGCCGGCCGTCAACGGACGTAGTACGCGCGGTTGTGGGCGGCGATCGGCGGCGACTGGTAGGTCCAGACCCCGGCGGCCGGGGCGTCGGCGATCAGCAGGGCCAGGTCGCGGGCGGACTCCTCCGCGGGGTTGCCGAGGTCGAGCCGGACCCGGTCGGCGGTGCGGTCGTCCAGGGCGTAGTAGCGGTACGGCTGGTGGACGTTGAGCGGTCCGGCGAGCAGCTTGCCCTCGTCGTCGGTGCCGTAGCCGGTGATCGGGGTGTTGTTGACCGACTCGGCGGTGAGGCCGACCAAGTCGACCTCCAGGACGAGGAGTTCCTCGTCATGGCGGTCCAGCCCCTCGCCCCCGAGGGTGGCTCGGCGGCAGGAGACGCTCCACCGCTCGCGCACGGCGGGCGCGTTGAGCGAGGGCATGGTCGTCTCGAACCAGCCGGGCCGCTTGGGTTCGGCGTACAGCCGGCGTCCGGCGTCGATGGCGAGCGGGTTGTCGCACAGCACGTGCAGCCGGGCGATGCCGAGCAGCTTGGTCTGGTCGTAACCCCGGGCGTACTGGCCGTAGTTGACCACCGGGATGCGATCCTCGGCGAACACGGGGTGGGCGATCAGGTTGATCTCCAGCTCCTGGGTGATGCCGCCGCCGTTCGGGTACTGGGCGAAGTAGAGCTGGTAGTTCAGCGAGACACAGGCCCCGCCGTCGAACGCGGCGACGGCCAGCCCGGGGTGACGCTTGCCGAGCAGTTGGCGGGCCCGCTCGGGCTCGACCAGGTAGTCGACGCCGATGTTGTGCAACGCGCCGTAGTGGAAGGGCAGGTGGTAGGGCTCGGGTACGGGCGGCAGCGGCAGGCCGGTCATGGAGACTCCGGGGGCGATGAGGGTGCGGGCGTGGAGGGTGCGGGCGTGGAGGGTACGGGCGTGGACGGGGAGGACACGGCCGCCGGCCGGTGCAGCTCCACCAGGTCCCGGTGCATCCGCTCGGCGCTGCGCAGCGCGAGGGCGGCCATGGTGAGCGAGGGGTTGGAGGTGCCGAGCGAGGGCAGCGAACCGCAGCCGACGGCGTAGAGGTTGGGGTGGTCCCAGCAGCGCTGCCACTGGTCGACCACGGAGCTGCCGGGCGAGTCGCCCATCACGTGGGTGCCCCCGGCGTGGCCCGCCCCGCGGTAGCCGTGGACGACACCCCGGTGTTCGAGCCGGCCCGGCCAGCGGGCGCCCGGGTAGGCGGTGTGGTCCTCGGCGCCCAGCAGGGCGAAGAGCTGTTCGGAGACGGCCCGGGCGGAGGCCATGCCCTCGCGGACGTAGTCGGAGAGGTCGTAGCGGATCGCCGGGGCGGGCAGGCCGAGCGGGTCCCGCCGCTCCTGGTCGAGGGTGACCCGGTTAGCCGGGTCGGCGGGCTGTTCCAGCTCGAACTGGAGCGAGAACTGCCGCCCCAGCCGGTCGCCGAGGCGCTCGCGCAGCTCCTTGCCGCGCAGCCCGGCGGCGAGCATCACGGCGGCCTCGGACTCGGGGGCACCGCCGGCCCAGGACCAGCCCCAGTTGCTGATCTCGATCCGGAACGGCGCCCGGCGCCGACGGGCCGCGCCGAAGCGGAAGGCCTCCAGCCCGCTGGTGGAGCCGGGCCCCCGGTACGGGCCGACCGGGCGGGGCATCAGACCCCAGGTGAGCAGCGCGGGGTGGTCCATCAGGTTCCGGCCGACCTGGTCGCCGCGGTTGGCCAGGTCGGACAGGAGCAGCAGCCGGGCGTTCTCGATCGCGTGCGCGGCGAGCACCACGAGGTGCGCCGTCACCCGGTGGGTCGTGCCGCCGGCCAGGTACTCGACACCGGTGGCGCGCCCGGTCACCGGGTCGGCGAGGACCCTGCTGACCACCGCCTCGGTGCGCAGCTCGACGCCGGAGTCCCAGCGGGCCTGGGTGCGCAGCGGGGTGTACTTGGCGCCGGTCGGGCAGACCGGGACGCAGCTGGAGCTGCCCGCGCAGAGCGGGCCGGGCCGGGAGTCCCGCCCGGTGGGCCGGCCGTTGCGGGCGTGCGGGGTGCCGGTGACGGCGAGTCGGGCGGGGTGCGGCACGGCGGGGTCGCAGACCGTCCGGCCGTCGAGGGCCGCGGCGAGCTGCCGGTCGAGGTGGCTGGCCGGGATGGCCCGCATCGGGAAGTCGTAGCCCTCCGGGATGGGCAGTCCGACGGCGCTGCGCTGTTCCTCCGCGTCGGCGGCGACGCCGAGTTCCCACTCGGCGTCGCAGTAGTACGGCTCCAGGTCGTGGTAGCCGATCGGCCAGTTGCGGCCGTGGCCGAGGTCGCCGGTGCGGAAGTCCTCGGGGTGCATGCGCGGGGTGAGGCCGGTCCAGAGCAGTCCGGTGCCGCCGTTGGCGCGCAGGTAGCCGCTGGCGTAGGGCAGCGGCCCGTACTGCCGGAGGTATCCGGTGGCGGTGAAGCCGCCGTCGGGGAGTCCGGTGAGGTCGGTGACGTCGGGTGAGGGCGCGTCGGGGTTGTGCGGGTACGGCGAGGTGGGCGGGCCGCCGCCGGCCGCGCGGTGGGCGGTGGCGGTCTCGGCGGCGGTGGGCGCGGTCCGTCCGGCTTCCAGGACGAGGACCCGCCAGCCCTGTGCGCCGAGGCGGTGGGCGACCAGGCTGCCGGCGAAGCCCGCGCCGACCACGACGGCGTCCCGGTGGGCGCTCACCGCTCCTCCCCTCCTCGGGGCGCCTGTGCCCAGCTGCCGTGGCCGGGGGCGGCGGCGCCGGGCGCGGCGGCGCGGAAGGTCCGCCAGACCAGGCCCTGGTCGTGGGCGCGGGCGGAGCTGGGTGCCTCGCCGGGCCAGGTGCCGACGTACCAGAGGTGGACGAGGGCGTGCTCGTCGCGGACGGGGTGCGCCAGCACGGTGCGGTGGTGCTCGTGCGCCATGCCGGTGGCACACAGTTCGGGGACGTCGAAGCCGGTCAGCTCGGCGCAGACGCGCAGGAACTCCTCGAAGTCGGCGAGTTCGTCGACCTCGACGTACTCCCCGCATTCGTACGGGTCTTCATCGGCGGTGCGGTCGTCGGACACGGACACGCGGGCACCCCCACGATCGTCGACGGGTGGCGATGTCATGACAGGACCGGAGCTCCGGAGACGGTGCGTGTCCTGTTCAGCGCGATCCTGCCTCCCGGCCGTGCCGCCGGGAATCGCTTGCCCGGATGTGCCCGGTCTTGGTCGAGCCCTGACCGATCGGCGATCCCGTACGACCGCCGGCAGACCGGTTCCGCTCAGCCCAGCGCCCGCACCGCCGCCAGCACATCCAGCCCGAGCCCTGGGTCCGCGTCCTCGGGCAGGTTGACGGACAGCCGGGTGACCAGCCCCCCGTAGCGGCGGTGGATCTCCCGCGCGACCTCCTCCACCGAGCCGGACACCGCGAAGGCGTCGAAGACCTCGTCGTCGATCAGCGCGGCCATCTCCGCCCAGCGCCCGCGCACCGAGTGGGTGTGCAGTTCCTCCTGCAGCGCCTCCCAGCCGTGCTGCGCCAGCACCGGACGGTAGGCGGGGGTCGAGGCGTAGAACGCGAGCCGCTCGCGCACCGCGGCCCGGTTGGCGGTCAGCTCCTCCTCGGTGCGGCCGGTGGCGGTGAGCACGTTGCCGACGACCTCGAAGGGCCGCTGCGTCCACCCGGCGCCCTCGGCCTCGGCCCGCTTGCGCTCCTCGGTCAGCCCGGGCAGCACCTGCTCGGACAGGTAGGCGGTCGAGGAGAACGGGTGGCTGAGGAAGCCGTCGGCCACCGCCCCGGCGGTGCGGGTCATCAGCGGCCCGACGCCCGCGAGCAGGATCCGCGGCACCCCGGCCGGGATCGGGTCCGGCGAGAACACCGGCGTCATCACCGTATGGGTGTAGAACTCGCCCCGGAAGCGCAGCCGTTCACCGGTCTGCCAGCTGTGCCAGATCGCCCGCACCGCGTGCACGTACTCGCGCATCCGGGCGGCCGGACGGTCCCAGGGCATCCCGAAGCGCTTCTCGATGTGCGGCTTGACCTGCGATCCCAGCCCGATGACGGCCCGTCCGCCGGAGGCCGCGTGCAGGCCCCAGGCCTGGTAGGCCAGCGTCATCGGGGTACGGGCGAAGGCCACCGCGATGCCGGTGGCCAGTTCGATCGACTCGGTGCGGTCGGCGGCCCGGGCGAGCTGGAGGAACGGGTCGTACGCCGTCTCGGCGACCACCAACCGGTCCATGCCCCGGCGTTCGGCCTGCTCGGCGGCGTCGAGGATGCCCGCCGGGTGCCCGGAGGCGGTGGCGTCGAGGCGGAGGGGGGCGGGTCGGTCCATGGGGGTGCTCCTGGTCGCGGGCTGCGGTGCTACCCGGCTAGCCTGCCACGCCGTCAACGCCGCTCCGCGGCACCCCGACCTCGAACAGCCGGTCCAGGTGCCGGTCGACGGCGGTGAGCGCGGCGGCCGGCTCGACCACGTCCAGCTCCAGCAACGTGGTGAACCCGGTGAGCGCGAGCAGCAGGTCCGTCTCCACCACCGGGTCGCGGTCCGCCGCGATCAGCCCGTCGGCGATCGCCTGCCGGACCACCTGCTCCACCATGGCCCGCCCGCGCAGCAGGGCGCCCCGCGCCCGCGCGCGGACCTGCTCGTCGTGCAGCGCCTCCAGCACGTAGGCGGCGCTCATCCGGCTGGTCGCCCGCGCGTCGGCGTGCAGCGGCAGCAGCTCGACCAGCATCGCCCGCAGCACCCGGCGCGGGTGCGGGCGCTCGCCGAGCCCGGCGAGCGCCCGGCCGACCCGCAGCGCGCTCTGCTCCCCGGCCAGGTCCATCGCGAAGGCCAGCAGCTCCGCCCGGGAGCCGAAGTAGTGCTGCAGCTGCCCGAGCGAGACGCCCGCCTCCTGGGCGACCTCGCGCAGCGTCAGGTGCGTGGCGCCACGCTGCTCCACCACCCGCCACAGCGCCCGGGCGATGGTCTCGCGGCGCTCCTGATGGTCCACCTGCTTGGGCACGGCCTTCCGTTCCTCCTCGGGCGCCTTCCCCGAACGCCTTCCTCGGGGATCTTTCCAATACGCTTGACATAATACACCTGACCTATCACGCTGGAGGCATTCCGAGGGAGGAGCGTCCACATGCTCACGCAGCCCGTCGCCCACACCACCGAGGGAACCGTCCGCGGCTTCCTGGACCGGGGGCTCCCGGTCTTCCGCGGCATCCGCTACGCCCAACCGCCCGTCGGACCGCTCCGCTTCGCCGCGCCCGCCCCGCCCGACCGCTGGGACGGCGTCCGCGAGGCCCTCGCGTTCGGCCCCGGGGTCCCCCAGTCCGGCCCGCTGCCCGCCGACCCGGCCCGGGGCACCGACTGGCTCACGCTCAACGTCTGCACCCCCGACCCGGGCACGGCGGGGCTGCCGGTGCTGGTCTGGATCCACGGCGGCGGGTACATCTCGGGCACCTCGGGCGACCCGCTGTACGACCCCACCGAGCTGGCCCGGGCCGGGCTGGTCGTGGTGAGCGTCAACTACCGGGTGGGCGCGGAGGGTTTCGCGCTGCTGGCGGGCGCCCCGGCCAACCGGGCCTTCCTGGACCAGATCGCGGCCCTGGAGTGGGTCCAGCGCAACATCGCCGCGTTCGGCGGCGATCCCGACCGGGTGACCGTCGCCGGCCAGTCCGCCGGTGCCGGATCGGTCGCCGCGCTGCTGACCATGAGCCGGGCCGGCGGGCTGTTCCGCCGGGCCGTCGCCCACAGCGTCCCGGGCAACCTCTGCACCCCCGCGCTGGCCGCCGAAGTCACCGCCACCCTGGCCGAACAGCTCGGCACGGCCCCCACCGCCACCGCCCTCGCCGAGGTCGACCCCTGGCGTCTGGCCGCCGCGGTCACCGACCTCGGAACCGCGCTCCCCAAGCACCTCGCGCGCTGGGGCCGGCTGGCGCAGAGCGGCATCGCCACCGCCCCGGTGGTCGACGGCGAGCTGCTGCCCGAGGAGCCGTGGGCCGCCCTCGCCGCCGGACGGGCCGCCGGGACCGAGCTGCTGGTCGGCCACACCCGCGACGAGTTCCGGCTGTTCAGCGTCCTCGCCGGGCGGCACGGCAGCTTCACCGACGAGGAGGCCCGCACCGCCCTGGACCTGTTCGCCCCGCACCCGGCCGGCCCGGACGCCTACCGCGACGCCCACCCGGGGGCCGACGCCGGGGAACTGCTCGAAGCGGTCAGCTCCGACGCCCTGTTCCGGATGCCCTCGCTCCACCTGGCCGAGGGCAATGCCGCGGCCGGCGGCAGCTCCTACCTCTTCGAACTGGCCGTCCCCGCCCCCGCCATGGGCGGAGTGCTCGGCGCCTGCCACGGGCTGGACGTCCCGCTGGCCTTCGGCACCCTGGACACCCCGATGGGCAGGCGGTTCCTCGGCGACCCGCCCGGCCCGGAGGCCGTCGAGGTCTCCCGCGCGCTGCGGCAGGCCTGGATCCGCTTCGCCTCCACCGGCGACCCCGGCTGGGCCGCCTACGAGCCGGAGCAGCAGCCCACCCGGGTGTTCGACGCCCGCTCCGAGACCGTCGTCCGCTACCCCGAGCAGTCCTCCCGCGCCATCTGGGCGGGACACACCCCCACCGCCTTCGACCTCGCCTGACGAGGACGGCGGGAGCGGCGAGAACGGCGGACCCAGCGGGGTCAGATCGCCAGATCCCGTCGCTCCAGCAGCCGGAAGGCCGCCAGCAGCCCCAGCAGTCCCACCCCGAGCAGCACTCCCAGCGCCGCCCACGGCACCCCGCCGTGCGCGAGCACGTCGCCCGGCGCGTAGTAGTGGAACGGACTGAGGTAGCGCAGTGGTTCGGCCGGGGACCAGGCCAGGGCGACGAAGTTGAGCGCGAAGCCGACCGCGCCGAAGGCGACGGCCGCGCCGATCACATGCGCCCGTCGCCGGCTGCGCGCGGACACCGCCAGCACCGGCCCGGTCAGACAGAACGCGAAGGCGCAGCCCAGCAGTCCCGCGGTGAACACCCCGCCCTCCGGGACGGCGTCGCGCAACTTCGGGGAGAAGGCCACGCCGAGCGCGACGGTCAGCGTGGCGGCGGCGTTGAGCAGCACCGAGGCGGCGATCAGCGCCCCGGCCCGCTCGGCGAGCAGCCGGCGACGGGAGACCGGACGGGTCATCAGCAGCTCGATGGTGCCGGACTCGACGTCGGCCGCGACGGCGGCGGCGCCGAGCGCGCCGATCACGGTGAGCTGGAGCGCGATCCAGAAGGGGTGGGTGAGCCCGGCACCGAGGAGGCCGGGGTAACTGGCGATGGAGACATCGCTGTTGGAGCCGCTGAAGGCCTTGAACGCGCCGGGCGGGGTGCGGCGGGCACCGAACAGTTCGGTGGGTGGGACGGTCCCGGCGATCACCACGATCAGGGTCTCGAAGACCACCATGCCGAGCAGCAGGCTGAGCAGCATCCGGCGCCGCCGGTGCAGGGCGAGCCAGACCAGGGGGAGGCGGCGGCTGACGGTGCCGGGGGTCATCGCGCCTCCTCCCCTTCGACGGCCTCCCGGTCGGTCGAGCGGTACAGGTCGAGGAAGGCCTCGTCCAGCCCCGCCTCCTCCACGGTCAGGTCGGCGACCGGCAGTTCGGCCAGCAGGCCCCGTACGGCCGGGACCACCTCGTCGGGCGGCACCAGCAGCTCCACCCGTCGGCCGTCCCAGCGCGGCGACCAGCGCTCGGCGGCGCCGAGCGGACGGGCGCCCTGCCCGTCGGCGAAGACCAGGCGCACCCGCCGCGCCCGGGCCTGGCGCAGCTCGGCCACCGAGCGGACGGTCACCAGCCGGCCCCGGCGGACGATGGCGACCCGGCCGCAGGTCCGCTGCACCTCGGGCAGGACGTGGCTGGAGAGCAGTACGGTGCGGCCGGCCGCGGTCTCCTCGGCGAGCAGTTCGAAGAAGGTCTCCTGGACCAGCGGGTCCAGCCCCTCGCTGGGTTCGTCCAGCACCACCACGGCGGGCCGGTGCTGGAGCGACTGGACCAGCCCGAGCTTCTGCTTCATGCCGCGCGAGTACTCCCCCACCGGGCGGGCGAGGTCGGCCCGGGAGAGTTTCAGCCGTTCGCACAGCTCGCGTTGGCGGGGCACCGGAGCGCCCTGGAGGGCGGCGAGCAGGTCGAGGGTCTGCTGCCCGGTGAGCTCGGGGTAGAGGCGCAGCTCGCCGGGCAGGTAGCCGAGCACGGGGGCGAGCCGTCGGTGGTCGGCCACCGGGTCCAGGCCGAGCACCCGCACCCGGCCGTCGCTGGGGCTGAGCAGGCCGACCAGGCAGCGCAGGGTGGTGGTCTTGCCGGCGCCGTTGGGGCCGAGCAGGCCGAACACCTCACCGGCCCCGACCGTCACGTCCAAATCCTCGATGCCGATCGTGGCACCGTACCGCTTGGTGAGCGTGGTCAGTTCGATCACCAGTGCGGTTGCGTTCCCCGGCATGCCCACCTCCTGTGGCCGGCCCCTCGGATGCGTGTGGGACATCCAAGCGCGGCTGCCCCGGGCGAGTCGAGAGACGCGGCCGGAACTTCTGCCCGCTCCCCCCTTGCCGTTCCCCCTGCCGTTCCCCCGCGACGTGCCCCCGTTGCCGCTCACCCCTTGCACACGCCCAGCGGCACCAGGCGGGCCACCTGCCGGGCCAGCCCCGCGGCCTCGGTGACGGCGGCCACCGCGTCCACGTCCTTGTACGCCTCGGGCGTCTCCTCGGCCAGCGCCCGCATCGAGGCGGGCCGCACCGCGATGCCGCGCGCCTCCAGGTCGCCCTTCAGCCGCTCGCCGCGCACCATCCGCAGCGCCTGGTGGCGGCTCCACACCCGACCGGCGCCGTGGCAGGCGGAGCGGAAGGCCTCGTTGTCGGGCAGACCGACCATGACGTACGAGGCGGTGCCCATCGTCCCCGGCACCAGCACCGGCTGCCCGGCCCCGGCCAGGTCGGCGGGCAGGTCGGGGTCGCCGGGCGGCAGGGCGCGGGTGGCGCCCTTGCGGTGGACGCACAGCTTCCGTGTCACGCCGTCCACCTCGTGGGTCTCCAGCTTGGCGAGGTTGTGCGACACGTCGTAGACCAGTTCCAGCCCGACCCCGAGGGCGGTGGCGAAGGCGCGACGGGCGGCCTCGGAGAGCAATTGGCGGTTGGCCCGCCCGTAGTTGGCGGCGGCGGTCATGGCGCCCAGGTAGGCGCGGCCACGCGGGGAGTCGACCGGGGTGCAGGCCAGTTGGCGGTCCGGGAGCTCGATCCGGTAGCGGTGCAGCTCGCGGTCCATGGCGCGGACGTGGTCGGTGCAGATCTGGTGGCCCAGGCCGCGCGAACCGCAGTGGATCATGACGCAGACCTGGCCCGGCCGCAGCCCGAAGGCGGCCGCCGTCCGCGCGTCGTACACCTTGTCGACGGCCTGCACCTCCAGGAAGTGGTTGGCCGAGCCGAGGCTGCCGACCTGCTGGAGCCCGCGCTCGACGGCCCGGGTGCTCACCTCGCCGGGGGCCGCGCCCGCCAGAACGCCGCGGTCCTCGCAGCGCTCCAGGTCGCGCGGCACGCCGTGGCCGTGCTCCACGGCGTAGCGGGCGCCGCCGAGCAGCAGCTCGTCCAGTTCCTCCGGTCCGGCGAGGTGCCACAGGCCGCCGCGGCCGAGCCCGCGCGGAACGGTGTGGTCCAGCAGGTCCATCAGGCGGCGGATCCGCTCGACGCCGAGTTCGTCCCGGGAGACCCCGGCGGCGAGCAGCCGGACCCCGCAGGAGATGTCGAAGCCGACCCCTCCGGGCGAGACCACCCCGCCCTGCTCGACGTCGGTGGCGGCGACCCCGCCGATCGGGAAGCCGTAGCCCCAGTGCACGTCGGGCATCGCGAAGGAGGCCCGGACGATCCCGGGCAACGTCGCCACGTTGGCCACCTGCTCCAGCGCCTTGTCCCCGGCGGCCTGCGGCAGCAGCGCGTCGGTCGCGAACACCACGCCCGGCACCCGCATCGGCGGGCGCGGCTCGATCCGCCAGCGGTAGCGGCCCGCCTCGGTCAGTGCGATCTCCACCTCGCTCACCCCGCTCCCGCAGTGCGCGCCGTACGCACGGCGCACGTCCTAGACGTCCACGGTGGCCGCGCAGGTCCAGCCGTCCGGCCCCGCGCTCAGCTCCAGGCCGTGCAGCGAGACGGCCTTCGGCACGGCGCCGACCAGCGCGGCGGTGGCGGCGTCGGCCATCCGGAACCGGACCTCGACGCTCCGGGCGCCGTCCAGGCCCTTGACCGGGCCGAAGGCGAGCGCGACCGGCAGTTCGCCGTCGGCGTCCATCCGGTAGATGACCTCCTCCAGCACGCCCGCGAGCAGGTCCGGGTCGCTCACCGCGAGCACGGTGCACCCGCGCTCGCCGACGATCCGCGCGCCGGACAGGTCCGCGAAGCTGCCCACGACGGCGAACACCAGCTCGCCGATACAGCCCTCGGCCGTCGGCGCCCAGGCCTCCACCCGCAGGTCCGCCGTGTGCGGCACGCTCCGGTGGCCGCTGCCGGACCGGCCCGCGGGCCCGTGTCCGTCCACGAGCGACGCCTCCCGCACCCGTTGCCGTCTTCCCTCCAGCGTCGTCCCGGGGGCCGTCCGGGGGCAAGTGCGGCCGGCTCCTGCCACGCGGATCCCTGCCAGGTCCGCCGAGCCCCACGGGACGGTCCCCGAGGCGTGTCTGACCATTCGCGTCGGGCCGGCGCCCGGCGGGCATCGTCGGACACGCCTTAGGTCCCGACCGACGAGAGGTACGCGGCGGTCAGCTCGGGCGTGGCCAGCCACGCGGCGTGGTCGCTCGGTTCGGCGTAGGTGTTGGCGAGCCGGCGTGCGACCTGCTCGTGCTCGGCGGCGGCCGCGAAGACGCCCTGCAGGTGGTCCGGCATGGTCAGCATCGCTGCCGTGAACTCGACGGTGTGGCGGGCGTGTTCCTGCCAGAATCGCTCAGCGGTGCGGCACATCCAGTCCGCCGTGAACGGGGCCTCGCCGTGCTCGACGATCGCCCGCCGGTACGCCTCCGCCGCACGGGCCGCGCCGTTGGCGCCCTGGCCGGTGATCGGGTCGTTCACCACCACGGCGTCGCCGAGGCCCAGCACATGGACGGCCTCCACGCCCGAGCCCAGCTCCGCCACCGGCCGGCGCACCGTCGGGGCCACCGCGCCCCAGAGCCCGGCCCCGGCGTCGGTCGGCTCCGCCTCCCGCCAGAGCTCCGCCTCCCAGGGTAGGTACTCGGCCAACAGCTCGCGGATCCTGGCCAGTTGGACCTCGGGCGTCGGGCCGTCACCGAACGCGTCCAGCGGCCCGCCGGGCAGCGCCTCCCAGAGCAGGATGTCGCAGGGCCCGGAGAGCGTCAGGGCCGGCTGCAGGTACAGCTCGCCGAGGCCGGGCAGGGCGTGCATCCGCGCCCTGGGACCGGCGGCCGGGTCGGGCGAGCCCACGCCGTGCGCGTACAGGCAGGAGAGGGATCGCTGCGGCCGGTCGAAGGGCGAGCGGGCGGTGTGCCGCTCGAAGATCCCGGCCAGCGCGCCGCGACCGGCCGCGACCACGGTCAGCTCGTGCCCGCGGGCCACCTCGTGCAGCCCGACCCGGTCCAGCGAGCGGTACTCGACCCGGCCGCCGCGCTCCGCGAGCAGCTCCAGCCAGCGGGCCAGCTTGATCCGCTGGTCCACCGACTGGGCCGGCTCGTCCAGGGTCATGGTGAACTCCAGCGCCCGGGTGGCCGGCGGCGCCGCGAGCACCGCCTCCACCGAGGAGACCGCCGGCGCCTCGCCCGCCCACAGGTCCAGCCCGGCGGCCGCCTCGATCCGCAGCGCCGGGCCGAACATCGCCTGGGTGGACAGCACCCGCCCGCCGCGCACCTGCTCCGGCGTGCGCTCGGCCACCAGCGTCACCCCGTACCCGTCGGCCACCAGCCCGAGCGCGAGCTGCAGGCCGGCCTGGCCCGCTCCGACGACGGCGATCCGACGCATGGGGCCTCCCGGGGGTCTGCTGACGTGTCGTCAGCGCGAACCCTAGCCCAGCCGTCAGGCCTTCGACAGGGTTCCGACGGCGGTTCTGGCCGCGGTTCCGGCGACGGCTCTAACCGCGCAGATGTGTGGTGATCACCCGCACCACGGCATCGACCTGGTCCGCCACGTAGAAGTGCCCGCCCGGGAAGACCCGCAGGTCGAAGCCGCCGGTGGTGTGTCGCTCCCACTGGGCGACCTGCTCGACCGTCGCGTTGCCGTCGCTCTCCCCCACCAAGCCGATGATCGGCTGGGTGACGACGACGTCCGGGGTGGCGAGGTAGGTCTCGATGGCGGTGTAGTCGGCCCGCAGCGCCGGGACGATCAGCTCGCGCAGCGCCGGCATGGCGAGGATCCGCTCATCCGTCCCGCCGAGCCGGACGATCTCCTTGAGCAGGCCGTCGTCCGACAGCTGGTGCATCCGGCTGTCCCGGGGCAGCGAGGGCGCGCGGCCCGCGGACACGAACAGTCGCTCGGGCCCCGCCAGACCGTCCCGGGCGAAGCACCGGGTCACCTCGAAGGCGACGGCCGCACCCATGCTGTGCCCGAAGAAGCTGAGCGGCAGGTCCGCCCACTCCCGCAGCTCCCGGTAGGCCTGCTCGGCGAGCTCCGGCACCGAGTCGATCGGCGGTTCCGCGAAGCGGTTCTGCCGCCCCGGGTACTGGACGGCGAGCACGTCCGCGTACGGCGCGAGCGCGTTGGCGTGGTCCAGGTAGTAGCTGGCCGAGCCACCGGCGTGCGGGAAGATCACGACCCGGGCGGGTGCGGAGTCGGACGGGTTGAACCGGCGGAACCACGGGTTGTCGACGGCGGCGCTGCTGGGCATGCGGGGTGTGGCCTCTCTCCGTGACGGACTCTGCTCGCCCCAGTCTCGCAGTGCGCTCGCGGCGACGGGGGCGATCACGGCGTGTTACCCGGATCACGTCCTCGGGTCACACCCGCCCGTCGCGCGCCCTCGGCCCTCCTCCTCAGTCCTCCTCCGAGTCCTCCTCCCACTCGTCCGCCAGGCCGACCCAGGGGTCCACGGCCGGGTCGGGTTCGGTCACCCAACCGGCCGCCAGGACCAGCCCGGAGAGGCGGTGGACGGCGAGGAACCCGAAGGGGCGGGCGAAGCTCACCCGGGCGAACCGCTGAAGGTACGGCGGCAGCCGGTAGGCGCCCGCAGCGCTCCCGGCCGCCATGCCCAGAGCGGTCACCGAGGAGGCCCGGAACCCGCGCCGGCCGAAGGTCGCGGTGGCCCGCTGGCGGGCGCTGTTCAGGAACAGCGGATCGCCGTCCTCGCCGTCCGAGAGCCCGGGCAGCCGGTTCTCGGTCTCCGAGCGGGTGGCCAGCGTCGTCAGACCGAAGAGCCGACGGTGGGCCAGCAGGTTGTGGTCCGCCTCGACGGTGAACTTCGGGACGCTCACGGCCAGGACGTCCCGCGGCTCGTAGCGCCGCAGCCATTCGACCGTCAGCCCCGGGCCTGGGGTGCCGACGGGCATCCGGTCCACGGTGGTCCGGCGGTGCCGCTGCGACAGCGCCCCGATCCCGGCGGCCAGCACCCGGCCGGGCGGGGCGTCGGGCTCGCCGAGCAGCAGGTGGACGCTGATGTCCCCGTACCCGTACACCTGCAGCTCGGTGACCGGACCGGCCGGGGTCTCCAGGACGGCGGCCCGGTCCAGCATCGACGTCGTGCGGGAGAGGTAGTGGACGGGCTCCCTCCAGCCCGCCTGCTCGTCCGCCCGCGGCCCGCCGAAGTCCCTGAACGGCCGGATCCAGTCGGTCCGCACGGTGAGCGCGGCGGCCAGCACCAGGCGGGTGCCCGCGGTCAGCTCGACCGGCATCGCGTCGATCAGGCCGTCGGTCTCCCGCCGCGCCCAGGCGTCCAGCAGCTTGCGGTCCCGCTCGGCATCGCCGGTCAGCCGCCCGTGCACGTCCGCCGGCAGCCCCGCCCGCCACTCCGGGTGCAGCCGCAGCCGGTCGTTCGTCCAGAGCCCCAGCGCCGTCCGAACCGCCGGGATCCCCCGCAGCAGGCCCAACATCTCACGGGCACGCTCCGCGGCGGCCACCGGCGACAGCCCGAGCGCCTCCGCCAACTCGCCCTGAACGGGGACGCTCCCGGCCGGTGCCAACAACCCGAGCAGCGGCCACACCCCGGCCGGCATCAGCACCGTCCCGCCCTGCGGGTCGAGCTGCTCCAGCCAGCGCTCCCCCAACCCGTTGGCTGCCCGTACGACCTCGGCCTTGCTCATGCGCTCCCCCGTGCTCGGGCCTTCAGCGCACCGAGCGTAGGGCCGGACCACTACGCGCGGCGAGCGGTTTTCCCGCTCACGCCTGACGGCGGGCCAGGTATGCCACGCGGGTCAGTTCGTGGACCCGCACCACGCGGCCGTTTCCCGGGACGGTCGTCTCGCGTTCGGGCCGCAGGCCGAGCTTGGCCATGACGCGCTCGGAGGCGGAGTTGCCGACCTGGGCGATGCTGATGATCCGCTCCAGGTCGCGCCCCTCGAACCCGAACCGCAGCACCGCCGTCGCCGCCTCGGTGGCGATGCCCCGGCCCCAGAACGGTCGGCCGAGCCGCCAGCCGATCTCGACGGCGGGCAGCACCTCGGGCAGGAAGGACGGAACGGCCAAGCCCGTGAACCCGACGAGTTCACCGGTCGCCCGCAGCTCCACCGCGAACAGGCCGAAGCCCTCGGTGTCCCAGACCTTCTCAATCCGCTCGATCCACCGGCGCGTCTCCTCCGGGGTGAGGACCCTCCCGTCGCGGATCCACCGCATCACCTCGGGGTCCGCGTTCACCGCGGCCATCGCCGGCACATCGCCCTCGCGCCAACGACGCAGGACCAGACGGGAGGTATCGATCGTCACCATCCCCCCATCCTCCCCTTCCGCCACCGCGGTTCAAGTCCTCCGGACACCGCGCGCACAGCCGACCTCGGCACGCGGGACCGAAGCGCACCGCCTCCGCCCGCACACGGGAGACCCCGTCGAGCAGCAGCACCGACACCGCCTCCGGCGTCGGCATCGACCCGCCCACCGCAAACGCCGCCACCAGCCGGTCCAACCCCCGACGGTGCCGGGCGAACACCCGGGCCGAGGCATGCCGCCCACGCGCCCGCTGCCCATCGAGCGCGGCGTCCGCGCCGACGTCCAACAACACCAGGTGCAGCTCACGCCCCTGCCGCCCAGCCTCCCGCGCGAGCCACCGCCGCATCCACGCCCGGCTGCCGCAGTCATGCACCACCAACGGCCCACCCCGCCGCACCGACCTGCGCAGCAACCGGAAGTGCTCCACCCGCGCCCACGGCCGGTACACCCCGTACGGCAACCACCCCGGCATCACCGCCTCACAA
Organism: Kitasatospora sp. NPDC018058; assembly: GCF_044327205.1. Classification (NCBI taxonomy): domain Bacteria; kingdom Bacillati; phylum Actinomycetota; class Actinomycetes; order Kitasatosporales; family Streptomycetaceae; genus Kitasatospora; species Kitasatospora sp. NPDC018058. Next base: position 164,039 of record NZ_JBIRFA010000007.1, on the reverse strand, counting down.
GCCTCATGCACCGCCCGCGGATCCACCGCCCGCACCACACCCCCTCCCCCGCACCAGCGCCGCAGCAAGGTACTCTTCCCGGCCCCCGGCAGCCCGGACACCACCACCACGGCATCAGCCGGATACGCCACCACGAACCCCGCCCCACCAGCCCCGCGCAGGTCCACCACCCCTCGCGGCGCCACCACCACATCCACCTCGCCGCCCATCACTCCCCCGTTCGCATCCGACCGGGCACCCTAACAACACCCCGGTTCACCCTGGCGTTCCACTTGCCACGGTGGGAGACCTCTTCGCGCGTCGGGGTCCGGTGATGCATGGACCCGGAGGAACCGGTTGGCGCGTCCCGCCGGTCCGCGGGCGATGAATGACATCCCGTCAGTCGACCGTCAGCACCAACTTCCCCGTGACCCTTCCGGTTTCGCCGAGCTGGTGGGCCTTGGCGGCGTCCGCCAGCGGGAAGACGGCGTCGACGTGGACCTTCAGCCTGCCGGTCTCGACCAGCTCCGTGACGGCCAACAGCGCCCGCCGGTCGGGCTCGACCAGCATGAAGCCCGAGCGGATGGAGCGCGCGGCCGCGGCCGCGGCGAGCGCCTCGCTCTCGCGGGCCGGGAGGGTGATCAACGTGCCGCCGTTCCGCAGGACCGACAGCGAGCGCTCCTGGTAGGCCCCGGCGATCGGGTCGATCACCACGTCCACATCGGAGACCACCGACGCGAAGTCGACCTCCCTGTAGTCGATCACCTCGTCCGCGCCCAGGCCCCGCACGAATTCGTGCTTGCCCGCGCTGGCCGTACCGATGACGTGCGCGCCGTACGCCTTGGCGATCTGCACCGCCAGGTGCCCGACGCCTCCCGCCGCGGCGTGCACCAGGACGCGCTGCCCCTCCCGCAGGGCCGCCGTATCCACCAGGGCCTGCCAGGCCGTCAGCGCGGCCAGCGGCAGGGCCGCCGCCTGTACGTGGTCGAGTCCGGCCGGCTTGGGGGCGAAGTGGCGTGCCGGAGCGGCCACGTACTGGGCGTAGCCGCCGACCATCCGCGGGAAGCCCGGCATTCCGTACACCTCGTCGCCCGGCCGGAAGATCGTCACACCGCGGCTGACCGCCTCCACCACACCCGAGACGTCCCACCCCACGATGCCGTCACCGGGGACGTACAGGGCACCGACCGCCCGGGTCTTCCAGTCCACCGGGTTGACGCCGGCCGCGTGCACCCGGACCAGGATCTCCGTCGGACCGGGTACCGGCCGCTCCCGTTCCACGACCTTCAGGACCTCCGGCCCGCCCGGCTCTTCGAAGGCCACGGCCAGCATCTTCTCCGCCATCCTGAATCACTCCCCGTCTCGTTCGCGGTCGATCAGCGGTTGATCAGCGCCTGGTCCACAGCCTGACGCCGCCGATCGACCGAAACGAGTGGCCAGATCGCCAATAAGTGAGAGGATCTGGCGATGCAACGGGCCAAGCACCGCGTCGTCGTCCTCGCTCTCCCCGGCGTCATCCCCTACGAACTCGGCATCCCCGCAAAGGCCTTCGGCCTCGCCTACGGCCCGGACGGGAACCGGCTCTACGAAGTGCTCACCTGCACCCCGGACGGCCGGCCGGTGCAGACCGGCGAGGACTTCTCGATCGCCGTCGAGCAGGACGCGAGCGTGATCGCCACTGCCGACACCCTGATCGTGGCGCCCATCAACGACCCGATCGGCGGCAGCGACCCACTCGCGGAACCGGTCGCCGCCGCCCTGGCCCAACTCAGGCCCGGGACCCGCCTGGTGTCGATCTGCACGGCCTCCTTCGTCCTCGCCGCCACCGGACTGCTCGACGGCCGGCCCGCCACCACGCACTGGTGGTACACCGAGCGCTTCCGCGCGCTGTACCCGCGGACCCCGCTCGACCCCGACGTGCTCTACGTGGACGACGACGACGTACTCACCTCGGCCGGCGCCGCCGCCGGGATGGACCTCTGTCTGCACCTGATCCGCCGCGACCACGGCAGCGAGATCGCCAACCAGGTCGCCCGCATGTGCGTGGTTCCGCCATGGCGCGAGGGCGGACAGGCCCAGTACATCGCCCGCCCCGTCCCCGATGCGACCGGCAGTGACACCGCCCGGGCCCGCGAGTGGGCCCTCCGACAGCTGCACCAACCCATCCAGTTGGCCCAGTTGGCCACCCAGGCGGGCATGAGCGTGCGCACCTTCAGCCGTCGCTTCCTCGCCGAGACCGGTCAGACCCCCGGCCAGTGGCTCACCACCCAGCGGCTCGAACTCGCCCGTAGGCTACTGGAGTCCAGTGACCTGCCGGTGGACCGGGTAGCCGAGCACGCCGGGTTCGGCAGCGCCTCCTCCCTGCGCCAGCACCTGGCCGCCACGATCGGCGTCTCGCCCGCCGCGTACCGCCGCACCTTCCAGGGCCGGAACCACGACCTGACCGGCCCTCAGCCGGTCAGCACCGCCGGCTGACCCGGCGGCGATACCGGAGGAGCCCACCGGCTCCGGCGGTACGCCATCCTTGAGTTCCCCGACCGACCTCGGGGCAGACGACGTTCCTCAACGCGACGAGGTGTTCCCCATCAGCAAGGCAAGCGCATCGGCCCTGGCCACGTGGCTGGGCGGTCTCGACACCCCCGGGTTGGCACGAGTCCTGGCGGCGCGTCCGGACGCGGTGTCGGCTCCGGAACCGCGGTCGATCGGTGAACTGGCGGACCGCCTTCAGCGCCCGGCGTCGGTGACGCTGGCGCTGCCCCGGCTCGTGCTGCCACACCTGCAGGTGGCGGAGGCACTCGCCGCACTGACGTCCGCGTCCCGAGACGCTCTGGCCGAACTCCTGGACGCGTCGGACGGGGAACGTGCTCGCGGGCTGGAAGCGGCCTTGGCGGCGCTGGCCGATCGCGCCCTGGTGTGGCCGGACGGCGACGGGCTGCTCCGCATGGCGGCACCTCTGCGGCAGGCATGGGGTTCGCCACTCGGGCTCGACGCACCACTGGCGCAACTGCTCGCGGGCACGACCTCCGACGAACTGGGCCGCATGGTGGCGAAGCTCGGGATCAAGCCCGTCGGCAACACCAAACAGAAGCGGCTGGAGGCGCTGGTCGACCACCACGGCGATCCGGCCCGGGTCGCGGCACTGGTGGCCAAGGCCCCTGCCGCCACCCGGGAACTGCTGGAGCGGCGGGCGAACCGGGCTTCACAACGGCTTCCCCTCATCATGTTCGGTGCGCCGCAGACCGACGCCGATCCCGGCGCTCGATGGGCGCTGGAGCGGGGCCTGCTGCTTCCGGACCGCCATCGGTACGGTCCGGCCCGCATGCCCGCAGAGGTGGCTCTGGCGCTGCGCGGCGCCGGCTGGCACGCGCCGTTCACGCCTGTCCCGCCCTCCGTGGAGGCGGTGTCCGTCACCGCTTCGGAACTCGAGCGGGAGGCCACCGCCGCCGCGATGGCGTTCTCCGCCCACGCCGCCTCCGTTCTCAGGGTGTGCGCCGCGTCCCCACCGGCTCGACTGAAGGCCGGCGGCATCGGCGCCCGCGAGCTGTCCCGGATCGGCAAGGCGACGCAGTGCGACGAGATCACGGTGCGCCTCGCGCTGGAGACGGCGGGCCAGGCCGGGCTACTGGCCCGGGACGACGACCGGGTCGCCGCGACCGAGGCCTACGACACCTGGGCCGAGGAGGAACCGGCCGACCGACTCGCCGTGCTGCTCCGAGCCTGGCGGAGCCTTCCGCTCACCCCCGGCGGCAGCCGCGACGAGGAGGGGAAGGCCCTGCCCGCCCTCGCCGGAGCGCCGGCCTGCACCGGCTGCGTACAGGCCCGGTCCGGGCTGCTCTGTGCCGCGGCGCAGCTGCCGACCGGCACCGGCGCGGCGCACTCGGCGGACCTGGGGGCGCTGATCGTGTGGCATCGTCCGCTGGCGGACGAACTCCCCCAGGACACCACGCCGTTCGCCACCCTGATCCGCGAAGCGGAACTGCTCGGCGCACTCGCCCTCGGGGCCCTGTCCCCGATCGGGGCCGCCCTGCTCACCGATGACGCCGAAGCGCTGACGGACGCCTGTCGACGGCTGCTGCCCGCCGCCACCGGGACGGCCCGCTTCGGCAGCGACCTCACGGCCGTGGTCGCGGGCACGCCGTCGGCTCCCCTCGTCACGCTGCTGGACTCCGTCGCGGACCGGGAAACCTTCGGCGCGGCGTCCGTATGGCGGTTCGGCCCGGGAAGCGTCCGGCGCGCCCTCGACGCGGGCCTCACGCCCGACGCCCTCACGGCCGACCTGGCCGCGGTCGCCGTCGAACCGCTTCCCCAACCGCTCGCTTACCTGATCCATGACACCGCCCGCGGCCACGGCCGGGTGCGCGTCGTCCCGGCAGCCTGCGTGATCCACGGCGAGGAACCCGCACTCCTCGCCGAACTGGCCGCCCACCGCAAGCTCTCCCCGCTCGGTCTGCGGCAGTTGGCGCCGACCGTGCTGATCAGCCGGACCCCGCCGGACAAGACGCTCGCGGCATTGCGAGCCGCGGGCTACGCCCCCGTCGCCGAGAAGCCCGACGGGTCCGTCCGCATCGAGCGGGCCCAGCGCCGCCGTGCGGCGGGCCCGGTACCGCCCCCTCGCGTGCCCGGTGGCAGGTCCCGCAGCCGGCGAACGGACGTCCGGGCCGCGGACGCCCGGAGGGCCGTCGACGTGAGCGCCCTCGCCGCCAGGCTGGGCGGTGCCCCGCAGGACACCGCGGAGCCCGACCCGCGGGAGGGCCGCCCGTACGCCAGCGACACCGAGGAGACCATCGCCGGGTACGCGCGCAACCTGTCCTTCACCGACGTCCGCCAGCTGGCCCATGCGGTCAGCGAGGGGCACGCGATCACGATCGAGTACGTCGCCACCTCGGGCAACGCGACCGTCCGTACCCTCAGCCGACTCGAACTGGACGCCCCGTACCTCCACGCCTGGTGCCACCTGCGGGACGACGAGCGCATGTTCACCATTTCCCGCATCCACGGGGTGATGCCCGCGTAGCGGGTACGCGGGGGCGCTGAGCGTTCGGGCCCGCGTCGCGCTCGGGTCGGACGGCCGCGGCAGCAGCCCGCTCCTCGTCCATCGCGGTGGTGGGGAGTCGGTCCACGGTCGAGATCTGACATGTCATGAAGCCGACCCGGCTCAGGCCGTTCGACGCGTGGAAGTGCTAGCAGCGCTAGACATTCGAGCATCGACACTTCTAGCATTGCGTCAGAACCTAGCGGCGCTAGAAACGTGCGGACGCGTCGCATCGGAGCCTTGGAGGGGACATGCAGAACGCACTCGCCGTCGTCACGGTCGTGGTCGTCGGCCTACTGGTGGGCGTGGAGTTCGCGGTGGCGGTCTTCGTCAACCCGATCGTCGACGGGCTGCCGCACAACGGCGGCCTCGCGGCCCGCAGCGCGGGGGCCAAGCTGCTCGGCCGGGTGATGCCGTTCTGGTACATCGGCTCGGTGGTGCTCGGCGCGGCCTGGTCGGCGGTGGCCTGGGGCGGCGCCGGGGCGGGGCTGGTCGCCACGGCGGCCGGACTGCTCGTCCTCAGCGTGGTGATGTCGGTCGCCCTGCTCGTCCCGATCAACTCGCGGGCGGCGCACTGGACCCCCGAGAGCGCCCCGGCGGACTGGCGGGAGCAGCTCGGCCGCTGGGACCGTCTCCACTACGTGCGCGTGGCCGCCATCGTCACGGCGTTCGTCCTGCTGGTCGTCGCCCTGGCGTGAGGACCGACCGCCCTTCCAGCGGGACGAGGGCCGCAGAGCGGCTGCTGGGCGGCTGCTGGGCGGCTGGGCGCGGATCCCGTTCGAGGCGGCCGGTTCACCTCGCCCGCGGGGCCCATCCCTCCCGCCCCTCCCGTGACCGCCGTGACCGCAGCGCACTCGCGGTGCCGGCACCCACTAGGCTGACGCACCGTCAGACAGGGAGGGTGGGCATGACAGAGGCAGGTCCGACGTACACCGGGCTGGTGCTGGACGGGCTGGCGCGGAACCCGGGGCGGGTGGCGCTGCGGCGCGGGGACGAGGCGCTGACCGGCCAGGACTGTCTGGACGCGGTGTTCCGGATGGCCCGTGCGCTGGAGCGGGCGGGGTTGGGGCGCGGGGACGGGGTGACGGTGCTGGCCGGGAACCGGCCGGAGGCACTGTTGGTGCGGCTGGCGGCGAACCTGATCGGGTGCCGGGTGACGATGCCGTATCCGGAGGGTCCGGTTTCCGAGCTGGTGACGCTGGCCGAGTTCGTCGAGACGACGGCGCTCGTGTTCGATCCGTCGACCTGCTCCGCCGCGGCCGACGCGATCGCGCGAGCGCTCCCGTCCGCCGGCCTCTTCGCCCTCGGCCCGACGGCACTCGGCGCGGACCTACTGGAGCTCGCCGCGGCCTGCTCCCCCGCACCCTCGGAGCCGCGGTACGAGCCCGAGGACGTGATGGCCGTGCGGTTCACCAGCGGCACCACCGGACGGCCGAAAGGCGTGCTGCGCCGCTTCGCGCGCCCGCCGCGGCCCGCGCTGCTGTCCGGGGCGTCGTTCCTGCTCTGCACGCCGCTGTGCCACGGCGGCGGTACGACGGCGGACTTCGCCCTGGCGGCGGGCGGCACGGTGGTGCTGCAGGAGGGATTCGACGCCGGCGAGGTGCTGGCGGCGATCGAGCGGCACCGGGTGTCGCGGGTGTACCTGCCGCCGCATCTGCTCTACGCGCTGCTGGACCACCCGCTGCTGGCCGCGACCGACACCGGCAGTCTGCGCCGGGTCGGCTACACCGGCTGCACCCCCTCGCCGCGCCGGCTGGCGGAGGCGACCCGGCGGCTGGGGCGGGTGCTGCACCAGACCTACAGCCTGACGGAGTGCGGTCCGGTCTCCCGGCTGAGCCCGGACGAGCACCTGGCGCCGCGGCTGCTGATCACCGCCGGGCGTCCGTACCCGGACACCGAGGTGCGCATCCTGGACGAGGAGGGCACACCCCTGCCGCCCGGCCGGACCGGGGAGATCTGCGTGCGCACCCCGACCGCGATGGCCGGCTACTGGCGCGACCCGGAGCTGACCGAGCGGGTGCTGCGGGACGGCTGGCTGCACACCGGTGACCTGGGCAGTCTGGACGCGGCCGGTTTCCTGACGGTGGCCGGGCGGCGGGACCCGATGGCGATCGTCGAGGGGCACAACGTGTTCCCCCTTGAGGTCGAGGAACCCCTGCGGATGCACCCGGACGTCCGGGAGGCGGTGATGTTCGCGACCATCGACCCGGACCGTCTGGAGCGGGTGAACGCCGCGGTGGCCCTCGCCCCGGGCGCGCGGGTGACGGCGGAGCAGTTGCGCCGCTGGGTGGGCGAGCGCGGGGACCCTCGGTGCACCCCGGACGCGCTTCTGCTCCTCCCCGCGATCCCGCTGAACAGCCTGGGCAAGCCGGACCTGCCCGTGCTGCGCGCCCTGGTGACCGCGCGGGCCGGACGGCCCGTCACCGCCGCAGGGGCGCGCGATGGGGTGTGACGCGCCCCGTCAACGCTTCGAGCGACCGCGCGGGCGGCCTCTCGCGCGGGCGCTCGGTGGGAAGAACCGACCGTGGGCACTCGACCGTGCGGGCCGAACTCCCGATACACCTCGGCGGCGTTCCCGCGCACCGTCTCCAGGAGGCCCTCCCTTGACCTGGCTACGCGTCCTCACCGCACTGGGCATCCTCGCCGTGGCGGCCAGCGCCCTGCTCGTCTTCGCCCGCTGCACCGCCACCTCCCGAGGGGAGCGCGACGCCGAGGCCGCGCCGCCCGACCTGCGGAGGGACGCCGAGGGCAGCGGCCTCTTCCCGCGGATGGACGGTGACGACTGAGGCCGTGTCAGTGCCCGGCCAGATCGTCCGGCCGGACCTCGATGTGGTCGGCCGCGAGGTCCACCGCCACCCGGTGCTCCATCCCGAGCGCCTCCAGGAACTTGACCGGCAGCTGCACCCGACCGGTGCGGTCCAGCATCACGTACTCGCGTTCGTTGATCGACTCCTCGCCGTGCTCGTCCGTCACGGTGCGGCGCAGCACCTCGCTGCTGGTCCGCCCGTCCCGGATGGCGACCGTGCGGCGCACCTCCCCCGCGACCATCGGGTCGTGGGTGACGATGACGACGGTGGCGCCGAGTTCCCGGTTGACGGTGCGGAAGGCCTCGAAGATCACCCCGCCGGTCTCGGAGTCCAGCTCACCGGTCGGCTCGTCGGCGAGCAGCACCGGCGGGTTGTTGGCCATCGCCACCGCGATCGCGACCCGCTGCTGCTGACCGCCGGACAGCTCGCCGGGCCGTCGGTGGGCGAGGTCGCCGATCTCCAGGGCCTCCATCAACTCGGCTACTCTCACGGCCCGTTGCTTCGCTCCCCCGGCCCCGGACCGTCGGCCGCGCAGCTGCATCGGCAGGGCGATGTTCTCGGCGGCGGTCAGGAACGGCAGCAGGTTGCGGGCGGTCTGCTGCCAGATGAAGCCCACCACCTCGCGCCGGTAGCGCAGCCGCTCCTTGGTGGACATCTCCAACAGGTCGCAGCCCGCCACGGTGGCGGTGCCGGCGGTCGGCACGTCCAGTCCGGCGAGGATGGTGAGCAGGGTGGACTTGCCACTGCCGGAGGCGCCGACCAGAGCCACCAGGTCGCCCTGCCGGATGGTCAGTTCCAGGCCCTGCAAGGCCTGGACCTCGATCCCCTCGGCGCTGAAGATCCGCACCAGCCGGTCGCAGACGATGGCCGCCCCTTCTCCGTACGCCTTGGGCGAGGCGGCGGCGAGGGCCCGCTGCCGCAGCTCCTGCAGGCTGGGGGCCTCGGCGGCCGGCCGCTCCTGGGGGGTGCTCTTCACGGCTGGTCTCCTGTCTCGACGGTCTCGACGCTCTGCTTCATCGCTCCGGTCCCCACTGTCCCGGCGGTCCTCGCCGCTGTCACGGCCCGTGCCGCTGATCCCGTTGTCATGACCGCTCCCCGGCGCGCAGTTCGGTGGCGATCTGCCGCCGCCCGGCGACCAGCGTCTCCACCACCACGCCCAGGCAGACCAGCAGGGCCAGTCCGGCCGTGGGCAGCAGCACCGGCATCAGCGCGGGGGTGATGGCGTCGCCGACCTTGGCGCCGACCAGCGTCGAGATGTCGAAGGCCGATCCGAGCAGGGCGACCGCCGCGACCGCGACCAGGCCGCCGCCGACGGCCGCCGCCAGGGTCTGCGGCAGCGCCTCGGCGACGATCAGCGCCAGCCCCTGACGCGGCCGCAGCCCCATGGTGCGCAGCCGGGCGAGCACGGCCGTCCGGTCGGGTGCGGCCCGGAACAGCGTCAGCAGCACGGCGAGCAGGGCGAACCCGGCACTGGCGGCGGCCGCGTACCAGAACAGCCGTCCCGCGGCGTGCTGCAGCGGGTCGGCGGCGAGCGCGGCGGCGGTCTCCCGGCTGCTGTGCACCGTGTATCCCGAGGGAAGGCCGTGGGTGGCCTTGCCGCTCGCCGCTGCAGCGTCCGCGATCAGCTTGGCCAGACCGACCGGCTGGGCCCCGCCGTTCTCCCGCAGCGCCGTCCTGACCCCTTCGGGGTCGACGTCGCCGACGGCGAACCACTCGTTCACCCGCTTGGCGTCCGGCAGTCGCTCCCAGGCGGGGCCGGCGGGAACGACGACGAACGGCTTGCCCGGGTCCGGCAGCGCGGGGGTGGCGCCGACGGTCGCGGCGACGGTCAGGCGCAGGTCATTGCCGTTGGGCGTGCGCACCTGGGACGACCCTGCGGCCAGGCGCTTGGCCAGGTCGCGGCTGACCAGGGCGGGCACCGGGGTGTCCCGGCCACCGGACGTCCCGGCCAGCTTGGCCGGATCGAACTCGCCGACCCCGAGGGTCCGGGCGATCTCGGCGTACGCCGCCGGATCGACCACCATCACCAGGTAGGCCTCGGTGTAGTTCCGGTCGGCGTCAACGATGCGGATCTTGGGCTCGACCCAGACCGCGGTCGAGGCCCGGACGCCCGGCAGCTCGCCGGCGGCCTTGGTGAACGACTCGGTCAGGGTGGCGTAGCCCGGGAGGGAGACGCCGATGTCCCCGCCCGTGGCGATGCGCGCGGCGCGGGTCCGCACGTGATCGACGGTGTCGAGCACGGTGGCGCCGAAGCCGGTCGCGGTGACGGCGATCAGCAGGGCGAGCAGCGGCAGCACGGAGGGCTTGCGGCGTCCCGAGCTGTCGCGGGCGGCCCGGGCCAGGCCGAGGAAGCCGATCAGGCCACGGCCCCGGCCGGCGAGGGCGGACAGCCAGCCGACCACCACCGGCTCGATCCGGGCCAGCAACGACCCGCCGGTGGCGGCGAGCAGGAGCGGGGCGGCGACCAGCAGCGGATCCAGCCCGGCACCGGTGCCGACGCCCCGGCGCCGGACCTCCGCCACGGCCGCGACGGTGACCGCCAGGACGGCGAGTTCGCCGACCAGCCGGCGTCGGCCGCCGGCCGCCCGCCCACGCGCCCACAGCAGGGCCGCGCGGGCCGGGAAGGCCAGCAGGGCGATCAGCGTTGCGACCAGGGCCGCCAGCACCGAACGGTCCCACCGGGGGGCGGGCAGCAGCACCAGGGCGAGGGTTGTTCCGAGTACGGCGGCCGGCAGGACGGTGACCGCACCCTCGCCGATCAGCCGTCGCAGCACCCCGGCGAGGGAACCACCGCGGGCCCGGAGCAGCCGGATCTCGGCGGTGCGCCGGTCGGTGGTGAGGGCGGCGGCCAGGAACAGCACCACGGTGGCTACGCCCGCTACGGCGGCCGGACCGATCGCGCTGAGCGGCAGCGAGGCCCGGTAGCGCTCGTCCGCCCGGGTGAGGATGTCGGGCAGGATCGAGCTGGTGTGCAGGTCGGCGCGTCCGGTCGAGCCGGCCAACGCGGTGGCGTCGCGCCCGGTCAGGAAGGAGCTGATGACGCTGCGGGTGCGGTCGAGCCGGTCTGCGTGCAGCGAGGCGGGGTCGACGGGCAGCCGCCAGAAGATCTCGGCGTTCGAACCCCAGTGGGCCATTGCAGGCAGGCTGTCGCCGTCGACGAACCCGCTGGTCGTCCAGTGCTCGCGGTCGGGGTCGGTGATCAGGCAGGCGCGGACCGGGCAGCCGAGGTCGTCCCAGAACGGGTCCAGGGGATCGTTGGCCTGGTAGAAGCCGACCACCACGGTGGTCCGCTTGGCACCCGAGCCCTCGACGCCGTTGTCGATGACGTCACCGAGCTTGATGCGGATGGTCTCGGCGGCCTTCTTGCTGATCACGATCGGCAGCGGGCCGCCGACGGCACCGGGGGTCGGCCAGGTGCCGTCGGTGAGGGTGGCCCGGCCGGCCAGATCGTGCAGGTAGAGCAGGCTGAGGTCCGGGAGGGTCCTCTCCGCGATCCGGGCGTACCCCGGATTGCCCATGGTGCGGGAGCCCAGGGCGCGGGCGCCGTAGGCCTCGCCCGACCGGGCGAGCGTCAGCTCTGGGCCGACCGTCTCGATCAGGGTCTGCTGCACCCGGTCGAGCTTGACCGCTCCGTCGTCGTCGAGGACCTTGGAGGTGGTCTGCAGGCTGGTCGAGGTGAGACCCTTCTGGCTGACGTAGTCCTGGAGCGCCGCGTCCGCGCCCCGGTCCGCGATGCGGGGGAAGGCCGCCGCCAGGAAGACGGTGACGAACGCGAGGGCCGCCATGAGCAGCGCGGCCAGCGGGTTCGCCCGCAGCCTGGTGCGGACCCAGCGCGCGGGGCGGTGGGCGGTGTCGGGGGTGGGCACACGGGTGCCGGCCTGGGTGGTCACATCTCCTCCACGTGGCGCAGCCGGTTGGCCACGTCTCGACGGCGGCGTCCGATGAGGAAGGCCGACAGCAGCGGGGCGACGGCGATCGCGGCCGCGAACAGCAGGGCCTGGCCGACGGGCAGGTCGATCAGGGCCTCGGGTACCGGTGGGCGGGCGGCGGGCGTCAGGACGACGAACGGGACGATCAGGTGGACGAGCAGGGCGCCGAGGGCGAGCCCGACGGTCCCGCCGAGTCCGACCAGCAGCGCCTGTTCGGCCGCGACGGTGCGGGTCACCTGCTTGCGCGGCGCGCCGAGGGCGAGCAGCAGCGCGGAGTCCCGGGCGCGCTCGTGGGCCGAGCCGGCCACGGCGGCGACGAAGCCGATCGCGGCGAGCACGGCGGTGACGAGCGCGATGGCCATCAGCGCGTTCTGCGGGGCGGCGCCCACGGGGTCGCTGAGCATTCCTCCGGAGACCTCGTCGTAGAGCTGGACGTCCTGGGAGCCGGGGGCGGCCCGCAGGGCGGCGGCCAGCTCGGCCGGAGCGCGGTCGCCCGGCCCGGTGGCCGGCAGCCACCACTCGGCGTGGCTGGGCAGGGTGCGACCCTGGGCGGCCAGCAGCCGCGCGGTGGTGGCCAGGTCGACGACCAGAGCGTTGCGACCGGTCGCCGGCACGGCCTGGACCACCCCAGTGATCTTGACCTGGACGACGGCCCCGGCGAACGGCACCCGGAGGACGTCGCCGACCGAGCCGCCGACGAGCTTCAGGTAGTCCTCGGTGGCGACGCCGCTCACGACGCTAGGCGCCTCCACGCCCGCGATGCCGAGGACGGCCCGCAGGGAGACCTTCGCCGAGGCGTAGTCGACAGTGAACAGCCGCCCGGCGTCGGCCGGTTCGGGCCGTACGGTGACTGGCGGCGCGGCCCCGCTCCGGAGTGCCGGCCCGTCGACGACATCCCCCTTCCAGGAGAGGCCGGCCGGCACCGGAACGTCGGTCGCGGGCCCGTCCGCGCTGTCCGAGACGGCCAGCCGACCGACGGTCACCTCACCCACGACCCGGTCGCCGAAGGAGACCGTCGCCCCGACCAGGGTCAGCGGTGCGGCGACGGAGCCCACCGGGGCGTCGACCAGCGTGCTCAGCGGGGCCGAGGCGCGCTGCTCGCCGTTGACCGGGAGGTCGGCGAACGGGGCCTTGTGGACGTAACCGAAGCGGTCCCGCAGCAGCAGCGTCACCTCCGGCGGAGACGGGATCGGCGGGTGCAGGCCGTTGTTGTCGAACACCTGCCGGATGGCCAGGTCGGCGTCGATCCGCAGCGGGCGGCCGGGCAGCGTGACGCCGGCCTTCGCGCCGGTCGGCGCCGGCTGGGCGAGCGTGCCGAACGCCTTCGCCCGGTCGACCCCGCCCAGCAGGTCGTCACGGTACGGGACGCGGTCGGCGAGGGCGGCGGAATCCACCGCGAGCACCTGCCCGTTGCCGTTCGACAGCGCCTGGTCCTCGCGGTCCACCGGGATCAGCCGGTCGCCGCCGGGCAGTGCGCCGAAGTGGCCGCCCTGGCCCATCAGCGCGGTGTGCGAGGCGGAGATGCGCAGGCCGCCGGCCGTGTTGAAGGACGCCTGGTCGTGCTGGGAGGCGGTCCAGGTGGCGTGCTGGCCGAGCGCGAGCACTCCGGTGGCCACGGCCATCACCAGCAGCAGGACGGGCCCGGTGGCCCGGGCGGGCTGACGGGCCAGCTGCCAGCCGACCATGGCCGGGCCGAGGCCGCTGCCCCGGGCGGCCACCCGGGCGGCCAACTTGGCGGCGAGCGGCAGCAGCCGCAGCACCACCAGGGTTCCCGCGCACAGGGCCAGGGTGGGGGTGGCGACCAGCAGCGGGTCGACACCGAGCCGGCCGGAGGAGTCGACGGACAGTCCGCCGCCGTACTGGTCGAGCTGCTGGTAGGCGAGCGCGGCCAGGGCGAGCACCGCGAGGTCGCCGCCGTTGCGGGCGATGCCGGAGACCAGCGCCTGACGACGACCGGCCCGCAGGCGCAGGGCGGCACCGGCACCGCGCAGCAGGCTCGGCACGATGGCCAGCACGATGCAGACGAGGGCGCAGAGCACGGCCACCGGCCAGAGCGTCCAGCCGATGCCGGTGTCCAGGACCACCTGGTGGGACCGGCCGAGACCGGCCAGGACGCGGACCAGGAACGGGGTGAGCAACGGTGCGAACACCGCTGCGGGGAGCGAGAGCAGCACCAGCTCCAGGGCGGTGAAGCCACCGAGCCGGAGGCCGGAGGCGCCGCGGGCGGCGAGCAGCTCGTTCTCCCGCTCCTGACGGGCCGAGATCAGCCGGACGACCAGCAGCAGGGCCGCCGTGGCGAGCACGGCCAGCTGGAGGGCTCCGATCAGCAGGGTGGACCGGGCGACCATCAGACTGGCGGACAACTCGCGCATCACATCCGGAAGTTCCGTCGTCGCAGCCAGTGACGAGGTCTTCCGCAGATCCTCGTTCAGGCCCTGGGCGCGGTCGCCGATGGCCTCGGCGGCGTCCTGGTCGACGCCCGCGAAGTCGGCGTCGAGCAGCCAGCCGCGGCTGGTCTGCGGCAGGCTCCCCGCGGTGAAGACGCTCTGGTCGACCATCATCGGGCCGAAGGTGGTGAAGCCGCCGACCTCGACCTCGTGGCCGCCGACCGGGTCGATCCGCCAGTACGGGTCGAACGGGTCGACGGCCCGGTAAGCGCCGGTGACCCGGACGGTCAGCGGCTTGCCGTCGAGCCGGTCGGCGAGCTGGACGTCGGCGGGCAGCGCCTGTTCGCCGAGGCCGAGCCGGGTCAGCATGGTCTGCGGCACGGCGGCCTGCGGGGCGGTGGACTGGACGGGCCCGGCGGCGACGCCCGGCCAGGCACCGGCGACCAGCCGGGCCCGGCCGCGGTCGACGTCGGCGAGGACCGTCAGGTCGACCCTGGCCCCGGCGGGCTGACCGCCCGACGTGGCATCACCGGCCGTGCCCGATGCACCTGCTGCACCCGCCGCGGCGCCGACGACCGGCAGGCCGTAGGAGCGGCTGCGCAGGAGGCTGTCGGTGCGTACCGGCAGGTCGCCGAAGAGCTTCCGCCGGTAGCCGGCGAGCGCCTCCTCGTCCTTCGTCCGCTGGTCCAGCCCGTGTTCGACGGTCACCACCACGGTGGTCCGGGCATGGCCGGGGCCCTGGAGCGCCTGCCGCAGGCCGGCCTGGCCGACACCGCTGTTGAAGGTCACCAAGGCGGTCAGCACCGCCGTGGTGATCAGCACCGTCAGCAGGACGGCGGCAGCCAGCGGCAGTCGCCCGCGCAGTCTGCGCACGACGAAGCCGAGCATCAAATTCCTCCCCCGGTTGCATCCCCGGTCGCATCCCGGCCCCACTCATCGATCCGATCCGAGCACAAAACGGCTACAGACGGACACCCCACGGGCACACCGGCGCAGTGATCACCGGCAATCGGTCGCCGGATAGCGGACGATGCTGTCAGATTCGATCCTGGAACGGAAGGGACTTGCGCGAATCAAGTAAGTAATGAACAAATTCCTTGCATTGGTAGCATCCCCGCCGGAGAGGCCACGCCAAAACGACATGCACACTTCACAACTCCGGCTTCACCGCACTCCTTTGACCAGAATTTTCGCTTTCTCGACTTTTCCGCTCGGGATCGTGAACCCGCGCAGCCATCGCACCCGTTGACCCGGACAGAACCGGGTCGCCACGCCCACAGGGGGACGCCGAATGACGCAGCACCAGGCCGACACCGCAGCCGCCACGACCCCCGCGCCGATGGTGGCCGTGACCGGCCTCCGGCGCAGCTTCGGCACCGGCGAGCGGGCCGTCCACGCCCTGCGCGGCGTCAGCTTCTCGATCGAGCGCGGTGAACTCACCGCGCTCAAGGGCCGATCCGGCTCCGGCAAGACCACGCTGCTCAACCTGGTCGGCGGCCTGGACGCGCCGACCGGCGGCAGCATCGCCCTGGACGGCATCGACCTCGCCGGACTGGACGAGGACGGCCGCCTCGCCCTGCGCCGGGAGCGGATCGGCTTCGTCTTCCAGTCCTTCGGGCTGATCCCGATGCTCACCGCCGCCGAGAACGTCGGCGTCCCGATGCGGCTGCGCAAGGTCCCGGCCGCCGAGCGCGAGGAGCGCGCGCACACCCTGCTGGCCCTGGTCGGCCTGTCCGACCACGCCAACCAGCGCCCCGGCGAACTCTCCGGTGGCCAGCAGCAGCGCGTCGCCATCGCCCGCGCGCTGGCCAACGACCCCGGCCTGATCATCGCCGACGAGCCCACCGGACAGCTGGACTCGGAGACCGGCCGCTCGATCATGGAGCTGCTGCGCGCGGTGGTCCGCAGCGAGGGCGTCACGGTGCTGGTCGCCACCCACGACCCGACGCTGATGGAGCTGGCCGACCGGGTGATCGAGCTCCGCGACGGGCGGATCGTCGAGGAGGAGGCGGCAGAGCAGGCGGCGTAGCGGCGTCGGACCGGGGGGCGTTGAGCGTCGCGGCGTCGGACGTGGTGGCATCGGACATGGCGGCCTCGGACGCGGTGGTCCGCCGGGTGCCGCCGCCGCGCTCGGGCTGCGGCCGTTTCGGGTCCGGCGCACCACGGGTCGCCGGTCAGGCCCGGGGCGGTCGGATCGTCGGCCTCGTCGCCCACCAGCCGGATGCAGGCGGGACCGCTGCGCAGCCTTGGCTGGAGCCCTGGCTCAGCGTCCGGTAACGGGGATCGCCGGGCAGGATCGACCGCCCGGAGAATTCGTGCCGCACGGCCTTTCCCCCGCTTTCCCACGTTCGAGAGATTCTGGCGGGCCGCCCGCCAACACGGCTGTTCGACTTTGTGATCCATTGACAAATCGGCGTGGCAGTACGCCACTTCCTGGAATACGTCGGCGATCTGCTGCGGCTGTCACCGGGGCCTCGATTGTCAGTGGCGTCGACTACGGTTTCTGACGACTGTTCAGAATCCGTTCCACTGGAGGTTCGATGACGATCCTCTGCCGCACTGTCCGCGCGCTCCGGGGCCTCAGCCGGAGAAGACGGCTGTGGTGGCCGGCGGGGCCGACCACCACAGACCCGGCCTCAACGGCCGGGCGTTCGAGGGGAGATCCCTCAGACCGCCGGGAAGATCTCGGCGTCCGGCTTCAGCAGCTGGCCCGGCTGCGGCGCGGCGCCGTCCACCAGGTAGCGGGTGACCAGCCCGTTCAGCGCCTTGCTGCGGCCGACGGCGCAGTGCTCGATCGAGTCGACGCTGACCAGCACGGCGTTGCCCAGCTCCTGCTGCATGCGCTGGGCGAACTTGTACTGGGTGGCCGGGTCGTAGAGGTTGCCGATCACCATGACGGTGTTGGAGGTCTTCTTGTTCCACGGGCCGCTGAAGCGCTCGGCGTCCCGGGCCGGGGCCGGCCAGCTCGCGCAGGCCGGGGCGTCGAAGGCCTGGTAGCGGCCGAAGGTCGGGGACTCCTGCTCCCAGGCCCGGGCGACGTTGGCGAACACCCGGTCGTTCGACGGGTACGGCTTGTCCTGGCAGTTGACGCCCATGTAGGAGTCGTCGGCGGTGTACTCGGAGTCGGCCGGGGCCTCGCGCAGCGCGCGCGGGACGTTCACCGTGAGCTGGTTGGCCTCGTCGTCCGGGGCGGTCGCCTTCGGGGCCAGCAGGGCGGCTGCGGCCGGCTTCTGCATCACCTGGTAGGTGGCCTGCAGCGACTTCGCCAGCGGAGCCAGCTTGGCCTGCGAGTACAGGGCGCTGGCCACCTCGCTGGTGAAGCTGCTCAGGGTCACCCGGGAACCGCTGGACAGCGTGATCGGGCTGGTCCGCAGGTGGTCGCGGAGCTCGTCGAACTTGGCGCGGGTGTCGCCGTCGCCGAAGGCGCAGCGCGGGGCGCCGGCCGCCTGGCAGCGCTTCAGGAACTCGTCCAGGGCCAGCTCGAAGCCGCCTGCCCGCTGGCGGTCGTACTCCAGGCCGTTGTGCAGGCGCAGGTTGGGGTCGACGTTGCCGTCGATGATGATCGCGCGCACCTTGTTCGGGTACATGTTCGCGTAGGTCGAACCGATCAGGGTGCCGTAGGAGAATCCGGCGAAGGTGAGCTGGGAGTCACCGACGGCGCGGCGCATCCGGTCGAGGTCGCGCACCACGTTGATGGTCGACATGTGCTCGATCAGCGGGCCGGCGTTCTTGCTGCAGGCGTCGGTGTAGTCCTGGTCCGCGTCCAGGGTGTCGTCGATCTCGGCCTTGGTGACCGGCACGCCGACCATGCGGTTGTTGACCGCGTCGGCCTCTTCCTGGGTCTTGAAGCACTTGAGCGGGTTGCTCCGGGCCACACCGCGGGGGTCGAAGCCGACCAGGTCGAACTTCGACTGCACCTCGGCGCCGAAACGGGTGGTGGTCGCCCACATGTAGCCGCTGCCGCCCGGGCCGCCGGGGTTGAGGAACAGCGAGCCGATCCGCTTCGACGGGTCGCTCGCGCGCCGCCGCATCATGGCGATGCCGACCTTCTCGCCGGACGGGTTGTCGTAGTCCAGCGGCACGGGGTAGACGGCGCAGTCGTAGATGCCGGGGTCCGGCTTGCTCGGGTCCGGGTTGCACGGCTTCCAGTCGACAGGGTCGACCTTCGCCTCGGCGGCCGCGGCACCCGGCGCCTGGTCGAACGGCGCGGCGGACGCGGCGACGGCGGTACCGGTGACAAGGGCGAGCGCGCAGGTGACCGCTCCGGCCAATGTGGATATGCGGGACAAGGAACCTCCTCCGTACTGAAAGGGCGGCCCCAGACTGTCAGCCGGAGATCTCCGTGTGAAGACCTCGAAGCGGCGGAAATGTTCGCGACTTCACGTGATACACGGTCGGAATATTCTGTGAATGAACCAACTTGACGGTTGATTGACCTGATGGTGATTCGACTCGCGACGGTTCTTCGCGCCGACGGCCGGCGGCGGTAAGCCGGGCCGCGGGTCTCCGGCGTTGCCCGCGGCCCGGAGGGTCGACCGCTACTCAGCGATCGGCCGCGACAGGTTGTCCTCGGCAACGACCTGGTAGACCGCGTTCAGGCTCGGCGGGCCGACCAGGTCCTTGATCCGCTCGAAGCGCCGCTCCTCGACCGGGGCGAGCTTCTCCATCCACGCCTGCATGGACTCCGGCCCGTGGTCGCCCTCGATGAGCGCGATGGTGATGACCTCCTGCGAGTCCTCCAGCGCGGTGGCGGTGATCAGCCGGGTGCGCGGGTCGTCCGGGAACACCTCGTCCGGGATCCAGGCCTTGCGGAACTCCCCGTATTCCACACCTTCGTTGAGCTTGCGCACCATCACGGCGACGAGCTGCATGACGTCCTCCCCCAGCGCGTTTCTTGCAGTGCAAGAACCTGACGTCGACTATTGTTTTCTTGCGCTGCAAGAGTTGTCAAGGCCCGGTCGGGACCACCCGCGGGGCCATCCCGGGACTCAGGAGGAGCAGATGCCGGGCCGACGCACACGCCCCAGGACGGGCCTGACCCGCGAGAAGATCATCGATGCCGCCCTCGCCCACGTCGACGAGCACGGCCTCGCCGCGCTCTCCAACCGCAAGCTCGGCGCGGCGCTCGGCGTCGAGGGCATGACGCTCTACTACTACGTCCCCAGCAAGGCCGCCCTACTGGACGGCATGGTCGAGCGCATGCTGGAACTCTCCGCCGGGGACCTCTTCGCCGAACCCAGCGGCCCCTGGACCGACGTGGTCCGGGACTTCGCCGTCGCGCTGCGCCGGATGCTGCTGGACCACCCGGCCATGCTCACCGTGATCGCCACCCGCCCGGCCGCCACCCCGGCCGCGCTCGCCCTGCTCGAACGCGGCGTCGCCGTGCTGCGCGCGGGCGGCGTTCCACTGGCCGACGCGCTCAACGTGCTGAACTCCGTGGTCCGGTGGACCCTGGGGCACACCCTGGGCGAGGTCGGCGAGACGCCCCACCACGAGGGCACCGAGCCGCAACGCGAGGAGTTCACGGAGCTGGACCGGGACACCTACCCCCACCTGGCCCAGGCCTTCTCCACCGGCGAGGGCCTCGACTCCGAGCAGTGCTTCCACCGCACGCTGCGCATCCTGCTCGCCGGCTACGCCGCCGAGTTGGAGCTCGCACAGGAGGGTGACTCGTGACCGGCTAGCCTCCGTTCGCGCCCCGCAGGGCGGCCGCCACCAGGCCCTGGATCTCGTCCGTTCCGGTCTCTCCGCCTCCCACCAGGCGGTCGAAGACCAGTCCGTCGATGCAGGCCAGCAGGGTGGCGGTGCGCCCGTCGGGGTCGGGGACGCCCCGACCGGCGAGGAAGGCGCGGACGGCGGCCCGCCCCGCATTCTCCCGCGGCACGAGGATCTCCCGCAGTTCGGGATCGCGCACGCTCTCCACCGCACAGGCGTACCGCGCCAGTGACCTCCGCCGCCCCTCCCCGGTCAGCCGATGGCGCATCAACTCACGGATCCCATCGATCAGTTCACCATCCGATCGGATCACCACCCGCTCCCCCATGGCCTGCAGCTCACCCTGGTCCAGCTCGACCAACCGGCGCACCAGGGCGGTGAGCAGCGCCTGCCTGGTCCGCAGATAGGCGGAGGTGGTGCCGACCGGCAGACCGGCCGCCGCATCGACCGCCCGGTGGGTCAGCCCCCGTACGCCGGCGTCCGCCAGCACGCCGATCGCCGCATCCGCCAGCACGGTCCGCCGATCGGACCGCCCCGCCCGACCGGTGCCGACCTGCCCCTGCTCCTCATCTCGCCACATCCCCCCTTTCTACCGGCACCGGTCCACGGGGCGCCCACCCCGGTGGCCGAGGGCGGCCGCGCACAGATCGCCGAGCGACCGCTCACCGGGCCTCCCGACGGGCACCCGGACCAGCCCCGCGACGCCGGAACAGCCCACCCCCGCCCGCCCGACAAGCCCGTAGTACGCTCCTTCTACAGCTGTAGAAAGCAGCGCGGCGACACGGGAAGGACCGGGCATGGGCAGCAACAGCGCGGTGGTGGTCGGGGGCGGGATCGGCGGATTGGCGACCGCGATCGGGCTCCGGCTGGCAGGGTGGGACGTGACCGTGATCGAGCGGACGGCGGTCCTGGACGACGCCGGGGCCGGGATCTCGCTCCACGCCAACGGCATGCGGGCGCTCGCGCTCCTCGGGGTGGGCGAGGCCGTCGAGGCGGCCTCCCGTCGGCAGTACACCGGTGGAACGCGGACGCCGGACGGGCGTCGGCTCGCCGTGATGGACGGCGAGGCGTTGGAGCGGGAGCTGGGCGCGCCGATCGTCGGTATCCCCCGCGCGGACCTGCACCGCATCCTGCGCGAGGCGCTGCCCGCCGAGTCCCTGGTGATCGGCGCGGAGGTGACCGAGGTCGACACCCCCCAGCCCTCCCGGGTCACGGTGGGATACGACGACACCACTCTGGAGGCCGACCTCCTGGTGGCAGCCGACGGCATTCACAGCCGGATCCGGCGCCGCCTCTTCCCCGCTCACCCCGGCCCGGTGTACAGCGGCTCGACGGTGCTGCGCGCGATCACCGAGCGCCCGGTCGACGGGCTGACCGCCGACTTCGAGCTGACCTGGGGCCACGGCGCCGAGTTCGGCCACATCGCCTTCCCGGACGGCCGGGCCGAGTGGCACGCCTCGCTGAACGCCCCGGCCGGGGTGCGCTACCGGGACTCCCTGGCCGAGGTCCGCCGCCGCTTCGCACGCTGGCACGACCCGATCCCCGCACTGCTGGCCGCGACCCGCCCGGAGGACGTGCTGCACCATGACGTCAACGAACTGGTCACCCCGCTGCCCTCGTTCGTCTCGGGCCGGACCGCCCTGCTCGGCGACGCCGCGCACGCCATGACGCCGCACCTCGGCCAGGGCGCCTGCCAGGCCCTGGAGGACGCGGCGACCCTGGCGGCGGCGGTGGCCGAGGGACGGACGGTCGAGGGCGCGCTCGCCCGCTACGACGCAGCGCGCCGTCCGCGCAGCCAGACCGTGGCCCGCGACGCCCGGCGGGCCGGCCGGATGGGCCAGCAGCTCGCCAACCCACTGGCGGTCGGCCTGCGCAACGCCGCGATCCGGCTCACCCCGCCCGGCGCGATGGTCCGGGCCGTCCTGAAGCACGCCGACTGGACGCCGCCCCGGATCGCTCCCCGTGCCGCCTAGGCACGATCCGTCGAGCTCACTTGACCGGCGATCTGATTAGGTGCCATATTATCGACATGACGCCGCACCACGGGGCCGATCCGGCCTCCCCCACCCTCGACCAGGCCCGCCGCCAGATCGCCCGCTACGGCCTGACGGCCGACCCGCAGGCGGTCCTGGTCGCGGCCCGGCTGATGGCGGCGGGCGCCCGGCTCGGCCAGGCCGGCGAGGTGCACTTCGGCCGCTTCGGGCTCTCCACCGGCCGCTACCGCCTGCTGTCCGACCTGGAGGACCACGACGGCGAGAAGTCACCCTCCCAGCTCGCGGCCAGCCTCGGAGTGTCCCGGGCGACCGTGACCGGACTGGTCGACGGCCTGGAGCGGGAGGGCCTGGTGGCCCGCCGCCCGTCCACCGAGGACGGCCGGGGCAATGTGGTGATCCTCACCGCGCGCGGCGCCGACAAGCTGCGCGACCTCGCACCCGAGCACTTCACCCGGATGCAGTCGCTGGTCAGCGGCCTCTCCGTCGAGGAGCGGGCCACCTTCCTCGACCTGCTGGCCCGGGTCGTCGCGGGCATCGACGCCCTCACCGAGGACTGACCCGACCCACCCCGAAGGCGGGCCCAGGCGGCCCGCCTTCACCCCGCCCCAATAGTTAGGCACCTAAGCATAAATACTTAGGCGACTCATCAAAACCGGGACACCAGAACCGCACAAGGAGGACCCATGAGCAAGAAGGCCCCCGGCGCACCCCCGCCCTTCGTCCTGTGGCGGGAGGTCCTGACCGCCTACGCCATGCCCGCCGTGATGGCCGGCCTCGGCGGAGCGGTCACCCGGCAGCCGCAGCTGGTCGTCGCCGCGCTGACCACCATCGGCGGTACCTCCGCCGCCGTGGCCGCCACCCTCGGCTCCGCACTGCGCCGCCGCCCCGCCCCCACCCGACCCGCCCGGACAGCCCGCGCCCTCGCGGCCGCCGGGTTCGGCCTGGCGGCCGCGGCGCTCGCCCTGGCCGTGGGTCTCGGCGCCGCGCACTGGCTCCCGCGGATCCCGCCGCTCGCCGACAGCCCCTGGCCGCACCGGTTGCCGATCGACCTGCCGGTCTCCTCGGCGATCGCGGCCACGATCATCACCTGGCGCTGGCGCGGCAGCCGCCCCGCCCGGGAACCGCAGCGCCGACTCCACTCCGCAGCCCGACCCGAAAGGCAGACATCATGATCGTCATCATGGGTGCCGGCGGCGCCACCGGCGGCGCCACCCTGCGCAGCCTCGCCGCCCTGGGCGCCACGAGCCGTGCGCTCAGCCGCGACCCCGCCCGACTGACCGCCGGACTCGACGACCGCACGCTCGCCCGCACCGAGACCCTCGCGGCCGACGCCGCCGACCCGGACTCACTGCGGGCGGCCTTCCGCGGCGCGCACCAGCTGTTCCTCACCATGGCCAACGGCCCGCACCAGGTCCGGCACGAGCTGAACGCGATCGACGCGGCCGTCGCCGGCGGCGTGCAGCACATCGTCAAGGTCTCCGCGCCCGCCGCCGAGGCGGACTCCCCCGTCGCCGTCTCCCGCGGCCACCACCTGATCGAGGAGCACCTGCGCTCCTGCGGCGTCCGCACCACGATCCTGCGGCCGTACGCCTTCATGCAGAAGCTGCTGCTCCTGGCCCCCGGCATCGCCGCCGCCGGGGTGGTGCACGGCGCGATGGGAGGGGCGCGGTGCAACTACGTGGACGCCCGGGACATCGGCGACGTCGCGGCCGAGGTCCTCACCCGCCCGGAGCTGGGCGGCGACACCTACCCGCTCACCGGTGGGCGGGCGTACAGCCACCCGGAGCTCACCGCCCTGCTGGGCGAACTGCTCGGCCGACCGGTCCGCTACCTCGACCTGACCCCGGCCGAACTGCACACCCACCTGACCGGCCGGGCCGGAATGCCGGACTGGCTGGCCGCCCATGTGGTCGAGATCCAACAGCTGGCGGTGGTCCGCGAGGAGTCGCCCGACGACACCTTCACCCGCCTGGTCGGGCGCGCCCCGCGCACTCTGGAGGCCTTCCTCGGCGAGCACCTCCACCGCTTCCGCTGAGTACCCCGTCGGCGTGGCGGGCCGGGCCCGAGGCCGAAACGCCGGGCCCGCCACCCGAAGGGAGCAGCGTCCGCTGTGGCATGGATCACCATCCGGAATTCGCCCTGACGATTCGTCACTTGGACTGACGCTTCGTCACATCAGAGCGACAAGGCATCAGTTGTTGACTGATCACTCGTCAGATCAGGCCATTCCAAGCGCAGTTGAGCCGAGTGTCCACTCCTGCCGCGGCGGAACCCCGGGGCTACCATCGGTCGGGGTGTCCGCTCCGGCCCCGGAGTGGGGGTCACCCGGTCAGGCGGTACTCCCACCGCCCCAGGGGCCGGGCATCGGTCGGAACGGGGCGAGGACGAGGAGCGCACGGCTGCCATGACCGCTGAACCGATCCACCCGGAGCAGTACGCCGAGCCGCCGCGGGCCGAACCGGCGCGCGCGCTGTTCCCCGGCCCTCCGGCCGCCGCCCCGCGCACCCTGGTGGACGTCCTGGACGCCACCGTGCGCGCCCACCCCGATGAGCCGGCCCTCGACGACGGTCGCACCGTGCTCAGCTACCGCGCCCTGGCCGTCGAGGTCGAGCAGCTGCGCCGCCGGCTGGCCGCCGCCGGGATCGGCCCCGGCGACCGGGTGGGCGTCCGGGTGCCCTCCGGCACCAACGACCTCTACGTCTCGATCCTGGCCGTGCTCGCCGCCGGGGCCGCCTACGTCCCGGTGGATGCCGAGGACCCGGACGAGCGCGCCCAGCTGGTCTTCGGCGAGGCCCAGGTCGCCGCCGTGCTCGGCGCCGAGCGCGCCGTCAGCACCACCGTGACCCGCACAGCCGTCAGCGGGCGCCGCCCCGCCCCGGGCGACGACGCCTGGATCATCTTCACCTCCGGCTCGACGGGGAAGCCCAAGGGCGTCGCCGTCACCCACCGCAACGCCGCCGCCTTCGTCGACGCCGAGGCCGCGCTGTTCCTCCAGGAGGAGCCGATCGGCCCCGGCGACCGGGTGATGGCCGGCCTGTCGGTCGCCTTCGACGCCTCCTGCGAGGAGATGTGGCTGGCCTGGCGCCACGGCGCCTGCCTGGTGCCCGTCCCCCGCTCGCAGGTGCGCAGCGGCGCCGACCTCGGTCCCTGGCTGGCCGAACAGGAGATCACCGTGGTCTCCACCGTCCCCACCCTGGCCGCGCTGTGGCCCGCCGAGGCGCTCAACGAGGTCCGGCTGCTGATCTTCGGCGGCGAGGCCTGCCCGCCCGAGCTGGTGCAGCGCCTGGTCACCGAGGGCCGCGAGGTGTGGAACACCTACGGCCCGACCGAGGCCACCGTGGTCGCCTGCGCCGCGCTGCTGACCGGCGAGGGGCCGGTCCGGATCGGCCTGCCGCTGGACGGCTGGGACCTCGCCGTGGTGGACGAGACCGACCTGCCGGTCGCCGCCGGCGGTACCGGGCAGCTGGTGATCGGCGGGGTCGGTCTGGCCCGCTACCTCGACCCGGAGAAGGACGCCGAGAAGTACGCGCCGCTGCCCTCGCTGGGCTGGGAGCGCGCCTACCGCAGCGGCGACCTGGTCCAGGCCGACCCGGCCGGCCTGCTGTTCCTCGGCCGGACCGACGAGCAGATCAAGCTGGGCGGCCGCCGGATCGAGCTCGGCGAGGTGGACGCGGCGCTGCAGGCGTTGCCCGGCGTGGTCGGCGCGGCCGCGACCGTGCGGACCGCGCGCGGCGGCAACCAGCTGCTGGTCGGCTACCTGGTGGTCCAGGACGGCTTCGACCGCGAGCAGGCCGTCGACCGGCTGCGTGCCGAGCTGCCCGCCGCCCTGGTGCCGCTGCTCGCCCCCGTCGACGCCCTGCCCACCCGCACCTCCGGCAAGGTCGACCGGGGCGCCCTGCCCTGGCCGCTGCCCGAGCTGGAGGCCGCCGGGCCGAGCGAGCAGCTGTACGGCACCGAGGCCTGGCTGGCCGAGCAGTGGGCCGAGATCCTCGGGGTGCAGGTCACCAGCGCGCGCGACGACTTCTTCGCGATCGGCGGCGGCAGCCTGGCCGCCGCCCGGCTGACCACCCTGCTGCGCACCCGCTACCCGAGCGCCGCCGTGCTGGACGTCTACCAGCACCCGACGCTGCGCAAGCTCGCCCGCCACCTGGAGCGCACCGCCGCCGAGGGCGGCGAGGCCCGCACCATCGCCCTGGTGCCGACCCGGGCCAAGCTGCTGCAGCTGCTCCTGCTGATCCCGCTGTTCACCGTGGTCGGCCTGCGCTGGACGGTCGCCCTGCTGGCGGCCGGGAACCTGCTCTCCCACCTCGGCGACTACCCGTGGGCACCCACCGCCTCCTGGTGGGCGGTCGGCGCGGGCGCGCTCGCGCTGTACACCCCGCCGGGGCGCCTCGCGATCGCGGCCTGCGGCGCCCGACTGCTGCTACGCGGGCTGCGCCCCGGCAGCCACCCGCGCGGCGGCTCCGTGCACCTGCGGCTGTGGGCCGCCGAGCGACTCGCCGAGCTGAGCGGTGCCACCGCTCTGTCCGGCGCCTGGCTGGTCCGGTACGCCCGCGCGCTCGGCGCCAAGGTCGCGCCCGAGGTGGACCTGCACTCGCTGCCGCCGGTCACCGGGATGCTCAAGCTGGGCCGGGGCTGCGCCGTCGAGGCCGAGGTGGACCTGTGCGGCTACTGGCTGGACGGCGACCTGCTGGAGGTCGGACAGGTCAAGGTCGGCTCCGGCGCCGTGGTCGGCACCCGCTCGACGCTGCTGCCCGGCGCCCGGGTCGGCAAGCGCGCCCAGGTGGTGGCCGGCTCCAGCGTCGTCGGCCAGGTGCCGACCGGCCAGCGCTGGGGCGGCGCGCCCGCCGTCAAGCTCGGCCGGGCCGAGCGGACCTGGCCCAAGGAGCGGCCGACACGCCGGGCCCGCTGGGCCGCCCTGTACGGCGTCGGCGGCGCGGTGCTCAGCCTGCTCCCGGTGCTGCCCTCGGTGGCCGCACTGGCCGTGCTCACCCGCTTCGTCGACCAGGGCGCGGCCCTCGGCCCGGCGCTCGGCGGCGCGCTGCTCGGCCTGCTGCCCGCCACCCTGGCCTTCGGCGCGGTGTACGCGGCGCAGTTGGTGGCGCTGGTGCGACTGCTGAGCGTCGGCCTGGTGCCGGGGGCGCACCCGCTGCACGGCCGGGTCGGCTGGCAGGCGTGGCTGGTCACCCAGCTGATGGACCGGGCCCGGGAGGTGCTGTTCCCGCTGTACGCCGGGCTGGTCACCCCGCTGTGGCTGCGGGCGCTGGGGATGCGGGTCGGACGGGGCGCCGAGGTGTCCACGGTGCTGGCGCTGCCCAGCCTGACCACGGTCGGGGACGGCGCGTTCCTGGCCGACGACACCCTGATGGCACCGTACGAGCTGGGCGGCGGCTGGGTGCGGCTCGGGGAGGCGAAGGTCGGCGAGCGGGCCTTCCTCGGCAACTCGGGGATGACCGCGCCGGGCCGCTCGGTGCCCAAGCGGGGCCTGGTGGGCGTGCTGTCGGCGACGCCGGAGAAGGCGAAGAAGGGCGGCTCGTACCTGGGCATGCCGCCGATGCGGCTGCCACGCGCGGCGGACCAGACGGACCAGAGCCTGACCTACGAACCGCCGGCCCGGCTGCTGTGGGCACGCGGACTGGTCGAGGTGGCCCGGCTGGTGCCGGTGCTGGCCTCGGGCGCCCTCGGGCTGCTGACGGTGGCGGCGCTGTCCCGACTGGCGACCTCCTGGTCGCCGCTGGCCGCCGCCCTGGTCTCGGGCCCGGTACTGCTGGTGGCGGGCGGCGTGGCCTGCCTGGTCGCGGTGGCGGCCAAGTGGCTGCTGGTCGGACGGTTCCGGGCGGTGGAGCACCCGCTGTGGAGCGGCTTCGTGTGGCGCAACGAGCTCGCCGACACCTTCGTGGAGGTGCTGGCGGTGCCGTGGCTGGTCGGCGCGGTGCCGGGCACGCCGGTGCTGAACCTGTGGCTGCGGGCGCTCGGCGCCAAGGTCGGGCACGGCGTGTGGTGCGAGAGCTACTGGCTGCCGGAGGCTGACCTGGTCACCCTCGGGGACGGGGTCAGCGTCAACCGGGGCTGTGTGGTGCAGACGCACCTCTTCCACGACCGGATCATGCGGATGGATACTGTGGTCCTCCGCGAGGGCGCCACCCTGGGCCCGGGCGGGATCGTGCTGCCCGGCAGCACGGTGGGCGCGCGAAGCACGCTGGGTCCGGCCTCGCTGGTGATGCGCGCCGAGTCCGTCCCCGCGGACACGCGGTGGCTGGGCAACCCGATCGAGGCGTGGCAGACCACGTCGTGATCATCCCTGAGACCCCCGCTGGCACGACCACCCCTACGACTCCCCGTCCCGGCCCGCAGGAAGCGCCCGTCCCCGTGAAGTCCAAGCACGTCCCGCCGGCCGCCGGCGGCCCGGACCCGTACTTCCCCGCCAGCGGCGACCACCGCTACCGGGTGCACCGCTACGAACTCGCGCTGGACTACCGGCCCGGGCCCAACCGGCTGGCCGCCTCGGCCCGGCTGAGCGCGGTGGCGGACGCGGCGCTGGCCGAGTTCGCGCTCGACCTGGCCGAGTTCCGGATCGGGCGGGTCCTGGTCGACGGCAAGGCCGCCCGCTACACCCACCGCGGCGGCAAGCTGCGGATCCGCCCGGCGAAGGCGCTCGCGGCGGGCGCGGCCTTCACCGTCGAGGTGCACTACACCGGCAACCCGCGCCCGGTGCGCAGCCCGTGGGGCGGCCTGGGCTGGGAGGAGCTGACCGAGGGCGCCCTGGTGGCCAGCCAGCCGGTCGGCGCGCCGTCCTGGTTCCCGTGCAACGACCGGCCCGCGGACAAGGCGACGTACCAGATAGCGGTCACCACACCGTCCCCGTTCACCGTGGTGGCGAGCGGGCGGCTGCTCACCCGGACCACCCGGGCGTCCAGCACCACCTGGGTGTACGAGCAGGGCGCGCCGACCTCCCCGTACCTGGTGACCGTGTCGATCGGGCACTACGTGCCGGTGCCGCTGGCCGCGCGCCCCGCCGCCCCACGGACCGGGTACGTGCCGCAGACCGGGTACGTGCCGCAACCACTGGCCGAGGCCTTCGCCCGGGACTTCGCCCGGCAGCCGGAGATGATGGCCCACTTCGCCGAGGTCTTCGGGCCGTACCCGTTCGGCGAGTACGCGGTGGTGGTCGCGGACGAGGAGCTGGACGTCCCGGTGGAGGCGCAGGGCGTGGCCACCTTCGGCACCAACCACCTCGGCGGCGGCTGGGAGCGCGAGCGGCTGATCGCGCACGAGCTGGCGCACCAGTGGTTCGGCAACAGCGTCTCGATCGCCGACTGGCGGCACATCTGGCTCAACGAGGGCTTCGCCAAGTACGCGGAGTGGCTCTGGTCCGAGCACGTCGGCGGCCCGGGCGCGGCCGTGCACGCCGCCGCCGCGCACCGGTTGCTGGCCGGGCTGCCCCAGGACCTGCGGCTCGGCGACCCGGGCCGCAAGCTGATGTTCGACGACCGGCTGTACCAGCGCGGCGGCCTGGCGGTGCACGCGCTGCGACGGGCGCTGGGCGAGGACGCGTTCTTCGCGATGCTGCGGGACTGGGCGGGCATCAACCGGCACGGTGTGGTCGCCACCGGCGACCTGCTCGCGCACGCCTCCCGGTACACCACCGCGCCGCTGGGACCGCTGTTCGAGGCCTGGCTGGAGCGGCTCGAGCTGCCGGCGCTGCCTGACTGACGCCTTGGTCCAGCGGGTCCGGCGCTCGGCTGGGCTACTGTCCGTCCATGTCGATGAGTTCAGACGATCAGTTGACCGACCAGCTCGACGAGCTGCTGCCCACCACCCGCCGCGCCCTGCTGCACCGGGTCGCCGTCGCCCAGGCCGAGGGCCGTACCCCCTCGCTGGTCGCCGGGGTGGTCCGGGACGGGCGGCTGGTGTGGAGCGGCGCCCGCAGCATGATCGACGGGCACGCGCCGACGCCGGACGTCCAGTACCGGATCGGCTCGCTCACCAAGACCTTCGTCGCCGTACTGGTGCTGCGACTGCGCGACGAGGGCCTGCTCGACCTCGCCGACCCGTTGGCCCGCCACCTGCCGGGCACCGCGGCCGACGACGCGACCGTCGCCCAGCTGCTCGCGCACTCCGGCGGGCTCGCCGCCGAGACCCCCGAGCCCTGGTGGGAGCGGACCGAGGGCTCGCTGCGGCCCGGACTCGGCGACCTGCTGGAGCGGGAGAACCCGCTCAAGCACCCGGCCGGACGCCGCTACCACTACTCCAACCCCGGCTACGCGCTGCTCGGCGCCCTGGTGGAGAAGCTGCGCGACGAGCCCTGGGGCGAGGTGCTGCGCCGCGAGGTGCTGGCACCGCTCGGCATGGACCGCACCACGCTGCTGCCCGAACACCCGCATGCCGGGGGCTTCGCCGTCCATCCGTGGGCCGACGTCATGCTGCCCGAACCGCTCACCGACACCGGCCTGATGGGCCCGGCCGGCCAACTCTGGTCCACCGGCGCCGACCTGGCCCGCTGGGCGGCCTTCCTCGCCGCCGGCGACGACAAGGTGCTGCGCGCCGACTCCCTCGCCGAGATGCGCCACCCCGCCGTCGGCCCGGACGACGCCGCCTGGACCTCCGGCTACGGGCTCGGCCTGCAACTGCGGCGCCACGAGGGCCGATCGCTGTACGGCCACTCCGGCTCGATGCCCGGCTTCACGGCCGGCCTGTGGGTCAGCGAGGACCACGGCCTGGCCGCCTTCGCCCTGTCCAACGCCACCAGCGGCGCCAACACCCCGCTGCTGGCCGCCCAGTTGATCACCACCACCGCCGAGCACGAGCCCCGATTCCCCGAACCCTGGCACCCGCTGCCCGAGGTGGACGAGGACCTGCTCGCGCTCACCGGCCCCTGGTACTGGGGCGCCGCGGCCAACGCCCTGCGGCTGAAGGCCGACCGCGTCCTGGAGCTGACCCAACTCGCCGGCGGCCGCCGGGGCTCGCGCTTCCGGCCCCAGCCGGACGGCACCTGGATCGGGCTGGACGGCTACTACGCCGGCGAGACCCTGCGCGTGGTCCGCGACGCCGACGGCACGGTCAGCCACCTGGACGTCGGCTCCTTCGTCTACACCCGCGAGCCGTACGGGCCGGCCGGGGTCGTCCCGGGCGGCGTCGACCCGCAGGGCTGGCAGGCGGGTTGAGCCCACTGATCGAGTGGTGACCGCGGGGGCGCACGATGCGGGTGTGCGCCCCCGTTGTCCACCCCGGGCGAACGACCGCCCGGTGCCCGGCAGATGACCACCAGGCCACGCGTGGTCCCATTCAACAGGTGCACATCTGCGATCCGCCGGGCCGCAACGTGAACGCCAACCGGCTTGGAGAGACATACGGGGACCGGTTCGCGTCCATGCCCAACGTCAGCGGGCCGGGACGGTGCCCTGGCGATTCCACGGCACCGCCGATCGTGCTGCCCTGGAGGGTCCGCCATGACCACCGTCCCCACGTACGCTCCGTCCGCAGTCGCCCCCACCCACGACACCCCGGCGGTCCCCGCGCCTCGCCACCGGCCGGCCCCGGCCGCCTACACCGTCGGCCTCGCCCGCGACGAGGACGACGTGCGCGCCGCCCAGCGGCTGCGCCACCAGGTCTTCGCCGCCGAACTCGGCGCCGTCCTGCACAGCCCGGTCGCCGGGCTCGACGTCGACCCCTTCGACGAGTACTGCGACCACCTGCTGGTCCGCGAGGACGAGCACGGCGCCGTCGTCGGCACCTACCGGCTCCTGCGCCCCGAGGCCGCCCGGCGGGCCGGACGGCTGTACTCCGACGGCGAGTTCGACCTCTCCGCGCTCGCGCCGGTGCGCCCCGGCCTGGTCGAGCTCGGCCGCTCCTGCATCCGCCCCGACCACCGGGGCAACGGCGCGGTCATCAACCTGATGTGGGGCGGCATCGCCCGCTACCTCGCCGACACCGGCAACGCCTGGGTCGGCGGCTGCTGCTCGGTCGACCTGGAGGACGGCGGCGCCACCGCGGCCCGGGTCTGGGACACCGTCAGCGCCAAGCACCTGGCCCCCGAGCAGTACCGGGTCACCCCGCACCGCCGCTGGGACGCCACCGGCGTGCCGCGCGCCGAGCGCGGCGCCCTGCCCCCCCTGCTCCGCGGCTACCTGCGGCTCGGCGCCTGGGTCTGCGGCGAGCCCGCGTACGACCCGGACTTCGGCTGCGCCGACCTGTACGTGCTGCTGTCGCTGGAGCGCACCGACCCGCGCTACCTGCGGCACTTCCTGTCCGGAGCAGCCGGCCCGGGCGCCTCGTCATGAGCGTCTGGCTGCCGACCGCGCCCTGTCGGCCCGAGACCTGCCTGGGTGAGCGCGCGCCGGAGGTCTCCCGCCTCCGGCGGGCGCTGCGGCTGGCCGCCTGCCTGACGGCGGTGCTGGCCGGTGTGCTCCTCAGCCTGCCGGTGCGGCTGCTGCCCCACGGCGCCCGGGACCGGCTGATCCGGCTCTGGGCGCGGGTGCTGCTGCGCACCCTCGGGGTGACCGTCCACCTCGGCCCGCCCGGGACACCCGTACCGGGCGGGGCGGTCGGCGGCGGCGGGGCGCTGGTGGTGGCCAACCACGTGTCCTGGCTGGACATACTGCTGCTCGCGGCCGGGCGCCCGGGGCGTTCGCTGGCCAAGACCGAGGTCCGGCAGTGGCCGGTGCTCGGGCGCCTGGTGGCCTGGGGTGGCACCGTGTTCCTGGACCGCGACCGACTGCGGACCCTCCCGGACACGGTGGCGGCGGTGGCCGAGGTGCTGCGCTCCGGGCAACCGGTGATCGTCTTCCCGGAGGGGTCGACCTGGTGCGGTCGGGAGAGCGGCCGGTTCCGGCCCGCGCTGTTCCAGGCCGCGGTGGAGGCGGGCGCCTTCGTCCAGCCGGTGACGATCCGCTACCGGCTGGCGGACGGGCGGCCGACCAGCGCGCCCGCCTTCATCGGGGACGACGGGCTGCTGACCTCGCTCGCCCGGGTGGTCGCGGTGCGCGGACTGGTCGCGGACGTCACCTTCCTGCCGCCGATCCCGCCGCCCGGGCCGCAGCCCACCCGGGCGGGGGCCCGCCGGGAGCTGGCCCGCGCGGCGCAGGCGGCGGTGGAGGGCATCCGCTGAGGCTCCGGTACGGCGTGGGTGCGCCGCTCAGGCGGTACGGGCCCCGGCCAGTTCCGCCGGCTGCGGTCGGCCGGAGCCGGTCGGGGCGAGCGGACGGGCCCGGCCGAGCAGCACGGCGACCAGGACGGCGGTGACGGCCAGCGCGCCCGCTCCGCACAGCACGGCGAGGTGGATGCCGTCGATGAAGGCGTCGTCCACCGCCGCCTGGACCGGCCCGGGCAGCGCCGCCGCCGTGCCGCCGGTGCCGTGCACCGCACCGGCCGGGGCGTCCGCGATCGAGCCGACGGCCTCCGGCGGGACGCCGAGCCGGTGCAGGGCCGAGGTCAGCGAGTCCGTCATCCGGTTGGTCAGGACCGCCCCCAGCACCGCGATGCCGAGCACACCGCCGAGTTCGCGCAGGGTGTTGATGGTCGCCGAGGCCATCCCGGTCTGCGCCGGGGCGACCCGCTCCATCACCGCGATCGAGACCGGGGTGAAGGTCAGGCCCATCCCGAGCCCCATGGCGAACAGCGTCCACAGGTAGGCCGGGTAGTGCGCGTGGTCGCCGTACAGCGACAGCCCGCCGAGGCCCACCGCGCACAGCGCGAGTCCGAGCACCAGCGGCAGCCGCGGGCCGTACCCGGCGGTCAGCCGGCCGGAGAGCGGCGCGGCGACCACCAGCATCGCGGTCATCGGCAGCCCCGCATAGCCGGCCGCGGCCGGGGACCAGCCGAGCACGCCCTGCATCAGCAGCGGCAGGAAGAACAGCGCGCCGAACATCCCGAAGCTGACCATGAAGCCGCTGAGCAGTGCGCCGCCGAGCGCCCCGTCGCGGAACAGCCGCAGCTCCAGCATCGGTTCGGCGAGGCGAAGTTCGAGCACCAGGAAGGCCAGCAGCAGGACGGCGGCCGCGGCGCCGCAGCCGAGCACCCGGATGTCCGTCCAACCCCGGGACGGGCCCTCGATCAGCGCGTAGACCAGCAGGGCCACGCCGACCGCGGACAGGGCGAGGCCCGCGAGGTCGATCCGACGCGCGCGCGGGGCGATGTCCGGCAGGACGCGGGCGGCGAGCAGGAGCCCGGCCGCACCGATCGGCACGTTGATCCAGAACACACTGGCCCAGCGGAGGTGTTCGACCATCGGACCGCCGACCACCGGGCCGATCGACAGACCGAGCGCGGAGACCCCGGACCAGGTGCCGATCGCCTTGGCGCGCTCGCGCTCGTCGGTGAAGACGTGGCGCAGCAGGGCGAGGCTGCCGGGGGTGAGCAGCGCGGCTCCGACGCCCTGGAGCATCCGGGCGCCGACCAGCACGCCGATCGACCCGGCGAGGGCCGCCACGGCGGAGCCGACCGTGAACAGGGCGAGGCCGAGGCGGAACACCCGGGTGCGGCCGTAGCGGTCGCCGAGCGTGCCGCCGGTCAGCACCAGGGCCGCGTAGACCAGGCTGTAGCCCTCGGCGACCCACTGCAGGCCGCTGATCCCGGCGTCCAGGTCCTGCCCGATCCGGGGCAGGGCGTTGTTGACGATGACGTTGTCCAGCATGGACATGAACATGGTGACGCAGAGCGTGAGCAGCGCGAGCCGTTGGCGGCGGGCGCTCGACTCCTTCATGGAATCCCTCCCGATCTAGAGGCCCCTAACGGTGTTAGGGGCGCCTTGGCAGCCACAGCGTGCCCCTAACGGTGTTAGATTGCAAGCGGGATTTTCACGACACCGCTGGGAGGCGTCCGCACAGCCATGCCGGAGAACGACAGCGCCACGCCGGGGCACAACACCGGGACACCCGCCCTGACCAGGGAAGCCCTCGCCCAGGCGGCGCTTCGCGTACTGGAACGGGACGGCCTGGCCGGACTGTCGATGCGCAAGGTCGCCGCCGAGGTCGGCGTCAAGGCCGCCTCGCTCTACTGGCACGTCCGCAACAAGGAAGAGCTGCTCGACCTGCTCAACGACGCGATCATGGCCTCGGCCGAGCCCCCGCCGCGTGAGGGCGACTGGCGGGTGCAGATGCGCGGGTACTGCTGGCGCTACCGCCGAGTGCTGCACGACAACCGCGACGCCGCCAAGGTCGTCGCCGGCCGCCTCGCTCCGGGTCCGCACCTGTTCGGACTGCTCGACGACCAGCTGGACCGCTTGCGCGAGGCCGGATTCTCCGACGCGCACGCCGCCCTGACCACCTACCTGCTGAGCTCCTTCGTCCAGGGCTTCGTCCTGCAGGAGCAGTCGCCGATGTCGGCCGCCCAGGCCGACGGCGCCAGCCGCCTGGACGTCGTCACCGAGGTCCGGGAGCGCTTCCGCGCCCTACCCGTCGAGGACTTCCCCAACCTGGTGGCACTGGCGGGTGACCTCACCGAGCCGAACCTCGACGCCCGCTTCGAGTTCTGCGTCGAGCGCATCCTCGACGGACTGGCGGCCCTCCTACCGCCGGAGCGGCGGTGACCGGGATCCGTCATTGTGTAGGCTCGCTCGGCATTCCTTCCAAACGTCCACGGAGGAGTTACCGATGCCCGAACCGTATGCCCACGACGAACCGTACGCACAGGGCCTGTTGGACGTCGGCGACGGGCAGCGGATCCACTGGAACACCTCCGGCAACCCGGCGGGCAAGCCGGCCGTCGTGGTGCACGGCGGACCGGGCTCCGGCCACCATCCCGGCTCCCGGCGGTACTTCGACCCCGAGCGCTACCGCGTCGTCCAGTACGACCAGCGCGGTTGCGGACGCAGTCTGCCGCACGCCGCCGACCCATCGACCGGGCTGGAGTACAACACCACCGCGCACCTGGTCGCCGACCTGGAGCGGCTGCGCGAGCACCTGGGCGTCGACACGTGGCTGCTGTACGGCGGTTCGTGGGGCTCCACCCTGATCCTGGCGTACGCGCAAGCCCACCCTGAGCGGGTCTCCGCGATCGTGGTCTGCGGGGTGACCATGACCCGCCCCGAGGAGACCGAGTGGCTCTACCAGGGCGTCGGCCGCTTCCTGCCGGGCCCCTGGGAGGAGTTCCGCGACTTCCTGCCCGCCGCCGACCGTGACGGCGACGTGTTCGACCAGCTCGCCGCCTACAGCCGACTGCTCAACAGCCCGGAGGAGAGCGCCCGTCGGGCCGCCGCCCAGGCCTGGGCCACCTGGGAGGACGCAGTCATCGCACACGAGGTGCTGGGCAAGCCGAACGCCTACACCGACCGCCCGTCAGACGCCCTGATGGCCTTCACCCGCATCGCGGCGCACTACTTCTCGCACCGGGCCTTCCTAACGGACGAGCAACTGCTGCGCGACGCCGGACGGCTTGCCGGCATCCCCGGCGAACTGATCCACGGACGGCTCGATCTCGGCGGGCCGCTGCAAACCGCCTGGCAGCTGGCCAAGGCCTGGCCGGACGCCAACCTGACGGTCGTCGACGAAGCCGGACACACCGGCAGCCCGCGGATGGCGGAGGCGGTCCTCGCGGCCGTCGAACGCTTCGCCTGAGAGCGCATGCCCCCTGGGGTGACCGGTCCGTTCGTACAAGCGATCCAGCCCTACGATACGACCCATGATCGCCTACGCCCCAGCCGCCCTGTTCTTCCTGTTGTTCGGGATCGGGGTACTTCGCGACCGTCGTCAGTTCAGCAATGCCGTCCTGCTCGGCATCGCCGTCTCGCTCCTCTCCCTCGCTCTGCTCGCCGAACTCCGCGAGGCCCCCACACTGGTGGCCGAACTCGCGGCGGTGGCGATCATCCTGTTGCCGGCGCTCGGAACGGTGGCCCTGGTCTGGTTCCTGCTCGCCAACGGCGTGACCATGATCCGCAAGGAGGGCAGACGCCCGGCCAACCTGCTGTCCCTGCTCGCCGGACTGGGCATCATCGCCGTCATCGCGCTGCTGTTCGCCGCCGTCGCCACCCGCTCCCCCCGGTTGGGCATCCTGACGGGCACCGCCGTACTGGTGGTCGGCTACATCTCCTTCCTGTTCGTCTGCTTCGTCGGCTACGCATACCTCTACGGCCGCCACCGGCCGCGCCGGGACGTGGACTTCGTCGTGGTCCTCGGCTCCGGACTGATCGGCGGCGAACGCGTCCCGCCACTGCTGGCCAGCCGGCTCACCCGGGGCCGCGAGGTGTACGAGAAGCAGGCCGCGCGCGGCAACCCGCCGGTGCTGATCACCTCGGGCGGCCAGGGGCCTGACGAGAAGCTGCCGGAGTCCCATGCGATGGCGAACTACCTGATCGAGCGCGGCTTCCCGGAGGAGCACATAGAGCGGGAGGACCGCTCGCGCACCACCGAGGAGAACCTGCTCTTCAGCAAGGCCATCATGGAGCGGGCCAAGCCCGACTACCACTGCGTCGTGGTGACCAACAACTTCCACGCCTTCCGGGCGGCTCTGATCGCCCGCAAGACGGGCGTCAACGGGCATGTGTTCGGCTCGCCCACCGCCCCGTACTACTGGCCGAGCGCGACCATCCGCGAGTTCGCGGCGGTGTTCCTCTCACACAAGCTGATCAACTTCGGGATCTGCGGCCTCCTTGCGCTCTGCGGGGTGCTGGCGGCGCTCTGAGCGCCTCAGGTGTCGGGCCCTCGACGCTCGGCGGCTCCCACTCGGCCGGTTCCGGCTCGACGGGCTCCGACTCAGCGGGTCCCGGCTCGACGGGCTCCGACTCAGCCGGCCTGGGCCTGGGCTATTCGGTTCGGGCCCCGGTCGTTGCGGCAGTCGCCGCGGCGGTCGGGGCCCGAGGGTCAGCGGAGGGCCCGCCGGCCGGTCAGGCCGCCGGACGGGGCGCCAGGATCGCGCAGGTGGTGGTGGCATGGGCGTAGAGCTTGCCGTTCTCCCCGCCGACCACCCTGGCCTCCGCGGTCGCGATCGTCCGGCCCAGGTGGAGCACCACGCCCTCGCAGCGCAGCAACCCCGAGTCGGCGAACAGCGGGCGCAGCATGTGGACGTTCAACTGCGTGGTGGTGTAGCCGATCCCGGCCGGCAACTTGCTCAGTACGGCACAGCCGAGCGCCGAGTCGAGCAGGGTCGCCAGGTATCCGCCGTGCACGGTGTTCATCGGGTTGAAGAGGTGATCGCCCGGCTCCCCTTCGAACACCGCCGTGCCCGGCTTCACCTCGACCAGATGGAAGCCCGTGGTGCTGCAGATCGAGGGCTCCGGGATTCGCCCGGCGATCCACTCCGCCAGGAACTCCTCCCCGCTCAGGTGCGGGTACTCGGAGATCGGCGGACCGGCCGTCCAGCTGTGGGTACGGGTGCGCAGCTCCCGACCGACGACGGGGGGCTGCTGCTCTCCGCAGGCAGGCTGATGATTCGTCATGAGATCAACGTGCCCTGTTCGAAGTCCCGGCTCAAGTCCTCTCCGGCGCAAGGCTGTCCGCCCGTGGCCTCAATCCTCGCTCATTCCATCCCCTCCCCCGATCCCGCTCGCAGCCCCGCGAACAGGTCGGTCTCGACCCCGACCGACTCGCTGCCGGCCTCTGCGGCCCCGCCC
Organism: Kitasatospora sp. NPDC018058; assembly: GCF_044327205.1. Taxonomy (NCBI): domain Bacteria; kingdom Bacillati; phylum Actinomycetota; class Actinomycetes; order Kitasatosporales; family Streptomycetaceae; genus Kitasatospora; species Kitasatospora sp. NPDC018058. The sequence continues at coordinate 125,653 of NZ_JBIRFA010000007.1, read as the reverse complement.
GCCCAGGCTTCGCCGACGAAGCTCCGAGCCAGGTGGTAGTCCTCCGTCGGCCAGACCTCGCTCTCGACGTCCCGGGGGTGGGCCATGAACGCGACGCCCGGCTCGACCTGGGTGGCGTGCGCCAGCATCGCCGCGTCCCGTATGGCGAACTGCTCGGAGCAGGCGATTCGGGTGGTGGTCGCGAGAGCGGGCGGGGTGTCCGGCCAGCCGGCGAGCAGTTCGCCCATGGCCGACGGGACTCCGCGCTCCGTCATGGCCTCGTGCAGGGTCTGGAACCAGGCCCGGGAGAGCGCCAGGTGGTAGTAGAGCTTGGCTGCCTGCCAGGGCTCGCCCGCCTCGGGGTAGCGCTTCGGGTCGGCGGCGGCCTCGAAGGCTTCGACGGCGACCTGGTGGGTCATCACATGATCCGGGTGCGGGTACCCGCCGGTCTCGTCGTAGGTGATCACCACATGCGGGCGGAACTCCCGGATCAGGGCGACCAGCGGGGCCGCGGCGACCTCCACCGACTGGGCGGCGAAGCAACCCTCCGGCAGCGGCTCGTCCGGGCCCGGCATCCCGGAGTCGACGAAGCCGAGGAACTGCTGCCGCACGCCGAGGATTTCACGGGCCGCGGCCATCTCCTCGCGCCGGATCCGGGTGAGGTTGCCCCGAACCTCGGGCCGGTCCATGGCCGGGTTGAGCACCGAGCCGCGCTCGCCGCCGGTGCAGGTGGCGACCAGGACGTCCACGCCCTCGGCGACGTACCGGGCGAGGGTGGCCGCGCCCTTACTGGACTCGTCGTCGGGGTGGGCGTGCACGGTGAGTAGGCGCAGGCCGCCGGGGTGCTGGGTGAACATGAGTACCTCCGTGGTCGATGGCACCCGATGGGAGCTTGGGCGCTGATGAGAGCCGACGGGAATCGGCGGGAACTGGTGGATGATCATTGGCCGACGGCCGGTCAGTCTGCCTTACGGGCGGCGCCCGGGTAGAGCAGGGCCGGTGCGATAGCGAGCGCCGACAGGGCCAGCACCCACCAGAAGGTCGCACCGAAGGCCGCACCCGGGTGGCCGGGGTGCCCGGCCTGCGCCCGCTGGAGGGCCAGCGTCAGCACCGCCGTACCGAGCGCCCCACCCAGCCGGTTGAGCACGTTGACCGCACCGGCGGCTGCCGGCACCTGGGCCTTGTCAACGCTCCCGTACACCGCCGCCATACCGGGGATCAGGATGATCCCCATACCCGCCCCGCGCAGGGCCAGCGAGCCGACGAGCAGCCAGTCGGCCGGGCCGGAGCCCGCGCCCAGTTGGGTGAAGGCCAGAGTGCCGAGCAGTGAGCAGCCGATGCCGAGCAGGATCAGCGGGCGCGGCGCGAGGCGGTCGGCGATTCGGCCGGCCAGCAGCGAGGTGACCGCCGTACCGAGTGCCTGCGGCGCGAGCAGCAGCCCGGCCTCCACCGCCCCGGCGTGCTCGACCTGCTGGTAGTAGAGCGGGACCAGGAACATCGAGCTGTACAGTGCGGCGCCCTGCAGGAAGCTGTTCGCCGTCGCCACCGCGAAGCCGCGCCGAACGAAGAGCCTCAGGTCGATCAGCGGCACCCGGACTCCGTGACGCCCCACCCGCAGCGCGTGCCGGCCGTAGGCCACCAGCAGCACCGCACCCACCGCGACCGCCACCGGGCCGACCGCACCGCCCCCGCCGATCGTGGAGAGCCCGTAGACCAGCGCCGTCAGACCCGGCGACAGCAGCACCAGACCGGTGACGTCCAGCCGGGGCTTCGGACGTTCGGACGGAGCCTCGGCCGGGAGCCACCGGGCCGCCAGCAGCAGGGTGAGCAGCCCGACGGGCACGTTCAGCAGGAACATCCAGCGCCAGTCCAGGTGTTCAAGCACCAGCCCGCCGAGGATCGGTCCGAGGACCGGGGCCAGGCTGATCGGGAGCAGCATGGTGCCCATCACCCGCGCGAGCCGGGACCGCCCGGCCGCCTGCACCATGATCGCCTGCCCCAGTGGCTGGATCATCGCGCCGCCGATGCCCTGCAGGACCCGGAAGGCGATCAGGCTGACCGTCGACCAGGCCAGGCCGCACAGCGCGGATCCCAGCACGAACAGGATGACCGAGCCGAGCCAGGCCCGCCGGGCGCCGAACCGGCCGGCGGCCCAGCCGGAGAGCGGCATGGTCAGCGATATCGCCAGCAGGTACCCCGTGGCCACCCATTGGACCGACGCCATCGAGCTGTGCAGATCACGGGCGACGGAGTCGATGCCGACGTTGACGATCGTGGTGTCCAGCAGGGCCAGGATCGGGCCCAGCGCGAGCACCGCGCCCATCTTCAACAGGCCCGGCGGCAGCGGCTCCGGCCGCTGCGCCGGAGCCGCCCCGCGCCCGCCCTCCGCCGCGCCCTTCGTCCTGCCCTTCGCCGTGACCGATGTGGTCATGAGCCCTCCCCTGAGTCGCCCCTCCGTCGACCGCTCCGGCCGACGGGAAGAACTTAGGATGGACCCAGTGATTAGGTCAAGCATAATTCCTGTGCTCGACCCAGCGACCTGCGCTAGGCTCCTGCCATGACCGACACCGGGACCACGCCGAACCTGCGCGAGCTCAACAAGCGCCGCACCCGCGAGGCGATCTCGCACGCCGCGACCAGGCTCTTCATCGAGCAGGGCTTCGACCGGACGACCATCGCCGAGGTCGCGACCGCCGCGGGCGTCGCCAAGATGACCGTCACCAACCACTTCCCGCGCAAGGAGGACCTCTTCTTCGACCTGCACGAGGAGCTCGTCCTCCGACTCGCCCACACCGTCGCCGGGCGCGCCCCCGGCGAGTCCGCCCTCTCCGCGCTGCGCCGAGACTGCCTGGCCGCGCTCGACCGGCACGACCCGCGGCTCGGCTTCTCCGGCCAGGACTTCGCACGCACGGTCTCCGAGAGCCCGGCCCTGGGCGCCCGGCTGCGCGAGCTGAACGAACAGGGCGAGACCGCGCTCGCCGAGGCACTGGCCGAGGCCGTGCACGCGATACCCGTCGACTTCGAGAGCCGGGTCGCCGCCGCCCTGCTCGCCGCCGTCGACCGGGCGGTGTTCACCGAGGTGTTCCGCCGCACCCTGGCCGGCGAGGAGCACGCCGCCATCGCCGCCGCCGTACACCCCTGGGCCGCCCGCGCCTTCGACCGACTGGAGGGCGCCCTCGGCAGCTACGCCGTCCGTGCGGACCAGGCCGCCCCCGCGCCGCCCACCGGCCCCGCCCCCTGGGTCGCGACGCGGCGATGAAGCCCCCACGTCAACAGCGCACTTGACGAAATGTTGACTTGTTCACGGCAGAAAGTTGACGGCCCCCGCCCCTATGGTCGGCCCATGCCCTCACAGCCCATCAGGCCCACCGCCCTGCCGGTCCTGCCTTACCGCAAGCCCACTCGCGGCCGGGACTACTGGGTCCTGGACAACGTCCTACCCGACCCGGACGCCGTCCGTGAGCGCGTCCTGGCCCGCGGCGACTGGACCGAGGGCTACCCGTACCGCCCCGAGGCCTGGCCAGGCGTGCGCACCATGCCGGGCCTGGAGCCCGACGAGCTGGCGCGGGTCGAGGGACGGGTCCGCAAGGCCACCGGAGCCTCCCGGCTGTGGGTGCAGAGCACCCCGGGCGGTGGCACGCTCAACCACAACTGCGTCCAGGTCGTCGGCGCCGGGGAGTCGGAGTCCCGCCCACACACCGACTCCCGCGCGCTCTGCCGCTACGCCGCCGTGCTCTACCTGAGCCCGGACGCTCCCAAGGACGCCGGCACCAGCTTCTACCGCCAGCAGTTCCCCGGCGGCCGCCTCGGCGGGAACCTGGTCAACGCCCCGCACAACAATCTGGTCGAGGCGCTCGGCACCCGCCATGTGCCCGCCGACCACTTCACCGAGGACGTCCGCGTTCCCAACCGCTACAACCAGCTGCTCCTCTACCACGCCAACCTGATCCACAGCGCCACGAGCTACTACGGCGACGAGCTGGCGGACCGCCGGATGACGGCGGTGTTCTTCTGGATGGCCTGACGGACGGCCTGACAGATGCCTCTGACGGGTGGCCTGGCGGGTGACCCGACGGAGGCTCGGTCAGGCGCCCGCAGCCCCGACATGCGCCAGGCCCGCCCGCGTCAGCGCCGCCGCCAACCGGGCCAGTGCCTCCGGTGCGACCAGCGCCGCCAGGCTCTCCGGGCTCCCCGGCAGGCCGAGCGCCTGTGCCTCCCCCAGCGCTCGTTCGTCGAAGTACGGCCGCAGGGAGGGCCAGACCGCCTGGACCTCGCGCCGGAAGATCTCGGACCCGACCGGCCCGATCCGCGGGAACTCCCGTAGCAGCTCGCCGATCCGCCCGGTCTCGCCCCCGGCTTCCTCGTGGAGCCGCCGGAGGTCCCCGTGCCAGCGGTCGAGCAGCAGTTCCGCACCCCTCCCCAGTGCCGTGGCGGTGCTCTCGTCGTACCGCACGTAGTGGGCCCGGCCGAGAGCCTCGATCAGCGTGCGCCGCCGGGCACCGAGCATCGCCACGGGCGTCCGCAGGCCGGCGGCCGAAAGCTCCCGCGCCGCCGCCGTGGCCGTTCCGGCACTGATCCGCACCGAGCAGAGCACGGTCAGCACCAGCAGCCGGTACAGCGGCGAGGGCTCGTCGCGCAAGGTGATCCCGGCTTCCTCCGCATAGGTGCGGCCGTACCGGGCGAGCAGCTCCGGGACGCCGAGCGTCATCGCCACCACCTCCTCCATCCACGCTGGCCCGGGTTGAGGCCGCGCGCACCTGGGGACGCTCGCCGCATGAAACCCGACGCCGTGCCCCCGACCGAGACGGTCCGCCCCGAGTGGGCCGGGATCGACCAGCTGTCCACCCTCGACCTGCTCCGCCTGATGAACGCCGAGGACCGGACCGTCCCCACCGCCGTCGCCGGGGAGTTGACGCGGATCGCCGCCGTGGTGGACGCCGTGGCCGCCCGGATGGCGCGCGGCGGACGGCTGGTCTACGCCGGGGCGGGGACGGCCGGGCGGCTCGGGGTACTGGACGCCGCCGAGTGCCCGCCCACCTTCGGCACCGATCCGGCCCTGGTCATCGGGCTGATCGCGGGCGGCCGGACGGCCGTGACGGAGGCCGCGGAGGGCGCCGAGGACCGTACCGACCTCGCCGAGGCCGACGTGACCGCACTCGGTCTGGCCCCGGTCGACACCCTGGTCGGCGTCTCCGCCTCGGGCCGTACGCCCTACCCGCTGGCGGCGGTCCGCGCCGCTCGGGCGGCCGGGGCGCTGACCGTCGGGCTGGCCTGCAACCGGGGCTCGGTGCTGGTGACCGCAGCCGAGCTGGGAATCGAGGTGGAGGTCGGCCCCGAGGTGCTGGCCGGGTCCACCCGACTGAAGGCGGGAACGGCGCAGAAGCTGGTGCTCAACCTGCTGTCCACCGCCGTGATGGTCCGCCTCGGCCGGACGTACGGAAATCTGATGGTCGACCTCCGGGCCACCAACGCCAAGCTGCGCGAGCGCGCCCGACGGATCGTCGCCGAGGCCACCGGCGCCGACCAGGATGCGGTCCGTCAGGCCCTGACGGCAACCGACGGCCGGACCAAGGACGCGATCCTGGTCCTGCTCGCCGACGTGGACGCGCCCACCGCCGCCCGACTGCTCACGTCCTCGGACGGACGACTGCGCGACGCCCTGAACCTGGAACGCAGCTAATACGCCAGTGCGACTTCATGACCTATCTGATCGAGAGTGAGGAGGAGCGGCCGCCGCCAATGGCTGTGGCGAATCGCGAATCTCGATGGCGTTACGGCGCTGGTGCTGCCATGGTGTCCCCGTGCTGAAGAAGTTACTCTTCATGACCCTAGCCGGACACGGACACATCAACCCGATGTTGCCGTTGGTCGAGGAACTCGTACGGCGTGGGCACCAGGTGGACTATGCCACCGGAGCAAGCCACGCCGCCGCGGTCACCGGCGCTGGCGCACACTGGTTGGAACTACCGCCGCTGAAGCCGTTCACGCCACCGTCAAACGTCAACCCAGAGGCCGTAGCCGGCTGGTTGCGCCACTACTTCGCGGCAATGAGTGCGACCTACCCGGTGTTGCAGAAGTACTGTGCCTCGGAGCCGGTAGACGCGATCTGTTACGACACGACGAACTGGCCTGCCCGGATCATCGCCAGGAGACTGGGCATCCCCGCCGTGCAGTGCTTCCCTCACCTCGCCTCGAACGAGACGTACTCACTGGACCGGCAGTTGACCGCAGGGCTCGACGCCGACGATCCAGCGATGGCCCTGCTCGCCGCCGACTGTGCGGCCTTCTCCACCGAGTACGGCGTCCCCCTCGGTGTCGCCGACACCATGACGATGGCGGACGGGCTCAACCTCGTGTGCGTCCCGCGGGAGTTCCAGCCGGCCGCTGACAGCTTCGACGAACGTTTTCACTTCATCGGGCCCTCGATGGGCAGGCGCGAGCAGGCCGAGCAATGGTCTCCTCCCGACCCCGACGCACCACTGCTGTATGTCTCACTGGGCACCGTCTTCAACGGTCACCCGGAGTTCTACCGCGCCTGCATAGCCGCCGTCGCCGACGGACCGTGGCAGTTGGCGATGACCGTGGACGACACGAACGCCGCCGTACTGGGCGCCGTCCCGAGCCGGGTGGACGTCCGGTCGCGGTTCCCGCAACTGGCGGTACTGCGCCATGCCACCGCCTTCGTCTCGCATGCCGGCATGAACTCCGTCATGGAGGCGCTGCATTACGGGGTCGGTCTCGTCGCCGTCCCGCAGACACCCGAGCAGGTTGCCAACGCCGGGCGCCTGGGGGAGCTCGGGCTCGGTGAAAGCCTGGACGCCGACATGGTGAGCGCCGAAGCACTACGGGCGGCGATCGACAGGGTTGCCTCAGACCCGGCGGTACGCGTCAACCTTGCAGGAATGCGCCAAGCCATCCTGCGAAGTGGTGGAGTCACACGCGGCGCCGACGTGATCGAGCAGTACCTCCGTTAGCACTCCGGCGTGACTCCGCGCTCTTGCGTCGCAGCATGGACGTCGTCCGCTGGCGGGCGACGTCCGACCAGGCCGTGGCCCGGATCGCGGGCCGGTTCAAGCGGGTGGAGCCGCGTTCCACGGCGCCGGACGCGGTGCCAAGGGGCCGCGCTCCTACGACTGGGCCTGGATCGAGATCGGTACTGACGACCATCGGCACCCGCCGATCCGCCGCAACTCGACCTCAGGCGAACTCGCCTTCCACCTGCGCTGGGTGCCGAGACGAGTGCCGCTGTCCGAGCTGGTGCGGGTCGCCGGGACCAGATGGTGCGTCAAGGAACGCTTCCAGACGGCGAAAGGCCAGGTCGGACTGGACCACTACCAGGACCGCCACAGCGACGTGCGAGAACCTGGACCAGAAACAGTCGATGAGGTACGAGGGCGAGCACGATCGTGATCGCCCTGAACCGAGCCCCGGGGACGTCACCCGCAGCGGCAGGCATGCCACCCGCCGCTGATCGGATCTCGCCCCGGGGCGGCGCGCCAGGGAGACTGGGGGCATCTGAGTTCGTGACCGAGGCCGACATCGTGCTGATCGGCAGCGGAGTGAAGACGTGAGACGTGGTCGCTGACGACCGGCTGATCTCCAGGCTGCTGCTCGACCCTTCGCGACACCTGATCGGCGCGCAGTGCTCGGGCGCGCTGGTGCTCGCCCGGCTCGGGTTGCTGAAGGGCATGCCCGCTTGCACGGACATCAAGAGCCGGCCCTTCGTCGAAGCCTGCGGCGTCACGTGCTGGACGCACCGTTCCATGCCGAGGGGAACATCGCCACGGCGGGCGGTTGCCTGGCGTCCCAGTACCTCGCCACCTGGGTCATCAGCCGGGTGCTCGGGGAGGACACCGCGCGCGACGTCATCGGCTACGTGGCTCCGGTCGGTGAGAACCAGGAAACCGTCGAACGCGCCATCCGCGCCGTCCACTCGGGCGAGACTGCACTGCACTGACGCCCTGCGACCAGTCGGTGGCCAGGCACTGGGCAGCATCCGCCTTCCGATCGTCGGCCGTGACGTCACCGCCAGACCGGGGTTCATCCTGCTCGGCAGTCCTGCAAACCGCCACGGCGGGCGACGACGGCGAACTGAATCAGCGACCTGCGAAGTACCGGGCTGGCGCTGTGATCGGGGAGGTTCACCGCCCGTGTGACATGACATCAGTTGAGGCCGCTTTCACCACCGCCCCTCCCGAGACACCGAATCGCCTTGACGGCGATTCAGCTGCCCCCGCGCCGGGACCGCGGCCCGCCCCCGCCGCCCTCATTTTCGTCACCTTGACGAGAATGAGGATGCCCCAATATCGTCGACATGACGAAAAGGGGTTTCCGATGGCCGACATCACCAGGCGATTCGGGCTGCACCACCTGTGCGCCGTTCCCACCGCGCACATCCGCCACCTGCGGCGGGGCCGGGTCGCCCACGACGGGGCCGGGCTGGCCTTCCGGTTCCGGCCGCTGACCGCGGCGATCTCCGAGGTACCGGTGGACGACCGGGAACTCGCCATGCTCTTCCACGCCCGCACCTCGGACTTCCAGGACCTCACCGTCCAGGCGACGCTGACCTACCGGATCACCGACCCGGCCACTGCCGCCACCAGGGTCGACTTCGGAATCGACCCCGGCACCGGGAGCTGGCGCGCGGCCCCGCTCGACCAGCTCGCCACCCTGCTCACCGAGACCGCCCAGCAGCACGCCCTCGGCCTGCTCGCCCGCACCCCGCTCGCCACCGCCCTCGCGGACGGGGTGAGAACGGTGCGTGAGCGGATGGCCGACGGCCTCACCAACGAGCCGCGGATCGCCGAAACCGGGCTCGCCGTGATCGCCGTCCGGGTCGTGGCGCTGCGGCCCGAACCGGAAGTCGAGCGGGCACTGCGCACCCCCGCCCGCGAGTTGGTACAGCAGGAGGCCGACCGGGCGACCTTCGAGCGTCGTGCGGTGGCCGTCGAGCACGAACGCGGCATCGCCGAGAACGAGCTCGCCAACCGCATCGAACTCGCCCGCCGCGAGGAGCAGTTGCTCGCCCAACAGGGCGCCAACCGCCGACTCCAGGCGAAGGAGGAGGCCGCCGCCGACCGGGTCGCCACCGAGGCCGAGGCGCAGCGCCGCACCCGGCTGACCGCCGCCGAGGCCCAGGCCGCCCGCGAGCTCGGTGACGCCCGGGCGGCGGCGGAGGCCGCCTGGCTGGCGGCCCACCAGCAGGCCGATCCGGCGGTGCTGCGGGCACTGGCACTGATGCGACTGGCGGAGCACCTGCCGCGGATCGACAGCGTGACCCTCACCCCGGATGTGCTCACCGGTCTGCTGGCCCGCCTCGGCACCCCCGCCACCCCCGGCACCCCCGGAGCGCAGCGGTGACCATCGCTCCGCGGGTGGTGCTGGTGCACCGGCGCACCGAGTACGAGGAGTTGGTGTGCCGTCACGGCACCCCCGGGCAGGTCGCGTTCTTCCTCTCCTCCCGGGGCCGCTCGGCGGCGGAGGTCGAGCAGCGCCACCGTCGGCAGACGACGGCGCTCGCCGAGGCGGCGGCCGCCGTCCCCTTGGACTGGCGGCGCAGCCGGGTCGAGCGGGCGGACCTCCCGCGTTTCCTCTTCGAGCCCGGGGACGTGGTGGCCGTGGTCGGCCAGGACGGGTTGGTGGCCAACGTCGCCAAGTACCTGGACGGTCAGCCGGTGATCGGCGTGGATGCCGACCCCGGCCGCGACCCCGGTGTGCTGGTGCGTCACCGCGTGGACGCCCTGCCCCCGTTGCTGCGGGCGGTGGCGCACGGCGACGGGCAGCTGGAGGAGCGCACGATGGTCGAGGCCGTCGCGGACGACGGCCAGCGGCTGCTCGCGCTGAACGAGGTGTATGTCGGGCAGCCCGGCCACCAGACGGCGCGCTACCGCCTGGGGGTGGACGGCGCACCCGACGGCGTCGGATCAGCGGAGGCCCAGGCCTCCTCGGGTGTCCTGATCGGTACCGGTACGGGCGCCACCGGCTGGTGCCGCTCGGCCTGGCTGGAGCGCGGCGGCCCCGTCCCCCTGCCCGACCCGGGCGCACCGGCACTGGCCTGGTTCGTCCGCGAGGCGTGGCCTTCCCCCGGTACCGGCACCAGCCGTGTGCACGGCGTGCTGGAGGCCGGGCGTCAGTTGGTGCTCACCGTCGAGTCCGAACATCTGGTCGCCTTCGGCGACGGGATCGAGGCGGACGCCTTGGAACTCGTCTGGGGTCAGAGCGTGCGCCTGGGCGTCTCCACGACTCGGCTGCGCCTGTTGGGGTGAGCCTGGGCCGCGAGGGGCCGGCCCTGCCCCGGCCACAGGCCGCCCGCAGCCGCGCCTTAGCCCAGCCGCAGGTCGGCGGCCGCCAGGACCTCGCCCAGCCGCGGGAAGTCGAGCTCCACCGAGGCCCGGTGCTCCGCCTCCGTCAGCCCGGTCATCGCGTCCTCGACGAACACCAGCCGGTACCCGTGGTCGGCGGCCGCGCGGGCGCTCGACTCCACGCCGAGGTTGGTGGCGATCCCGGTGAACACCAGCGTCTCCACGCCGCGCGCCTGGAGCAGTTCGTGCAGCCCGGTGCCTTGGAAGGCGCCGATGGTGCGCTTCACCACGACCTCGTCGGCCGCCGCCTCGACCTCGGCCGGCAGCTCGCTGCCGGGCGGCTGCTCGGCCACGCCCGGCCGTTCGACGCGCACCGCGACGACGGGGGCACCGGCGGCGCGGAAGGCCTTGGCGAGCTCCAGCGAGGCCGCCACCACCTGCGAACCGGTGTGCGGCGCGAGCGGGTTGGCGACGATCCGATCCATCAGGTCGATCAGGACCAGGGCGGTGGTACGGGGGTCAAGGGTGGTCATGGCGCTCACGCTAGCCGATGCCCGGCGCCGGTCACATCCTCACGAGAACCCGCGCCCGCGCTCACATCCCCAGGCGCGCCCGCACCCCCAGGCTCACCCGACGCCTCACGCGCGATCTCGGCCCGGAACCCCTCGACCAGCACCCGCAGCCCGTACTCGAAGTCGGCGTCGTGGTCGGTCATCCGCAGTACGTCCACCGCCTCGCTCAGCAGCGGCAGTTCGCGCAGCGCCTCGTCCGGGAAGGGCGGCCGGGCGCGCTCTGCGGCGTCCTGCCGCCAGGCCTGCTCCTCGGTGACCCAGCCCATGATGTACCGGTCGACGGTCAGCAGCAGCCGCAGCGCGGTGCGCGGGCGCAGTCCGGCCCGGCACAGGGCGCTCAACTGGGCCTCGACCGCCGGAAGTTCGTCTTCGGTGGGCAGGGTGCCGGCGTGCACCCGGGCGCCGTCACGGTAGGCGAGCAGGGCGTTGCGCTTGGCCCGGGCGTCGGCGGCGATCCACTCGGGCCAGTGCTCCGGGTCCGGCTCACGGTCGGGCGGGAGCGCCTCGGCGAGCATCGCCTCCGCCATCAGGTCGAGCAGTTCCCGCTTGTTCTTGAAGTGCCAGTACAGCGCCGGTGACTGCACGCCGAGCTCCCGGGCGAGCCGCCGGGTGCTGAGCCCGTCGATGCCCTCCTCGTTGAGGACGCGCAGCGCGGTGCGCACCACCTCGTCGCGTTGCAGTGCCATCCGATCGGCCTCCCGGCTATCCGCTTGCGAGACCCACCTTATCGCCGCTAAGTTCCGAGCCGGACTTTATCAGTGATAAGGACCTGGCGATCACACTCGGCGACAGGTCCGCGTGCCATCACCAAGGACGCCGTCACGAGAACGACGGCCACGAAGGGACCAACCCCCTCATGACCTCAGGAACGGACCGCTGCTGGTCCCGACTGCTGCCGAACACCGCCCCCTGGCGGTCCTCCCGGGACTTCCGGCTGACCTGGACCTCCGGCACGGTCACCCTGCTCGGCTCGATCTTCACCATGACCGCGATCCCGCTGCAGATCGCCCACCTCACCGACTCCCCGCTCGCCGTGGGCGCGGTCGGCGCGGTCGAACTCGCGCCCACCATCCTGTTCGGCCTCTACGGCGGCGTGCTCGCCGACCGCGCCGACCGCCGCACCGTCGCCCTGGTCACCGAGGTCGCGCTGGCCGCGCTCAGCGCCCTGCTGCTGGCCAACGCGCTGCTCGGCACACCCGCCGTCTGGCCGCTCTACCTCGCCGCCGGACTGGCGGCGGCCATCCAGGGCCTGCAGCAGCCCTCGGTCGAGGCGATGATCCCCCGACTGGTGCCGCACGATCAGCTGGTGGCGGCCGGGGCGCTGCTCTCGCTGCGCTGGAGCATCGGCGGGGTGGCCGGGCCGGCCCTCGCCGGGCTGCTGATCGCGACCGCCGGGGTCCCGGCGGCCTACCTGGTCGACCTCGCCACGTTCCTGCTGTCGATCGCCCTGCTCGCCCAGGTCCGGCCGATCCCCTCGGAGCGCGACGCCGAGGCGCCCCGGCTGCGCGAGTTCACCGAGGGCGCCCGCTACGCGGCACGGCGGCCCGACCTGATCGGCACCTACCTGGCCGACCTTGCGGCCACCGTCTTCGCCCTGCCCACCGCACTGTTCCCGTTCCTGGCCGAGGAGTTGGACGCGGTCTGGGCGCTCGGCCTACTCTACTCGGCCTCCGCGGCCGGCAGCCTGATCGCGGCCGCCACCGGCGGCTGGACCGAGCGGGTGCACCGACACGGGCGGCTGGTCCTGCTCTCCGCCTCCCTGGTCGGCGCGGCCACCGCCGCGGCCGCCTTCGCCCCGGGCCTGTGGGCCGTACTGCTCTGCCTGATCGTCGCGGGCGGCGGCCACTGGATCGGCGACACCTTCCGCAGCGCCATCTGGAACCAGTCCATTCCGGACGAACTCCGAGGCCGCGCCGCCGGTCTGGAGATGCTGATCGGCTCCGCCGGGCCCGCCCTGGGCGACCTGCGGGCCGGCCTCGCCGCCCGCCAGAGCATCCGGGCCGCGCTGCGCACCGGCGGCCTGCTCTGCCTGGGCAGCGGCGCCGTCCTGTCGGCCGCGCTCCCCGCGCTCTGGCGCTACGACCAGCGCGAGCACCGGCGGCACCCGCAGCACCAGCCCGCGCACCAGTCGACCCCGGAGCCCAGCACGTGACCGCCGGTGCAGCCCGCCGGGAGCAGGAAGCGGCGCCGCGCGACCGACCCGCCGAGTCGGCGCGGATCGCGGGTGCCGCACCGGGCGGCACGGTCGACGTCCACCAGGGCGGCGATCCGGCACGCCCTCCCCCGGGCACCGCACCCCGCCGACCAGCCCCGCCCCTCCGCCCCCTCCGTCCCGTCACCCCAGCCCGGACCGCGAAGGCCGCCCGCGCCCGATCCGGCCGACCAGCCGCCTGACGCGAATGCGCCCCTCCCGACCCACCGCCGTTGACCATCCGCACCGCCCGGCGGTTGGCTCACCCCGAGCCGACCGCCGGGGAGTTCGACGCCACCAGTCCTCGACGCCACCAGTCCTCGACGCCACCAGTCCTCGACGCCACCGGGCGTCGCCGTCGACGCGGTCGGCCGTTCCCAGGGGAGGGACCAGATGACCCGCACACGCACCACCACCCGCCCGTCGCGGCGCCTACCGCGCGTCGCCTGCACACTCGGCGCGGCCGCCGCACTGGCGCTCACCACCACACAGGCCGCCCAGGCGGACCCGCACCGGAAGTCCGACACCGAGCGGGTGTCCGTCGGCCTCGGCCAGGCGCAGCCCGACGGCGCCTCACTCGCCGCCGGTCTGAGCGCCGACGGCCGGTACGCCGTCTTCACCTCGAACGCCACCAACCTGGTGCCCGGCGACACCAACGGCAAGTCCGACGTCTTCGTCCGCGACCTGCGGACCGGCAGCACCGAGCGGGTCAACACCGGCCCGCACGGCGCCCAGGCCAACGGGGCCTCCTTCGAGGCCACCATCAGCGGCAACGGCCGCTACGTCGCCTTCAGCTCCGACGCCACCAACCTGGTGCCCGGCGCCGACCTCGGCTTCGACGACGTCTACGTCCACGACCGCTGGACCGGCGAGACCACCCTGGTCTCCGTCGGTGAGGGGCCGGGCAAGCCGCAGCCCGACAAGGTCTCGGGCCACCCCTCGCTCAGCTGGGACGGCCGCTACCTCGCCTTCCAGTCCAACCGCACCGACCTGGCCCCGGACACGGTCACCTGGCAGGGTGCCAACATCTACGTCCATGACCTGTGGACCGGAGAGAACCGCCTGGTCAGCGTCGGCGCGGACGGCAAGGAGGCGAACGGCTCCTCCGCCGCCCCCGTGATCAGCGCCGACGGCGGGAGCGTCGCCTTCATCTCCAAGGCGACCAACATCACCAGCCCGGGCAAGCCCGGGGCCCTCTCCCCGGACGCCGCCGCCAAGCTCACCGCCGACGCCGCCCAGGAGTCAGACGAGCAGTTCGTCCGCGACGCCTTCACGACCGACCACCGCCCGGGGATCCTCAAGCCGCACCTCTACCCGGTGTACGTCCGCGACCTGCGCGCCGAGGAGACCACCATGGCCAGCGCGGACGAGAAGGGCGGCTGGCGCGGGGCGGACTCCCCCTCGCTCAGCCCGGACGGCCGGTACGCGACCTACTCGACCTGGGTCCAGCACGGCGACAACTGGTGGGAGCGGCACTTCGAGGTGTACGTCCGCGACCTGGAGGAGGGCACCGAGACCCTGGTCAGCGTCGGCCTGCCCGGGACGAAGACCACCGGGGACTCCTACAACGGCCTGATGACCGCGGACGACCGCTGGGTGTACTTCGACTCCACGGCCGCCAACCTGGTGCCGGGCGACACCAACGGGGTCTCCGACGTCTTCCGGCGCGACCTGTGGACCGGCCGCACCGAGCGGGTCAGCGTCGCGGGCGACGGCGCGCAGAGCGCCGGCGCCTCGTTCGCCCCGTACGTCGACGCCCACGGGGCCACGGTGGTGTTCAGCGCGGACGACGGCACCCTCGTCCAGGGCGACACCAACAAGGTCCCGGACGTGTTCGTCCGCCACCTGCCGCGCCACTGACACCGGCCCCCGGCGTCGAACCCGACGCCGGGGGCCGGCAGGACCCGCACACCCACCTGTTGGGGGCGCGTCAAGCGAACACTTGCCCCGACCTCGTTGACTGACGCTTTGTCAACTATTCACCATTCCCTATCTACCCGCATAGACCCACAGGTGGTGGCATGGACACACTGCCCGGCACACCCGTGCCGAGCCTGTGTCAGGGAGCTCCCCACATGCTTCGCGCCCACCGCATCGCCCCCGCCGTCGCGACCGTCGTGCTCGCCGCGGCCGCCCTCGCCACCGCCGGCACCGCGCACGCCGCCGCCCCCGCCCCGCACACCCGCGCCGCCCTGGACGTGACCTGCTCGCAGGCCTACCTCCCGCTGCCCGACCCGGCCTGCACCCCCGGCGCCACCAACCCGGACGTCACCCAGGACACCATCGACTCCACCATCTGCGTCCCGGGCTACAGCACCTCGATCCGCCCCTCCAGCACGTACACCAACCGCCTGAAGGTCCAGCAGATCGCCCAGTACGGCTACGACGACACCAACACGGCGGACTACGAGGAGGACCACTTCATCCCGCTGTCCCTCGGCGGCAACCCCACCGACCCGAACAACCTGTGGCCGGAGCCGCGCTACGCCACCGGCTCGAGCAGCCAGTCCTCCACCGACAAGGACACCGTGGAGTACAAGCTCTACCGCGCCGTCTGCAACCACCAGGTGGACCTGGTGCCCGCCCAGCAGGCCATCGCCACGGACTGGACCACCGCGCTCTCCGTCCTCGGCCTCGGCTGATCGGAAAGCCGGTCAGAATACCGTCCGGCGCCGGCGCCCTCAAAGCGTGAGCGCCCGCGCCGAGGCGCTGATCGGCGACGGGAGTTCGGTACGACCGCGCAGATAGCGGTCCACCGCCGCGGCCGTCGCCCGTCCCTCGGCGATCGCCCAGACGATCAGCGACTGGCCGCGCCCGGCGTCCCCCGCGACGAACACGCCGTCGACACCCGTGCCGAACCCGTCGTCCCGCTCCAGCGCGCCGTCCGGCCCGACGGCCAGCCCGAGTTGGGCGAACAGCGGCTGGTCCGGCTCCGGCCCGGTGAAGCCCAGCGCGAGCAGCGCGAGCTGCGCCGGAAGGATCCGCTCGGTGCCCGCCCGGGCGCTGCGGTCGCCCGGCTCGGCCTCGGCGAAGCGCACGCCCGCCAGCCGTCCGTCCGGCCCCGGCTCGAAGCCGACCGTGGCCGCCGCAAACACCCGGGCACCCGATTCCGACTCCTCGTGCGAGGTGGTCTCCCGGTACACCTTGGGGTGGACCGGCCAGGGCTGCCCGGCCGCGCGGCGCTCCGGCGGGCGCGGGTTGATGTCCAGCTGGGTGACCGCGGCCGCGCGCTGGCGCAGCGCCGTCCCCAGGCAGTCGGCCGCGGTGTCCCCGCCGCCGACGATCACCACCTGCCGCCCCCGCGCGGACAGCGGCGAGGCCGCGCAGTCCCCCTCGTCCACCCGGTTCGCCCAGGTCAGGTACTCCATCGCCGGGTGCACCCCGGGCATCCCGCGCCCGGGCACCGCCAGCTCCCGGCAGGCCGCGGCACCCACCGCGACCACCACCGCGTCGTACCCGGCCCGCAGCTGCTCACCGGTGACGTCCTGCCCCACCCGCACCCCGGTGCGGAAGACCGTGCCCTCGGCCCGCAGCTGGTCGAGCCGCCGCTCCAATCGGTGCTTCTCCAGCCGGAACGGCGGTATCCCGTAGCGCAGCAGGCCACCCGGGCGGTCGGCCCGCTCGTACACCGTGGTCGCGTGCCCGGCCCGGGTCAGCTGCTGGGCGGCGGCCAGCCCGGCCGGCCCTGAACCGACCACCGCGACCCGCCGCTCCGGGCCCCGCCGCTCGGGCGGCTGCGGGCGGTCCCAGCCCTGCCCCCAGGCCCGGTCGGCGATCGCCAGCTCGACGTTCTTGATCGCCACCGCGGCCCCGTCGATCGCCAGCACGCAGGCGCTCTCGCACGGCGCCGGACAGAGCCGCCCGGTGAACTCCGGGAAGTTGTTGGTCGCCAGCAGCCGCGCGGCCGCCGCCCGCCAGTCATCCTCGGCCACCAGCCGGTTCCACTCCGGCACCAGGTTCCCCAGCGGACAGGCGGCGTGGCAGAACGGCAGCCCGCAGTCCATGCACCGCTCCGCCTGTCCGCCCACCACCGGCAGCAGCGCCCCCGGGCGGTACACCTCCCGCCAGTCCCCCAGCCGCTCCCGCGCATCCCGCCGCGCCCGCTCCGCTCGCGGGGTGGTGAGGAAGGCCATCCGGTCTGCCATCGCGGCCTCCGGCAGGGCGTGCCGACACGGACCCGGCGGCCCACCCGGCGGCGCGCCACCGTGTGGCCACCGTACGCCCACGAAGCAGCACAGGAAAGCCGTCGGCCGAAGAACCCCGCGCCCCGCCCGCAACTGCCGTGAGCACGCCAGGGAGAATCTCCCCATGACCCACACCGTGCTGATCGCCGAGGACGACCGCGCCATCCGCGACTCGCTCACCCGCGCCCTGACGCTGGAGGGCTACCGGGTGCGGATAGCGGCGGACGGTACCCAGACCCTCGCCGTCCTCGCCGAGCAGCGCCCGGACGTCCTGGTACTCGACGTGATGATGCCCGAACCCGACGGCCTGGAGGTCTGCCGCCGACTGCGCGCGGCCGGCGACCGCACCCCGGTGCTGATGCTCACCGCCCGGGTCGAGGTCCCGGACCGGATCGCCGGACTGGACGCCGGGGCCGACGACTACCTGGTCAAGCCCTTCGACGTGGACGAGCTGTTCGCCCGGCTGCGGGCCCTGCTGCGCCGCCAGCCGCCCGGTCCCGTCGAGGACGTGCTGACCGTGGCCGACCTCCGGGTCGATCCCCCCGCCCGCCGGGCCTGGCGCGCCGGGGAGGAGCTGGAGCTGTCCCGCACCGAGTTCGACCTGCTGGAGCTGCTGACCCGGCACGCCGGCGCCGTGCTCGACCAGACCACTCTGTACGAGCGGATCTGGGGCTACGACTTCGGCCCCGGCTCCAAGAACCTCGCGGTGTTCATCGGCTACCTCCGCCGCAAGCTCGACCGCCCCGGCCTCACCCCGCTGATCCACACCGTCCGCGGCGTCGGCTACACGCTGCGCGAGCCGTGACCGGCCCCGCGCGCCCGCGCCCCCGCCTGCCGCGCCCGGGCCTGCGCACCACCCTGGCGCTGGCCTTCGCCGCGATGGCCGCCCTGGTCGCGGTGGTGATCGGCACCCTCGGCTACCGCGCCGCCGCCCACCTGATCCGCGACGACGAGACGGACGACTTCACCTCGGCCGTCCGGGCGGTGAGCGGCCAGGTCGAGCGCGAGAGGCTGAACCCGGGGGACTTCAACGGTCCGAGCGGGCTGAGCGAGCAGCTGCTGCACCCGATCCGGGTCACCGCTCGGGCACTGAACGCCGACGGGACCGTCCTCTCGAGCACCGCTCACCTCGACCTCCCGACCACGGCCGCCGACCGCGAACTCGCCCGCGCCGAGGCCCCCGCCCGGACGCTGACCGACGTCCGCCACCTCGGCGGCAACACCTGCCGGGTGGGCGTGGTCTCGCTCGGCGGCGGCCGGGGCGCGGTCCAGATCGTGCAGCAACTCGGCGACATCGAGGAGCTGTTGGAGAAGCTGCGAAAGCAGATGGTGGCCGTGGTGGCCGCCGTCGTGCTGATCGCCGGGGCGGCCGGCTGGCTGCTCGCCCGGCGGATCAGCGGCCGGCTGGTCCGGCTCACCGACGCGGCCGAACTGGTCGCCGCCAGCGGCCGGCTGGACGTCCCGGTGCCCGCCGCCGGGACGGACGAGGTGGGCCGGCTCGGCCGCGCCTTCGACCGGATGCTGGTCCGGCTCGCCACCGCCAAGGAGAACCAGCGCCGACTGGTCCAGGACGCCGGGCACGAGCTGCGCACCCCGCTGACCAGCCTGCGCACCAACCTCTCGGTGTTGCCCGCCATGGACCGGCTGCCGCCCCCGGAACGAGCCGCACTGATGGCCGATCTGGCCGAGGAGGCACGGGAGTTGACCCTGCTGGTGGAGGAGCTGGTGGCGCTCGCCGCGGACCGCAAGGCGGACGAGGAACCGGTCGAGGTGGTGCTGGCGGAGCTGGCCCATGCGGCCGCCGTGCAGGCGCGGCGGCGCAGCGACCGGGAGATCACCGTGGACGCGGACGACACCACCGTCACC
Source organism: Kitasatospora sp. NPDC018058 (assembly GCF_044327205.1). Classification (NCBI taxonomy): domain Bacteria; kingdom Bacillati; phylum Actinomycetota; class Actinomycetes; order Kitasatosporales; family Streptomycetaceae; genus Kitasatospora; species Kitasatospora sp. NPDC018058. Next base: position 106,560 of record NZ_JBIRFA010000007.1, on the reverse strand, counting down.
GCCCGCCCGGACGCGCTGGCCCGCGCGGTGGGCAATCTGCTGGACAACGCCGCCAAGTTCGACCCGGCCGGGACGTCCCCGATCGAGCTGGTGGTGTGCGGCCCGCGGGTCGAGGTGCGCGACCGGGGCCCGGGGATCGACGCGGCCGACCTCGACCGGGTCTTCGACCGCTTCTACCGGGCCACCGCCGCGCGCAGCCTACCCGGTTCGGGCCTGGGCCTGGCCATCGTGGCCGAGGTGGCACAGTCGCACGGCGGCACCGCCTTCGCCGCCAACCGCGAGGGCGGCGGCGCGGTGATCGGCTTCACCATGGGCGGCTGACCACGCGAACGGGCCCGGTGCGTTGGAGCACCGGGCCCCGGGGTGTGTCCGACCGTTCGCGCCCGGCGGGAACCGTCGGACACACCCTCAGCGACGTCGGGATCAGACGGCGGCCAGCAGCCCCCGCCCGAGCCAGTCGGCATCGTCCTTCACGCCCGGCAGGACGAAGAAGTACCCGCCACCGGTCGGCGATATGTAGTCCACCAGCGGCTCGTCGATCAGCCGGGTCTGGGTGGCCTCGAACTGCCGCACCACGTCCTGCTGGTAGCAGCAGAACACCAGGCCCATGTCCAGGTTGCCGGCCCTGTCGATGCCCCGGTCGTAGTTGAAGCCGCGGCGCAGGATGCGCGAGGTGTCGGTGTCGGCGGTGCGCGGGTTGGCGAGGCGGATGTGCGCGTTGAGCGGTATCGCCTTGCCGTCCGGGTCCTTGCCGTAGTCCGGCGCGTCGGTCTCCTGGTGGCCGTCCAGCGGCGCGCCGGTGTCGCGGCGGCGGCCGAACATCTTCTCCTGCTCGGTGAGCGTGACGCGGTCCCAGAACTCGATCAGCATCCGGATGATCCGGATCACCTGGTAGCTGCCGCCGGTCGCCCAGGCGGGCTCGCCCATCCCGTCGGTGACCCAGATCAGCCGGTCCATCTCCCGGGAGGAGGTGGTGTCCGGGTTGACGATGCCGTCCTTGAAGCCGAGCAGGTTGCGCTGGGCGCCGTCCGGGCGGGACTGGTTCTGGAAGCCGTCGATCCGCCAGAGGATCTGCAGCGCGCCGCGGGTGTGCCGGGTGATGTCGCGCAGCGCGTGCAGCACGGTGTCCTGCCGGTCCGCGCAGATCTGCAGCGAGAGGTCGCCGTGCAGTTCGGCGGCCTGCAGGTTGTCGTTGGGGAAGGTCTTCATCGGCGTCAGCTTGACCGGCTTGGCCTTGGCCAGCCCGTAGCGGTCGTCGAACAGCGAGGCGCCGACGCCGACCGTGACGGTCAGGTTGTCGGTGGGCACCGTCGGGCCGAGGATGCCGCTGTCGGACGGCGGCGCGCCGACGCCGAGGTCCGGCGGGGTGCCGCCGGCGGTGAGGAAGCGGATCCGCTCGGTCAGGGTCTTGAACAGGTCCTCCAGGCCCTTGCGGTCCTGGGCGATCACCTGGCAGGAGATGAAGGCGGCGTAGCCCGGGGCCGGGGTGGTGATGCCGGCCTGGTGGTCGCCGTGGAACGGGACGGCCCCGGTCTTCGACTGGTGGCTGTCCCCGGCGACGGCCTGGCCGGCGCCCAGGGTGAAGCCCCCGCCGGCGAGCACGGCGGCCCCGGCACTCGCGCCGAGCGCGGCCCGAACGAAGCTGCGCCGGGCCGGTCCGGCCGGGCAGCCGCCCTGCTCGGCGCCCTGGGCGGCCTGGGCGGCCGCGGCGGCGTGCGGGAAGGGGCAGGACCCGGTGGCTGCGGTCTGGTCGGTCATCAGGCGGCCTTCCGGATCTCAAGGAGTGCGGGGATGGGCGAGAGGTCTTCGAGTAGCTGGCCGGTGGCACCGTTCAGCTGGCGCCGGCTGTCGGCGGGCAGCTTGTCCAGCGGGGTCCAGCCGTCGGCGGTGCGGGCGGCGGCGACCAGGTCGCCGACCCGCTTCATCCCGGCGTTGACCCGGACCAGCACCTGCGGGTCGCGCTCGTCGAGCAGCGGCTGCAGCAGGGTCAGCAGCTCCTGGGTGCCGGCCAGGTTGGCCTGGGCGGTGGCCAGGTTGGTGCCGCTGCCCATGTCGGTGTCGCCGGTCAGCTCGAACTGCAGGGTGTTCTCCAGGATCTCGTGGGCGCGCAGCGGCAGGTCACCCGGGTCGAAGTCCTGGGTGGGGAAGTCGTGCACCAGCTTGGCGACGTTCTGGGCGAGCTCGTCGGCGACCGGCGTCAGGTCGGTGGCGGACTGGCCGTGCCAGAGGCCGTACTCCAGGCGAAGGAAGCCGGTGAAGTCCTTGTCCCCGGCCTTGTCGGCGAAGCCGTCGGCGCGGCCGTCGATCTTCTTGTCGAGGTCGGCGAAGGTGCCGTAGGCGGCGCCGAGCGAGGCGTACTGCAGGTGGGCGGTGAGCCAGTCGGCCTTGGCGGCGTTGAGGTCGCCGGCGTGCACGTCGGTCTGGATCTTCTGGGTCTGCGTCATCAGGGTCGCGAGGCCCTTGACGACGTAGTCCTTGTAGCTGTCCAGCGGGGCCTTGAGGTCGTCCTCGGTGACCGGCTTGACGGCCTTGACCTCGGCGCCGCCGCTGACGTGGACGGCGGCGGAGGTGACGGTCTTCCCGCCGGTGGGCACGCAGCGCCAGGCGTAGTCGCCGGAGCCGATGGTGGCGGTCAGCGCGCGGGTGGTGCCGGGGGCCAGGCCCTCGATCTCGCCGTAGACGGCGCCGGTGCCCGGGTTGACCAGGTAGACCTCGGAGACCTTGTCGCCGGTGTTGTGCATCTGGAACACCTGCTGGCCCGGCTGCGGGTCGGCGAAGCCCTTGCCGCACTCCTGCTCGGAGACCGAGACGGTGGCGGTGCTGTCCTGCTTGCCGTCGCCGGCGGCGATCACGATGCCGGCCACCACGACCGGGACGGCGACCAGCGCGGTGGGCACCACCCAGCGCGGACGGCCCGCGCGCACCGGCTCGGTCTGCTTCGCGTCCGTCTCCGTCTGCTCCGCGTCCGCCTTGGCCTCGGCACTCGCGGTCGTCTCGGCGGCCGCCGGGGCCGGGGTCGCCTTGCCGCCGCGGACGCCCTCGATGAACAGGGTCATCACGATGCTCAGATATGCGATGTAGCCGACGACCTGGAGGACCGTCATGGTGACGGTGAGGTTGAGGGTGCCCTGGACCAGCGTGGCGTACCAGGAGGAGGCGTCCAGGTGGCCGCTCAGGTCGAAGGCGTAGCTGCCGGCGCCGCCGACCAGGCCGGACTCCTGCAGGTCGCGCAGGCCGTAGCCGAGCACGCCCGCCGCGACGATGATCAGGCCGACGCCGGTGACGGTGAAGAACCGGGTGAGGTTCATCTTCAGCGCCCGGCGGTACAGGCCCCAGCACAGGCCGGTGGAGAGCAGCAGACCGACGGCGGCGCCGATCAGCGGGCCGGTGGACTCCCCGGCGGTGCGGACGTTGGTCCACAGGAAGAGCGAGGTCTCCAAGCCCTCGCGGGCGACCGCGAGGAAGCTGGTGAGCACCAGCGCGCCGGCGCCCATCGCCAGCGAGGCCTGGACCTTCTCCTTCAGGTCGGCGGAGAGGGTGCGCGCCGAGCGGCGCATCCAGAACACCATCGCGGTGACGAAGCCGACCGCGATCAGGCTCAGCACCCCGCCGAACGCCTCCTGGGCGTGGCCGGAGAGGTTGGCGGCGGTGAAGGTGAGCACCGCGCCGAAGCTGAGGCTGAGCGCGACGGCCGCCGCGACGCCCGTCCACACCTGGGGCAGTCGCCCCTTCTGACCGGCCCGCACCAGAGTGGCGACCAGGATCGACACGATCAGGCCCGCTTCCAGGCCTTCGCGTAGCCCGATCAGAAAGCTGGGAAACGCCTCATCCCACATGCAGCGGGCTCCTCCCCCGGGCCGCCCCGGGTTGTACCTGTCCTCGGCGCGCCGCCGCGGTGACGGCGGAACGGCACGGCGAACGCCCCGGACACCGAGGTCCGGGGCGCTTCGCTTAGCTTAGGCAAACCTTAGAGCCGCCGTGGTCAACTGCACCCCTGCTTCAGGTAAGGGTTCGGTATGGGAACGCCTATGCGGCCGTCAACTCTGCCGATCACAGGGCCGGAGGGAGACCGGCGTCACCCCCACCACTGCTCGGGCGCCTCCGGCTCCGGAGGGACCGTCACCGGTTCGGCGCAGCGCACCAGCAGTTCCCCCTCCCCCGTCTCGGTGACCAGGAAGCCGCACTCGCGCAGGACGAGCGCGGCCGCGCCGCTCACCGCCGCTCGCGCCTCCCCGGAGGGCGGCCCGTCCGGCGCGACACCCGGCGACCAGCCGAGCACCACGCCCTCGGGGTGGTGGCCGATCGACAGCGGTGAGGGGCCCGACCCGGTGTCGAACCCCGCGCGGGCCAGGGCCTCGGTGACGTCCTCGAAGAGTTCACGGTGATCCACCATTGGCGCAGCGTAGGCCCCGGCCCGCGCGACTCCCGGACGCGGCGCGCGCCGAAACGGTTCAGCTGCACCCGGGCGCAGCATCGACGCCCGTTGGGCCGACCGGGGCCAGCCGATCGGGCGTCAGGAACCCCCGTCCGGCCCGACACGAGCCGCCGGACGGGCCGATGGACGTGCACAGTCGGGCCCCTGCCGACAGCATGACAGAGTAAGCGCTCCATCACCCTGAGCAACGGGTCCAGCGGAACACCTGGTCCGCGCGCCGGTCCGACCGGCGGGCCCGTATCGAGAGGTCCCATGATCACAACACTTCGCCGGCCGGGGTCCCCGCCGGCGGGCCTCCACCACGGCACGCCGAGAATGCCGGGGAGCCCGTCGTGAGAGCCGACCAGCAGTCGCAGCCGGGACCGGTGACCAGCACGCGCGCCAAGCCCGCCAACAAGGCCGAGGCCCTGGCCGACTGGACCGACGGCCGGCTCGGCATCTACTCCCTGGCCAAGGCCAACCTGCGCAAGATCTTCCCCGACCACTGGTCCTTCATGCTGGGCGAGATCGCGCTCTACACCTTCGTCATCATCATCCTGACCGGCGTCTGGCTGACCTTGTTCTTCCAGCCGAGCATGGGCGAGGTCGTCTACGAGGGCTCCTACGTCCCGCTCAGGGGCATCCAGATGTCCCAGGCCTACGCCTCGACCATCGACATCAGCTTCGACATCCGCGGCGGCCTGCTGATCCGCCAGATCCACCACTGGTCGGCGATCGTGTTCGTCGCCGCGATGCTGACGCACATGATGCGCGTCTTCTTCACCGGCGCGTTCCGCAAGCCGCGCGAGATCAACTGGGTCTTCGGCGCGCTGCTGCTGTTCCTCGGCATGTTCGACGGCTTCATGGGCTACTCGCTGCCGGACGACCTGCTCTCCGGCACCGGCATCCGGTTCATGGAGGGCGCGATCCTGGCCGTGCCGATCGTCGGCACGTACATCGAGATGTTCATGTTCGGCGGGCAGTTCCCGGGCATCCTCATCGTGCCGCGGCTGTTCACCGTGCACATCCTGCTGATCCCGGGAATCATGGTGGGCCTGCTCGCGGCGCACCTGATCCTGGTCTTCTACCACAAGCACACCCAGTTCGCCGGACCCGGCCGCACCGACAAGAACGTGGTCGGCATGCCGCTGATGCCGGTCTACATGGCCAAGGCGGGCGGCTTCTTCTTCCTGGTCTTCGGCGTGGTCGCGGTCATGGCGGCGATCGCCACGGTCAACCCGATCTGGGCGTACGGCCCGTACCGGCCCGACCAGGTGTCCACGGACGCCCAGCCGGACTGGTACATGGGCTTCTCCGAGGGCCTGATCCGCGTCATGCCCGGCTGGGAGATCAGCGTCTGGGGCGGCCACACCCTGAACCTCGGGGTGTTCATCCCGCTGATCATCTTCCCGACCGTGCTGATCCTCCTCTGGGGCTACCCGTTCATCGAAGCCTGGATCACCGGGGACCGCGGCGAGCACCACATCGCCGACCGCCCGCGCAACGCCCCGGTCCGCACGGCGTACGGCGCGGCCTGGATGAGCCTGTACCTGGTCCTGCTGGTCGGCGGCGGCAACGACCTGCTCGCCACCCACTTCCGCCTGTCGATCAACACGATCACCTACTTCGTGCGGGCCGGCTTCTTCGCCGTACCGGTGGTCGTCTTCGTGATCACCAAGCGGTGGTGCCTGGGCCTGCAGCGGCGGGACAAGGAGAAGGTGCTGCACGGCCGGGAGACCGGTGTCATCCAGCGGCTGCAGCACGGCGAGTACATCGAGGTGCACGCACCTCTGCCGCAGGGCCGGATGTACACCCTCACCGCACACGACCAGCCCGAGCCGGTCGTCCTGGAGCCCGAGGTGGACGAGAACGGCGTGGCCCGCAAGGCCGGACTGTGGACCCGCACCCGCGCCAAGCTGTCCCGCGGCTTCTACGGCGAGGGCAGCCAGATCCCCAAGCCGACCGTCGAGGAGCACGAGGAGATCAGCAGCGGCCACGGCCACCACTGATCCCCGCACCGAAGTCAGCGAGGGCCCGCTGCGCCGGAAACGGCACAGCGGGCCCTCGGCGCACCCGGGCCGCTCAGCCCCGCAGAACGGCGGGGGCGACGGCGAACAGCGCGGCCGCCAGGGTGACGGTGAGGCAGAGCGCCGCCCAGCGGGCGCAGATCCGGCGGCACTCGGCGCGGTAGCGGGCAGCCAGCCGGCGGCAGCGGTCGACGGCGCGGTCCACGACCTCCTCGGCGTAGCGCAGCCGGTCGGCGGCGTAGGCCTGTTCGAGGCTCTCCCGCTCCGCGTCCGGCAGCCAGGGGAACTGCGCGGCGAAGGCCCGGGCGTCCCGTCCGGCCGCCGCGACCTCCGCCTCCCAGGCGAGGAAGCCCTCGATCCGGGCGATCTCCACCCGGGGGTTCACCCGCCCGCCGGCGTCGTCGGCGGGCCTGCCCTGGCGAGGGCTCCGCGCTCTCGGCGGACGCTGTCTGCCACCCATGGCCGCTCCTCAAGTCCTGTCGAGTCGTCCCGCCGGAAAACCTGCGGGGATGGGCTCCCGATCGGGGTCGCTCCGCAACCAGGCAACTACTACCAGCGACAAACCGCAGGTGGCGGGCGGCTCGCCCTGACCCGCCCGGCGCGGAAAAACTTGCGCACCGCGCACTATTGCGTGACACGCAGTTTCTGCGGGACAGTGGAGCCCATGACGAACAGGCAGCCCGGTCTGCGGGAACGCAAGAAGGCCGCGACGCGGGAGGCACTGAGCTGGGCGGCGCTGTGCCTGGCGGTGGAACGGGGGCTGGAGAACGTCCGGGTGGAGGACATCGCGGCCGCGGCCGGGGTGTCCCCGCGCACCTACAACAACTACTTCTCCAGCAAGGCCGAGGCGATCGTCTCCCGGCACCGCGACCGGACCCTGCAGGCCGCCGAGGCACTGCGGACCCGCCCGGCGGAGGAGCCGTTGTGGGAGGCGCTGACCCACGCCCTCGTCGCACCGTACGCCGGCGCGGCCGAGGAGCCCGACCCGCGCTGGGTCGCCGCCGTGCGGCTACTGATGCGCGAGCCGTCGCTCCAGGCCGAGTTGCTCCGCGGCGGCGGGGCGGTCCGGGCCGAGCTGACGGCGGCGGTGGCCGCCCGGACCGGGACCGACGCCGACCGGGACCTCTACCCGAAGCTGGTCGCCTCGGCCGCGCTCTCGGCGCTGCAGGTCGCCAACGAGCACTACCTGGCCGCCGACCCGGTGGTGCCGTTCCAGCCGCTGTTCGCCGAGGCGCTGCGGCAACTGGCGGCCGGGCTGCCCGATCCGTCATCCCGGTGAACCCACCGTATCCGAGGGGGATTTGAAATGATCAACGATGTCGTCATCGTCGGCGCCGGCCCGGTCGGGCTGTTCCTGGCCGGCGAACTGGCGCTGGCCGGGGTCCGGCCGGTGGTGCTGGACCGGCTGCCCGCGCGCTCGGGCGAGCAGAAGGCCAACGGCCTGGTCGGCCAGGTGCTCCGGCTGCTCGACCACCGCGGCCTGTACCAGCAGCTCAGCGGCGTCCCGGGCACGCCGCAGCCCGTGCCGCGCTTCGTGTTCGGCGCCTTCCCGCTGGAACTGCACCGGCTCGACCGGAACCCGCTGCACGCCGTACCCGTGCCCCAGCACCGGATCGAGGAGGTGCTGGAGGAGCGTGCCCGCGAACTGGGCATCACCGTGCGCCGCGACTGCGAGGTCACCGGCTTCCACCAGGACGCGACCGGGGTGACCGTCGACGTCCACGGCCCGGACGGCGCCGAGCAGTTGCGCACCCGCTACCTGGTCGGCGCGGACGGCGGCCGCAGCACCGTCCGCAAGCTCGCCGGGATCGGGTTCCCCGGCGTCACCTCGCCCGACCCGGTCTCCCGCATCGCGCACGTGCTGCCTCCCGAGGGGATCCGCACCACCGACAGCGGCGAGGTCCTGCTGCCCGGCTACCCGACCCCGTTCCGTACGTACACCCACACCCGCACCGACCACGGCGTGTTCGTCATCTCCCCCTTCAGCCCGGACGCCGTCATGATCGTCACCTTGGAGTGGGGCGGCCCGCCGGTGGACGAGCGGACCCCGCTCACCCTGGACGAGCTGCGCGCCAGCATCCACCGGGTGACCGGCGCCGACCTGCCGCTCGCCCCCGCCCGTACCACCGGACAGTTCACCCCGCGCCGCACCGTCGGCCACAACACCCGGCTCGCCGAACGCTACCGCGACGGCCGCGTCCTGCTGGTCGGCGACGCCGCCCACGTGCACGCCGCGACCGGCGGACCCGGTCTCAACCTCGGCCTGCAGGACGCCGCCAACCTCGCCTGGAAGCTGGCCGCCGAACTCCAGGGCTGGGCCCCGCCCGGCCTGCTGGACAGCTACCACCGCGAGCGCCACCCGATCGGCGAAAGGGTGTTCATGCACTCCCAGGCCCAGATCGCGCTGATGGCCCCCGGCCACGGGACCACCGCGCTGCGCGCACTGGTCGGCGAACTGCTCGCGCACGAGGACAACCTCGCCCGGATCGCCGCCCTGATGGCGGGCAGCGACATCCGCTACGACACCGGCTGCCCGCACCCCTCGGCCGGCGGCTTCGCCCCGGAACTCGCGCTGACCACCGCCGACGGCGCGGTCCGGCTCGCCGAACTCACCCGCGGCGGAGGGGCATTGCTGCTCGACCTCACCGGCGGCTCGCTCGGCCTGGCGGACCGGGCGGCCGGCTGGAAGGACCGGGTGGACGTGGTGGCGGCGGAGTGCGCCGAACCGCCCGCCGGGGCGCTGCTGCTGCGCCCGGACGGGTACGTCGCCTGGGCGACGGCGGCCGGCGAGCCGGACCGGGCCGGGCTGGAACGGGCGCTGCGCACCTGGTTCGGCGAGCCGCGCGTCTGAGTACCCGTACCCGGGCGGACTGAGTACGCCACCTCTGCCGGGGCAGGTCGGTGCGGCCGGAGCATGGACGGCGTGAACCGATTCGCACGCACCACCGGCCGCCCGACCGCTGCCGCCCGCGGCGAGTGGTGGACGGTGCCGCAGAACGCCACCGCGGTGTACCTGGTCCTGCTGTTGCCGGCCGGGATCCTCCGGGGCCTCGCCGAGATGATGACCGACTCCTGTTACGGGCCGGGCTCCTGCCCCGCGACCCACGCCCGGCTGGCGCTGGCGGACCACTCGCTGCTCGCCCTGGCCTGCCTGACCGCCCTCCAGTGGCCGGTGGCCTATCTGCTGCCCAGGGCTCGGCTGGCGGCCACGCTGCTCCCGGTGCCCGCGCTGGTGGTCGCCGTGGTCGCGATGTTCGGCATCGAGGCCGGAACGTGACCCGGACGGCTCCGCACTTCTGACGCAAGCTCAACTATCGTCGTCGCGGCCGTTCCACGAGGAGCGGACGACTTCGAAACGACGGGGACACGGTGCGCATCGGAATCATCGGCACGGGCGTGGTCGGGCGGACCCTGGGCAGCAAGCTGGTCTCGCTCGGCCACCGGGTGACACTGGGCTCGCGCGGCCAGGACAACGAGAACGGACTGGCCTGGGCCCAGCAGGCCGGCCCCGACGGACACACCGGGACCTTCACCGAGGCCGCGGCCTTCGGCGAGGTGGTGCTGAACGCCACCGGCGGGACGGTCTCGCTCGCGGCGCTGCGCGCGGCCGGGGCCGGGCAACTGGCCGGGAAGCTGCTGATCGACGTCTCCAACCCGCTGGTGTTCGGCCCCGACGGCGCGGTGACCCTCGACCCGGTGAACACCGACAGCGTCGGCGAGCAGATCCAGCGCGAGTTCCCCGAGGCCCGGGTGGTGAAGGCGCTCAACACGCTGAACTGCGAGCTGATGGTCGACCCGGGCCGGCTGGCCGGTGAGCACAACCTGTTCATCGCCGGGAACGACGCGACCGCCAAGGCCGAGACGGTCGCGCTGCTGGGCGAGTTCGGCTGGCCCGCCGAGTGGATCGTCGACCTCAGGGACATCTCCGGCGCCCGGGCGACCGAGATGATGATGCCGTTCTGGCTCCGGATGACGGGCCACTTCGGCAGCGCCGAGTTCAACTACTCCTTCCAGCGGGGCAAGTAGACCGGCGGGCCCGCCCCCTCGTCCGGCGAGGGGGCGGGCCCGGCGGAAGCGTTCCGGCGGTGGGGGACAATGGGCCACATGTCCCGACGTCGTTCCGCGCCCCGCACCGCCGCTCCCCGGCTGCTGCCCTCCTCTCCGTGCCCGTGCGGCCTGCCCGCCGCCTACGGCGACTGCTGCGGCCGACTGCACCGCGGCCAGGCGGCGGCCACCACCGCCGAGTCGCTGATGCGCTCCCGGTTCAGTGCCTTCACCGCCCAGGACGAGGCCTACCTGCTGCGCACCTGGCACCCGGACACCCGCCCCGCCGAGGTGGACTTCGACCCGGCGCTGCGCTGGACCCGACTGGAGGTGGTCTCCACCACCGAGGGCGGTGCCTTCCACGCCGAGGGCACGGTCGCCTTCCGGGCGCACTGGACCGAGGGCGGCGAGGAGGGCGTGCTCACCGAGCACAGCCGGTTCGTCCGGCACGAGGGCGCCTGGGTGTACCTGGACGCCCTCTCGCTCGGCTGAGGCTCCGCCGACGGGTGCCGCCTACAGGTAGTCGTCCAGGCGGCCCAGTGAGAAGCCGGCCGCGGTGACGTCGTTGACCACCTTGCGCAGCAGGTCCGGCATGGTGGCCTTCCAGTCGGCGGTGCCCCGGAAGTGGGTGAGGATGATGTCGCCCGGGTGCAGCTTCCGGTCGTCGTAGCGCCACTCCATGTGGTCCGGGAAGGCCTCCTCGTTCCACATCGGCACCGCCTGCACGCCGCAGGACGCGGCCGCGCGCAGGGTGTCGTCGTTGTACTCGCCGTACGGGGGCCGGAAGAGCCGGGGGCGGACGCCGATCTGCCGCTCCAGCTGGTCCTGCTGGTCGCAGATCTCCTGGCGCTGGGTCTCGTAGTCGAGGACCTTGAGGTTGCGGTGGTTGATCGTGTGGTTGTTGATCTCCACGCCCTGCTTGTGCAGGTCCCGGTAGTAGCCGTAGTTGTCGCGGACGAGGTAGTCGGAGAGGAAGGCGCTGAGCGGGATCCCCAGCTCCTCGGCCATCCTGGAGAACGCCGGGTCCTTCTCGAAGCCGTCGTCGACGGTCAGGAAGACCACCTTGTCGTCGGTCGGCACCCGGAACACCACGGGCGGGCGGCCGTCCTTCAGCTTGACGCCCTGCACCGGGGTGAGCGCGGCCCTGGTCGCCGGGCGGGGCGGTGCCTTCAGCGGCGGACGGTCCAGACCCCAGCGCTTTGCGGTCTCCAGAGCGGCGCGGGCGACCGACTCCTGGCGGGCCGCCACCTCGCCGCCGGTCCCCTCCTCCTGGTGGGCCAGCCCCGGCAGCGGGTGCGGCGCGGCGGGCGGGCCGGCCGCCCCCCGGTCCGCTGCGGCGGCCCCGGCCGCGGGTGCCGAGCCCGCCTTCGGCTGGGCGGGGGCGGCGGGCCCGGCGCAGCCGGCGACCACGGCGGAGAGGCAGACGGTGGCCAGCAGGCCGGCCCGTGCGCCGCCCCGCTTCTGCTGACTCCCCCTCAGACCCGCGCTAGTGCGACAAACTGATGGTCCGTTCATAGCTGCAAGTGCTCCCCCGTCGCGCACCACCGCCAATCCCCCCATCACCCGCCCGGGGCAACGGCACGCCGGTCGCCTTGCCGTTCCTTTGCCGAAGCAGCCGGAACCGGGACGAAAACCCTTTGCGGCACCGGCACCCGGGAATGGATCATGCGCGCATGACGAACACCGCGCCCCGCCGCCCCGACCTCTGGGCCGTCACCACGGCCGACGTGACCACACCCGAGGCCCTGGAGCTGCTGCGCGAGTACTACTACGACGTGGCCAACCGCTACTACCTCCTCCACCTCGGCCGGGAGGGCACCCCGGAGGAGCTGGAGACCGGCCTCGCCGACTCCCCCAGCGACGACCTCGCCGCCCCGACCGGCCTCTTCCTGATCGGCCGCTACGACGGCACCACCCACTCCTGCGCCGGCCTGCGCCGCTACGACGCCACCACGGTGGAGCTCACCCGCGTCTTCGTCCGCCCCACCGTCCGCGCCACCGGCGGCGGCGCCCGCCTCCTGGCCGCCGTCGACGAGGCCGCCCGCGCCATGGGCGCCGACCGGATCATCCTCGACACCCGCCTCGACCTGGTCGAAGCCCGCGCGATGTACCTCCGGAACGGCTACCGGGAGATCCCCGCCTACAACAGCGGGCCGTACTCCCAGGTCTGGTACGGCAAGGACCTCACCGTGGCTGCGCCGTAGCCGAGTCGACTCCTCACCGACGGCCGGGCCTACCTCGCGCCCGCCTTTGAGTAGCAGCCCAGGGCCGCCTCCAGTTCGGCGGCCGAGGGCGGGTTGGCGCCGAAACGGGAGACGGTGAGGGCGGCGGCCGTTACGGCCTGGGCGAGGCAGCCGGCCAGGTCGGTGCCGAAGGCGCGGGCGTGCAGGAGGGCGGCCATGAAGGAGTCCCCGGCGCCGACGGTGTCCGCGACCTGGACCGGGACGGCCGGCGCCTGCTCGCGGCCGCCGTCGGAGCTGAGGGCGAAGGCGCCCTCGGCGCCGAGGGTGACGGCGACCAGGGTGGGGCCGAGGGTGAGCCAGCGCTCGGCGGCGGCCTCCGCGGGCTCGCCCGGGTAGAGCCAGGCCAGGTCCTCGTCGCTGGCCTTGACCAGGTCGCTCAGCGCCACGCAGCGCTCGACCCGGCGGACGGCCTCCGCCCGCTCGCCCATCAGCGCGGGGCGCACGTTCGGGTCGTAGCTGACCTGCGCCCGGCTGCGCCACCGTTCCACCAGGGCCAGCACCGAGGCCGCGCCCGGTTCGGTGACCGCGCCGATCGAGCCGAGGTGGATCGCCCCGGGGGCGGTGGCGAGGTCGGTCGGCGGGAGGGTCCAGCCGATGTCGAAGGTGTACTGCGCCCGCCCCTGCCCGTCCAGCCGGACCACCGCCGAGGGCGTCCGCGCCACCTCGGTGGCCCGGACCTCCACCCCGACGGACTCCAGGTGTCCGCGGATCAGCCGCCCGTTGTCGTCCGCCCCCAGTTCGGTGAGCAGCGCGGCGGGTCGGCCGAGCCGGGCCAGGCCGTAGGCGAGGTTCGCGGGGCTTCCGCCGGGGTGCACGACGTCCGGGGCCCCGTCCGTGCGGACGATGTCGGCGACGCACTCGCCGATCACCAGGACGTGTGCATCGGGGCTGGTCACTGCGGCTCCTGGCATCCGGTACGCGGGCGTCGTCACGGCGTCAGCCTACGGGGTGATTCCGGGAGCCGTCCGGGCATGAAGTACGGCCGCCGGACCTGGCCAGGTTCTCCGACGGCCGTGGCCCCGTCCGTCAGGGGGCGGAGCACTTCGAACGCTAGACCCCGTCCGGGCGCCCCGCCATCGCGGTGAGCCGTCCGGGGGATGTCCGGGTGTCGTCACGATCCGGGCCGGTCCCGGCCGCGCGGGCCTGACGGTCCACTAGCATCCGTGCCCGGTGCGTCGAGCACGTACCGCTACACGACCCCGATCGTTCGGCTCCCGAAGTGCGGTGATCACCCTGCTCAGGCCCCGTGCCCGTCTCGCCCTGACGCTCGCGCTCAGCGCGGCGCTGCTGTCCGCCGGTGTCCCGTCGGCCACCGCCGCGGACGGGCTGGGCGATCCGGTCTTCCCCTCGCTCGGCAACACCGGCTACCGGGCGCTCGCGTACGACCTCGCCTTCGAGTACCGGGCCGACACCCGCACGGTGGACGCCACCGCGGTGATCACCGCCCGGACGTCCCGGACGCTCGCCGGCCTGTCGCTGGACGCGCTCGGCCTGAAGGTGCGGGCCGTCCGGGTCGACGGGCGGCCGGCCGCGTTCACGGCCCACGACGAGAAGCTGACCGTCACCCCGGCGAAGCGGCTGCCCCGCGGCGCCACGGTACGGCTGGCCGTCGAGTACACGGCCGACCCGCGCGCCAAGCTGCCGCACACCGGCTGGGTCCCGACCCCGGACGGCTTCGCGGTGGCCGGCCAACCGGACAGCGCCCACACCGTGTTCCCGTGCAACGACCACCCCAGCGACAAGGCCCGCTTCACCATCGCGGTGACCGCGCCGGACAGCCTGCTGGGCGTGGCCAACGGGGAGTTGGCGGATACCGAGCGGCTGGGCGACGGCCGCACCACCCGGCGGTACGTCTCCCGCGAGCCGATGGCCACCGAGCTGGTCCAGGTCTCGGTCGGCGACTACACCGTCCGGGAGCGCACCGGTCCGCACGGGCTGCCGCTGCGCGACGTCGTCCCGACCGCCCGGGCCGCCGGGCTGGAACCGGCCCTGAACCTCACGGCCGACCAACTCAGCTGGGCCGAACAGCACTTGGGACCGTTCCCGTTCGAGTCCTACGGCCTGATGCCCGCCAACACCGACGACCCGGCGGCCTTCGCCTTCACCGGCCTGGAGACCCAGACCCTCACCCTCTACAAGCCGAACTTCCTGCGCCAGAGCGAGTCGGCGATCGGCTCGCACATGATGCACGAGCTGGTGCACTCCTGGTTCGGCGACAGCGTCTCCCCCGCGACCTGGGCCGATCTGTGGCTCAACGAGGGGCACGCCGACTTCTACGGCCTCACCTACCGCTACGAGCGCGGCTGGCCGGACGCCTGGGGCTACACCACCCAGGCGGACCGGATGCGCTACCTGTACGGCCTCGGAGACCAGTGGCGGCACGACGCCGGGGCGGTCGCCTCCCCCACCGCCGGCCACCTCTTCGACGACCAGCGCTACACCGGCGGCGCGCTGGTGCTGTTCGCGCTGCGGGAGAAGGTCGGCGCGGACACCTTCGACCGGATCGAGCGCACCTTCCTGAGCCAGCACCGGTACGCCACCGCGACCACCGAGGACTACGTCCGCACGGCCTCCGCGGTGTCGGGGCAGGACCTCGGCGGGTTCCTCACCGACTGGCTGTACGGGCTGCGTACGCCGCCGATGCCGGGGCACCCGGACTGGACGGTGGGACCGGTGTCCTCGACGCCGCCCGCCGCCGCCCGGCGGCTCGAAACCGAGGCGGTGCAGGGGTCGGGGACGCTCTGATCTCCTTTCGTACGGTCTGATGCCTTTCGCCCGCCCGGTCGCGCGGGGAAGTGCGTCCGGGCGCTCCCCGCGCGCCCCTGGCCGGTCGGGGCCGGTCGGGCCATGGTGGTCCCCACGGCCCGCCCGCCGCCCGGCCGAGTCCCGGCCGGCTCGCGGGCCGTCCAAGGCCTGCGGCCCGCCCGCCCTCGTGCCTGCCCACCAGCCTGCCGGCCTGCCCACCGTGAGAAAATTCCCGCCGTCGGAAGGCAACCCGCACCGCCGCCCACCGCGTTCAGCAGCCGTGAGAACGACACCATCGAGGACGCGGCCCGACCGGCCGCCACGGCTGACAGGAACGGTGCGGGGACCATGGCGGGGACGGCGGCAGGATGAGGGATGCAACACCGGACTTCGCGGAGTTCGTCGCCGCCTGCAGTCCGAAACTGTTGCGCACGGCCTGGCTGCTGACCGGCGACCCGCACCAGGCCGAGGACCTGCTGCAGACCGCGCTGGCCAAGGTCTGGCCCCGCTGGGAGCGGATCGCGCCCGACCGGCCCGAGGCCTATCTGCGGAAGGTGCTGGTCAACTGCCACGTCTCCTGGTGGCGGCGGCGCTGGACCGGGGAACTACCGCACGGCGAACTACCGGAGCCGCCGCCGACGGCCGCCGACCCCTTCGAGGAGGTGGTGCTCGGCCAGGTGGTCGCCGAGGCGGTCCGCGCGCTGCCGCCGCGCCAGCGCGCCGTGGTGGTGCTGCGCTTCTTCGAGGACCTCAGTGTGGAGGAGACCGCCGAGGTGCTGCGCTGCACCACCGGCACGGTGAAGAGCCAGACGCACCGGGCACTGGCCTCCCTGCGCGGACGACTCCCGGCCCGGGAACTGCTGCTGGACGGGGGAAGCCGTGAGCTGGTCTGAGCCGAGGCGCGGCGGCGGGGAGACCGAGGAGGAGGAGCTGCGCGTCCTGCTGCACCGGGCCGTCCCCGCCCTGGCCACGCCGGAGGACCGGATGGAGCGGGTGCTCGCACGCGCCGACCGCAGCAGGCGACGGCGGCGGGCTACCGGGCTCGGACTCGGACTCAGCGGCGGGCTGCTCGCCGCTGTGCTGGCCGCCGCGCCGGCGATCGCCCCGGCGCCGGACCGGGGCGCGGTCGGGCCGACAGCGGAGCGCCCGGCGAGCACCTCTTCGCCCTCGTACGCGCCGACGCCGTCCGTCTCGCCCGCGCCGGCCGGGAACCTCGTGCGCTTCCCGCAGGCCGACGGTCTCACCGCGGCCCTGCCGCCGGGCTGGTACGCACAGGTCTCGGGCGTGGACGACCCGGGCGACCACCTCGGCTACCTGGCCAACCGACAGTTCGACACGAAGGTCCCCTGTCCCCAGACGGCCCTGTTCTGCCCGCCGATCGGAGCGCTGACCTCGGACCGGGCCCTCCTCACCGTGAAGGTGGTCGGGGTTGCGCACTCGGCCGGGACGACCGGCGGGGAGACCGCCGGCTTGGTCGGCATCGCGGTCGACAAGGACTGCGCCGGCCAGAACGGCAACCAGGAGCTCGTCGGGCACCGGAGCGTCCCCCTCAAGGACGCCAGTGTGCGGATCGAGCTGACGGCCTGTGTGCGGGCGCCCTCGGACCGGACGCTGCAGCAGGTGCAGCAGGTGCTCGACTCGCTCCGGGTCACCCGCTGACCTTCCGCTCATCCTCCTGACCACTCGTTCGACGAAACGGATTCGCCATGTCCCTACCCCGTCACGCCCTCGTGGGGTTGACGGCGCTGCTCCTGGCGGGCTGCGCGCCCGCAGGCCCGCCGTCCGGCCCGGTCCTCGATGCGTGGGCCGCGCCCTCCGCCGCCGCGCCGTCGTCCCCCACCCGGCCACCGGTCGCGGCGGCGCGGCCGGCGCCGCCCGAGCTGCCGCGCCGACTCCCGGGTGTCGGGCCGCAGTTGGCTGCCGCCCTGCCGGCCGGGGCGCGGCAGGCGCTGGTGGTCACCGGGGACGGGCCGGACTCCTCCACCGGTCACGCCGTCCTCTACCGCGACGACGGTGACGGCTGGCTCGCCGGGCCCACCTGGCCGACCCGCAACGCTTTGCGCGGCTGGACCACCGACCACCACGTGAACGACCTGCGCAGCCCCGTCGGGGTGTTCACGCTCAGCGACGCGGGCGGCAGCCGGCCGGACCCGGGCAGCCGGCTGCCGTACAACCGCTCCGGCGCCTTCACGATCTCCGGCACCGGGTTCGAGGACGAGCCGCTCGCCGGGTCCTTCGACTACGTCGTCGCCGTCGACTACAACCGCGTCCCCGGTTCCTCCCCGCTCGACCCGCGCCGCCCGCGTGGTGGCGCTCACGGCGGCGGCATCTGGCTGCACGTCGACCACGGCGGGCCGACCCACGGCTGCGTGAGCATGAGCGAGGACCTGATGCGCGAACTGCTGCTGGCGCTGGATCCGGCGCTGCACCCGGTGGTGGTGATGGGGGACGGCGAGGCGCTGGCGCGCTGAGGGGGCTGCGCTGTGCGAGTCGGGTGACCCGGTGGATCCGGAGCCACCCGTAACCCTTGTGGCGCAGTGTCGTTGGACCGGCCATGAAGAAGCGCAGCATGCTCGCCGTCGCCTCGATCGCCGTGGGTGTCGTGGCCTCCCTCACCGCGCCGAGTGCGCACGCCAGTACCATCGGCGGTCAGGAGGGCCTGCCCGGTCCGCTGACCAGCGCGCCGGACGCGCTGCCCGGGCAGGTCGGGGACGCGGGCGGCGTGGTCGGCCACGCCACCGGGTTCGTGACCGGGTCGGCGGACGGGCTCGTCCCGGTCACGCCCGCGTAGTAGTCGGGGCCGGTCAGGCAAGAGGTGGGTCAGGACAGCGGGGCACCGAGGTCCTGGGTCCACAGGGTGCCGGCGGGACTGGTGGCCACGCCGACACCGACGTCCTTGAAGCCGCAGTCGAGCATGTTGGACTGGTGGATGCCGCCGTCCATCCAGCGGGAGAAGACGGTCGCCGGGGCGGTCGGGCCCCGGTCGAGGTTCTCGCCCCACTGGGACCAGCGGTAGCCGGCGGCGGTGATCCGGGCGTCCGCGTGGACACCGTCGGGGTTGACGTGGTCGAAGAAGTTGCGGGCGGCCATGTCGTCGGCGTGCTTCTGGGCCGCGCTGTGCAGCCGGGGATCGATCCGCAGCGGGGCGCAACCCGCCTTGGCGCGTTCGGCGTTGACCAGGTCCACCAGCTGCCGCTCCGGGTTGGGTGACGGTGCGGCGGTGGTCGGCCGGGTCGCGGTCGGCGTAGGCGTGGGCGTGGGTATCTGGGTCTCGGTGGGCGTCGGGGTCTCGGTGGGCGTCGGCGTGGGCGTGGGCGTCGGGGCGACCGTCGGCGTCGCGACCAGGGGAGACAGGGCCTCCAGGGCGGCGGCCGGGGTGCTGGGCTCGGATGCGGCGATGCTCGGCGGCTCGCTGTGGCTCGGCCAGACCAGGGCGAGGGTGGTGACGGCCACCGCAGCGGCCGCGCCGCTCACCAGGACGGCCTTGCGGGCGGCGGTGCCGGCCCAACCGCCGTGCGTGCCGGAGCCGCCGGCCGTACCACCGCCCGCTCCCGCGCCCCCACCGGCTCCCGCACTGCCGCCTCCCGCGCTGCCCGCCCCCGCGCCGCCGCTTCCGGCGGCGGCCGAGTGCGCGGCGGTCGTCGCGACGGTGGCCGCCGTGTGCTGGAAGTGCAGCAGGGCGGGCGAGTCCAGCGGGATCGGGACCAGGATGAGGCCGGCCAGCAGCCCCTCCGCGGGGAAGAGGTCGCGACCGAGGCCGTCACAGGAGGCGCAGCTGCGGACGTGCCGGGCGATGCGCTTGCGCCAGACCGAGTTCGGCGTGCCGTCGAACCCGGTGGTGGTCTCGGCGAGTCCCGGGCAGCGCGGGTAGGCGCTGAGGGCGCGGACCACCATCCGGCCGACTTCGAGCTGCTTCTTCATCCGCTGGACGCGGACGGCGGCGTGCTGTGCGGGCAGGTCGAGGGCTTCGGCGAGCTCGGCACGGGTGAGTTCGCCGCCGGCCTCCAGCCACCACAGGGAGAGCAGCTCGCGGTCGTCCGGGTCCAGCCAGCGGGTGGCCTCGGCCACCTCGCGGCGTTGGCCGGAGAGGCCGAGGCGCAGGATGGTCAGATCGGTGAAGTCGGCCCTGGGGTCCGGGACTTCCCAGGTCTCGTCCAGGCCGCCTACGGTGGGCTGCTGCTGCCCGGCGGCATGGCGGCGGCGCACCTGGTTCATCGTGATCGCGACCAGCCAGGACCGGAAGGACTCCGGTTCGCGGAGCCCGTCCAGACCGTCGAGGGCGCGGATCATCGTCTCCTGGGCGACGTCGTCCACGTCGGCGTGGCCGCCGAGGGCACGACCGGCCACGTTGTAGACGAGCGGCAGCCAGGCTGCGACCAGCGCCTCCTGGGCCTGCCGGTCACCTGCCTGCGCCGCGAGTACCAGGGTCGTCCCGGCCCTGTTCTGCACATCAGCGTTCATGGTCCGCACTCCGTCTTGCCGTGTTTCCGTCCGCCGCTGCCTCCTCGGAGACCCGTGGGGAGTGATCAGATAACAACAATGTGAGCGGAATCGGAAAATCGGCCCGGTCGGGGGGGCGGTACCGGAGCCTCCCCCGCCGGCGGTGCCGGGGCTGTCACGGGGGGCCGTCGCCGGGGACGATCAGGCCGGGGCGGCGAACACCTGGGTCCACCACGGACCGCCGGAACCGGTCCGCACACCCACCCCGAGCTGCTTGAACGCGCAGTTCAGGATGTTGGCGCGGTGGCCGGGGCTGTTCATCCAGGCGTCCATCACGGCCGCCGGGTCCTTCTGGCCGCGGGCTATGTTCTCGCCCCAGGTGCTCCAGCGGTAGCCGGTGGCCTCGATCCGGTGGTCGGCGTGGTAGCCCTCGGGGCTGGCGTGGTCGAAGTAGTTACGGTCGGCCATGTCGTCGCTGTGCGACTGGGCCGCGCTGGCCAGCCGCGGCTCGGCGGTGACCGGGTCGCAGCCGGCCTTGGCCCGCTCGGCGTTGACCAGGTCCACGACCTGCTGGGCGTAGGAGGAGGACGGGCCGCCGCCGACCGGGGTGGGTGCTGAACTGGCGAGGGCCCGCTGGGCGGTGGCCGCGGCGGCCCCGGCGGTGCTCGCGGCGGTGCGGGTGGCGGTCGGGCCGGTCTTGGCGGTGGTGGTGGGCTGGGCGGTCGCGGTCGGCGTCGCGGTGGGCTGGGCGGTCGGGGAGGCCGTGGCGGTGGCCGTCGGGCTGGCCGTCGCGCTCGGGACGGCCGAAGCGTCGGTGGCCGACGGGCTGCCCGGCACACCGCCCCCGGGCACGGGGACCGCGCCCCCGGCGCCCGGCACCTGGATGCCCTCGTGCGTACCGAGTTCGGCCGCGATCAGCGAGTCGGCGGCGGCCGCCTGCCCGGCGAGGTCCCGGTCGCTCTGCTTGCCGCCGTAAGCCGCGTACCCCGCTCCGGCCAGCGCAGCGAGCAACCCCGTCCCGGCCACGGCGGCGACGACCGTGGTGAGCGACCCCAGCCCGCCGCGCCTTCGTGTCCGACGGCCGCGACCATGGTGTCGCCGGGCGGCCCGCCTGGCGGCGGCCCGACCGCTCGGGCGGCCCTCGGCGCCGCCGTTCGCCGGGATGATCGTCGTCCTGTCGTCGCTGTTCACGCGGCCACTGCTTTCTGTCCGGGTCGGCGGGGTCGGGTGCCGACACCTGGGAGACCTCCCGGCGGAGCGCCGATAACAGAAAGTCCGAACGAATGTCCGTCAACCCGGCCGCGACCTCAGCGGGCCGTGGTCTCCGGGGCCATGTCGTAGGTGACGAACATGGTCCGGACGGCGACCTGGTCGTACTTGCCGCGTGCCCGGTGGTTGTCGTCCGCGGTGATCCAGCGCACGGTGTTCCAGCCGCGCTCGGCGGCGATCTCCCGCAGCCGGGCCAGCAGCAGGTCCACCGCACCGCCGCCGCGCACCCCGGGGGCGACGAACAGGTCGTCCAGGAACCCGCCGACCGCGCCGTGCAGCGGCCTGGAGAAGGGCCGGAAGTGCGCGAGCCCGACCGGCGTCCCGTCCGCGTCCCGGACCAGCAGGCCCTCCGACTCGTGCGCCGGGTCGGTCAGCCAGGACCACACCAGCTCGGCCTTCTCCTCCGGCATCGGCACCCGGTAGAACTCGCAGTAGCCACGGAAGAGTTCGCGCCAGGCCGGATAGTCGCCGGCCTCCGGCTCGCCGACGGTCCAACGGTGCACGGCGGTGGTGCTCAACTCGGTCTCCCTCGATCGGGTGGGCGAAGGAGCCCCAGCATGACGCCCCGTCGACCCGGCGCCGATCACCACCGCGGCCAACGCCGGGGGGCCCGTACGCCACTGCGGCGGCTTCCCCACAGCCGGACCGGGCTGCCACGGACGAGTGACGCGCCTTCCCCGGTCCGTGCCCATCGCCTACGGTGGGTCACCCCGAGGGCGACGACCGGAGGTTCACCGTGGCGGACGAGCCGACGACGCAGTACCGCAGCTACGCATGGGAGGACGGGGAGGGCGGCCGCTACGTGGTGCTCTACCCGGGCATCGAGGAAGCCGGCGAGGAGCGCAAGGCCCGGTTCCGCGCGATGGGCGCCCGGGAGGCGGAGCTCCTCCGGGCCGAGGAGGAGGCGCAAGCGGAGCGGGGGATCGGGAGGCCCGCCCTGCGTCTGGTGCGCGACGAGGACTCCTGACGGGGAACCGCTCGAAGGGCATGCCGTCGGCGGCGGCCGAGTGAGGGCGGGAATCGTCGGGTCCCTGTCCTTGCCGCCATCGGCGGGGCGGCCACGCTGGACGGGTGACCAGCCGACGCCGCGACGGCCGGCTGTGGACCTCGGCCGACATCACCGCGGGCATGGACCCCGCGCTCGCCGTGACCGAAGCCGACCACGGCCCGGAGACCGCCCGCGCCATCGCCCGCCAGCCGGTGATGTTCGTCCAACACCCCGGAGGACAGGCCCGGTTCCCTGCGGGCTCGGGACCGTCGAGACCTGCACCGCGGCTTCCAGCGGACCCTCCGGATCACCCCCCGGCGAGTATCGTCGGCACTTCTCCGCGCACACCCCCTGAAAGGCACGCCCGTGCGTATCGTCATCCCGCTCTTCGACGGGTTCACCGCACTCGACGTCGTCGGGCCCTACGAGGTCCTCCGGATGCTGCCCCACGCTGACGTCGTCTTCGCCGCCGCTGCTCCGGGCGCACGTGCCGATGGCGAGGGGCAGCTCCGCCTCCTCGCGACGGCTCCCTTCCAGGACGTCGGGGCGGCCGACATCCTGGTGGTGCCGGGCGGTCCGGGAACCCGTCACCTCCTCGCCGACGAGTCGCTGCTCGACTGGATCCGTCGCATCCACGCCACCACGCGGTGGACCACATCGGTCTGCACCGGCTCGCTGCTGCTGGCCGCGGCCGGCCTCCTCGACGGCCTGGACGCCACCACCCACTGGGGAGCCGTCGACCTCCTGGAGTCGTTCGGCGCGAGGTACACGGCGCACCGCGTCGTGGAGCAGCCCGGCGGCATCATCACCGCCGCCGGCGTGTCGTCGGGCATCGACATGGCCCTGCGCCTGGCCGAACTCGTCGAGGGAAGGGTCGCCGCCGAGGCCTTCCAGCTCGCCATCGAGTACGACCCCCAGCCGCCCTTCGACTCCGGCTCGTACGGGAAGGCGCCCCAGGAGGCGAAGGACTACCTGGCGGCCCGACGGGACGCCTCAGCGGCGGATCCGGGGCCGACACCGCGGCCGCCGTCCGAGGACTCGCCGCCACCGAGGGGCTGTGACGAACGCCGTTTGGCGGAGTAACGTCAATTTCAAACCTGCCGCGCGGCAAGGAAGCCGGGACGGAGGACGAATCGGCCATTCTCGGCGATCCGGCCACCGCACCCTCCGTGGACGGAGTAGCGGCGGTTAGGTTGGCAATGACAACGAGAGGCGGCCGCCGGGTAGCCGGCGGCGCACTGGCGAGAGGTGCCCGACCATGCAGGTGAGCGTCGACCGGGACCGCTGCTGCAGCTCCGGAATGTGTGTCATGAACGTCCCCGAGGTCTTCGACCAGGACGACCGGGACAGTCTGGTGAGACTGCGCCAGACCGACATCCGGCCCGACCAGGTCGCCGACGTCAGACTGGCCGCCGAGCTCTGTCCGGGCGGTGCGATCACCGTCACCGAGGACGAGCCCGCCGACGGCTGACGATTCCCTTACCACTACATCGACGTGACGACACGTCACCCCCACCCGAGGACACCGCGACGCAAGGAGACCCCGCCTTGACCAGCACGCCCACCACCCGGGCCGTCCCCATCCCGGCCCCGCACTCCAGCGGCTGCCCGTTCAGCCCGCCGCCCGCGTACACCGACGCCGCCGCCACCGCCCCGCTCACCCGCGCCGACCTGCCCGGCGGCGAGTCCTGCTGGCTGGCCACCGGCTACGCCGAGGTCCGCACCATCCTGTCCGACCGCCGGTTCAGCTCGGACGTGCGCCACCCGGCCTTCCCGCTGCTGGTCCCCGGCCGCCGGGAGCTGATCGCCGCCAACCCGAGTTTCCTGCGGCTCGACGACCCGGAACACGCCCGGCTGCGCCGAATGGTCACCGGGGACTTCCTGGTCAAACGGGTGGCGGCGCTGCGCCCGGGCATCCAGCGGATCGTGGACGAGGCGCTGGACGCGATGACCGCGGACCGGACCGAGGCCGACCTGGTCGCCGAGTTCGCGTTGCCGGTGCCCTCGCTGGTGATCTGCCTGCTGCTCGGCGTGCCGTACGACGACCGCGACCGCTTCCAGAGGCTGAGCCGGACACTGCTGAACAACAAGAGCACCCTGGAGCAGCTCACCGCGGCCCAGGACGAGATCCTGGACTACCTGCGCGATCTGGCGGCCCGCAAACGGGCGCGGCCGGAGGACGACATCCTCAGCCGGCTCGTCGTCCGGGACGACCTCATCCTGGACGACGTCGCCAGCACCGGGGTCCTGCTGCTGGTGGCCGGGCACGAGACGACCGCGAACATGATCTCGCTCTCCACCGCCCTGCTGCTGGAGCAGCCCGAGCAGATCGCCAGGCTGGCCGACCCGGCCGCGCTGCCCGGCGCGGTGGAGGAGCTGCTGCGCCTGCTGACCATCGTGCACACCGGGCTCCCCCGGGTGGCGCTGGAGGACGTGGAGCTGGGCGGCGAGACGATCAGGGCCGGAGAGGGCGTGATCGCGATGCTCTCCACCGCCAACCGGGACGAGGAGGTGTTCGGCGGCGCCGACCGGCGGCCGACGGACGAACTGGACCTGGATCGGGACGCCCGGCGGCATATGGCCTTCGGCTTCGGCGTGCACCAGTGCCTGGGCCAGCCACTGGCCCGCGCCGAGCTCCAGATCGCCCTGGAGAGCCTGTTCCGCCGACTGCCCGGGCTGCGACTGGCGGTCACCGAGGGCGAACGGGAGTTTCGCACCGACTCGTTCATCTACGGGATGCGGTCACTGCCCGTGACCTGGTGAGCCCGTGCCGTTGAGGTCGGGGCGACCCGGCAGGTCACCCGGCTGGCCCCAGCGCCCGGGCGGGGGCAGGCTGGAAGGGCGAGGACAGACCCGGCCCTGCCGCGCCTCGGGTTTGGCGCGCCGGGCCGGCTGAGGAGACGGAGCCCGCGATGACCGACATGAGCGAACGCTCCGAAGTGAGCAGCGACCGCGAGGAGGACGTCCGCGCCGCCGACCCCGAGGAGGGCATCACCTCGATGCAGAACCTGCACGCGCAGGACACCTCCCAGGCGGAGGGCGACCCCATGCTGGACGAACCCGGCTCCACCGGCTGACCGTCCGCCACACCGAATCGACCGCCCGGCGGAACCGGGCGGTCTCTGCGACCGCAGGTGTCGCTGCCCGGGCGGCGGTTCACCGGCGGGGGAGGATAAGCGCATGACCGAATACGATCAAACCGGTCGACAGGCCCAGCCTGGCTTGGATCCGCGCACCTCATGGGCGACCTGGACCACCCAGTCGATCATCAGCGGCCCCGGCGGGGTCTCCACCGCCGAGGTCGGCCCGATCTCCGGCGACCTCACCGTGCACACCACGTGGGTGGACGGCGAGGCGCGGCTGACCGTCCAGTACACCGGCGCGCTGGACTGGTACACGGTCTCCGGCAGCCCGGTGCCCGCGGCGGACGAGACCACCGCGCGGGCGATCCACCAGGCGATGGTGAACGGCGTCAAGGCGGGGCGCGGAGCGATGGCCCCGCCGTCACCCACCGGCTAGCACGTCCGCCAGGGGCCCGCTAGCGGATGACCTCGCCCTCGACCGCCGGCCCGGCCGCGGCCCAGTAGCCGCGGTCGGCCGGCGGACGCGTGCGCAGGTCCGCGCGGACCTGCATGGCCAGCCGCCCGGTGTCGCGCCGGTTGACGGTCGCGCCGATGCCCGCGCCGAACAGCAGCGGGACCACCGACGGCAGTCGGCGCAGCCAACTGCGGGTGAGCCGGCGCCGCACCCGCTGGCGCACCTCGGCGCCGAGCGCGAGCGCAGCGAAGCCGGCGGGCCGGACCAACAGCGTCGCGTCGATCCCCCGGCGGTTGGCCCAGGCGCCCAGATTAGGCCCCGGCCCGCTGGGCGGTGCCGCCCGGCGCCGGGACGCCGTAGACCTCGTGCAGCTCGGCGATCAGTTTGACCTCCACGGCCGCCACCGCCAACGTCTCGGCCGCGATCTCCACCGGCAGCGCGGGCGGCACCGGCAGCATCGCCGCCGCGCCGACGCCCGCGCCGAGCGCGCCCGAAGCGCGGGTGGCGCCGACGACCAGCAGGTCGGCCAGTTGCTCCGGGCCGGCCGCGCCCGGGTGCTGGGCGCGCAGAGCGGCGAGGTCACGGACCGGGATCCTGGGCGCGATCCGCACCAGCTGCTCGGTGAGGGCCTTGCCGCCGAGCACCGCTCCCCTGGCGGCGACCAGGCCGCCCTTGGCGAGCCGCCGCGCCACCTTCGCCACCAGCGCCCGGCCCCGGCCGCGCTCAGCGCGGTACCCGGCGACCTGCCGGGCCCCGACGGGCCGCTCGGCCTGCTCGACCAGCTCGGCGAGCTCCTCGGCCAGGCCGGCTCCGGGGGCCGCCGGGCCGGCGGCGGCAGCGGTGTCGGCGGCGGCAGCGGTGTCGGCGGCGGGGACGGTCTCCGCGGCGGGCTTCGCACGGCCCGGCCACTTCGAACGGCCCGGCTTACGGAAGACTGCCATGCAGTTCCGGTACCCCCTCCGCCCAGCCGGTACGCGCTACTCGGTGATCTCCACCCCGCGCCAGAACGCCACCCGGCCGCGCACGTGCTCGGCCTCGGGCTTCGGGTCGGCGTAGAACCAGGCGGCGTCGGGGTTGGTCCGCCCGGCCACCTCCAGGGTGTGGTAACCGGCGGTGCCCTTCCACCCGCACACCGTGGTGGTCCCGGAGGGCCGGAGGAACTCGGCCCGGACCGACTCGGCCGGAAAGTAGTGGTTACCCTCGACGACGATGGTGTCGTCGCTCTCGGCGACGACGACTCCCTGCCAACTCGCTGTGGTCATAGCGCGATTGTGCCCCATGGCCGATCACGCTCCGGGCGGTTCGGGGAAACCCGGACACGCCCTACGGCAACGGCTCGGCGTGGACCGGCTGGTGATGGCTCTGGTGGCCGCCGCTGGCGAGCATCCGGACCTCGCTCGCGTCGCTGATCTCGGCCCGGATGATCCCGCTGGCGTCCTCGTACACGGGATGGCCGCCCGGGCCCCTCGCGTCGGTGCGGGTGACCTCGACCACGTCCTGCGGGGCGTGGGTGCCCGGGGTACCGGGGAAGGTGAGGGCGTAACGGTCGACGGGCTTCATCACCGGCTCCTGCTCCCTGTCGGCCCCCCCGTGCGCTGCTAGGCGGTGGCCTCGACGGCCCGGGCGTGCGAGCCGCGGACCTCCAACTCGGCGAGCAGCCGGGCGGTGGCCTCGGCCACCGCGTCGACGGCCCGGTCGAAGGCCTCGCGGTTGTGCGCCGCCGGGGCGCGGAACCCGGACACCTTGCGGACGTACTGCAGCGCGGCGGCGCGGAAGTCGTCCTCGTCGGCGTCGGGCGTCACGGGCGGTCGCAGTGTCCTGATGTTGCGGCACATGCCCCCAGTCTCGCGCGCGGGCGCCGCGTCGGCGACCCCCTTTCGTCATATCCGCCTCACAGCGGCGTCATCCGACCGGATTAGGATGCCGGACGAACGAATCACCCCGCCGCGCGCCCGTACCCGGCGCGGGCATCACCCCGGAGTCACCCCCTTGCCTCTCGCGCTGTTCGCGCTGGCCGTCACCGCGTTCGCCATCGGCACCACCGAATTCGCCGCCATGGGGCTGCTCCCCCAGGTCGCCGACAGCCTCCACGTCTCCATCCCGCAGGCCGGCTGGCTGATCTCGGCCTACGCGCTGGGGGTGGTGGTCGGCGCGCCGCTGCTCACCGCGCTGGCCGCCGGAAAACCGCGCAGGGCGGTACTGGTGGCGCTGGCCGCGCTGTTCGCGACCGGCAACCTGCTGTGCGCGGTGGCGCCGGACTTCTGGACGCTGGCCGCCGCCCGGCTGATCACCGGGCTGCCGCACGGCGCTTTCTTCGGTGCCGGGGCGGTGGCCGCCGCCGAGCTGGTGGCGCCGGACCGGCGGGCCCGGGCGGTGGCGGTGATGTTCTCCGGGCTGACCGTCGCCAACATCGTCGGCGTCCCGGCCGCCACCCTGCTCGGCCAGCACCTGGGCTGGCGGGCGACCATGCTGGTGGTGGTGCTGATCGCCGCCGCCGGGACGCTCGCCATCGCCCGGCTGGTGCCGGCCCTTCCCTCCCCCGACCAGGCCGGGCTCCGGCACGAGCTGCGGGCCTTCCGCAGCGGGCAGCTCTGGCTGGCGCTGGCCACCGTGGTCTTCGGCTGCGGCGGCATGTTCGCCTGCTACAGCTACATCGCGCCGCTGCTCACCGAGGTCTCCGGGTACGCGACCGGCTCGGTGACCCTGGTGCTGGCGCTGTTCGGGGCGGGCATGACGATCGGCAACGTGCTCGGCGGGTTCGCCGCCGACCGGGCGCTGCGCCCGACCGTCTGCGCGGCCTTCGCGCTGCTCTCGGCGACGCTCGCGCTGTTCGCGGTGACCGCGCACGCCCGCTGGTCGGCGGCGGTCACCGTGGTGCTGATCGGGCTGTTCGGCTTCGCGATCGTCCCGGCGGTGCAGACCCTGGTGCTGCAGAAGGCGCGCAGCGCCCCCACGCTGGCCTCGGCGACGGTGCAGGGCGCCTTCAACCTGGCCAACGCCCAGGGTGCCTACTTCGGCGGGCTGGCGCTGGACGCCGGGTTCGGCTGGACCTCGCCGACCCTGGTGGGCGCGGGCCTGGCCGCCTCCGGCGCGGTGATCGCGGTCCTCGCCTGGGCGGCCGACCGGCGCCGGCCGGTGCCCTCGGTTCCCGAGCCGGCCGCCGCCGTGATGACGACCGCCTGGGCCTGTCCGGCGGACAGGCCCTAGATCTCCCGGTGGGCGTCGGCCAGCAACAGGTAGCCCTCGCCGTTGAGTTTGATGCCCGCCCGCTCCTCCTCGGTCAGCTCCCGCCGCACCTTGGCCGGGACGCCCGCGACCAGCGAGCCGGGCGGGACGGTCATGCCCTGCGGCACCACCGCGCCCGCGGCGACCAGCGAACCGGCGCCGATCCGGGCACCGTTGAGCACCGTGGCGTTCATCCCGACCAGGGACTCGTCCTCGACCGTGCAGCCGTGCAGTACCGCGTTGTGGCCGACCGAGATCCGCTCGCCGACCGCCAGCGGGAAGCCGGGGTCGGCGTGCAGGGTGCAGTTGTCCTGGATGTTGCTGCCCGCGCCGACGGTGATCGACTCGGCGTCGCCGCGCAGCACCGCCCCGTACCAGATGCTCGCGCCGGGGCCCACCGTCACGTCCCCGACCACGACGGCGTTGGGCGCGAGGAAGGCGCTCGGGTCGACGGCGGGCACCTTGCCCCCGACTGCGGCGATCATCGGCTCTGCCATTGTCTCGTCCTCCTGTTGACGGTCGGCCGTGGTGTCGCCGTCAGCGTAGGGGGTCGGTCACGGAGCCGGCCGGGCGAGGTCGGGTACGGCCCCGGGGGCGATCGCCGGAGCCTGGGCGCCGCACAGGGCGGTGACGGTCAGCCGGTTCCAGGCGGCGTTGGCGGCGTTGACGTCCGCGACGTCGTAGACCGTGATGTCGGAGGCGAACTGACGCTTGCCGTCGGCCGAGCCGAGCATCAGGGTGTTGTAGCCGGGGATGCCGCCCGCGTGGCCCCAGAAGGTGCCGCACGGGGTGTCCAGGCGCTGGAGGCCGAGACCGTAGGACCGTCCCGCGCCGAAGCTGCTGGTCTGCTGCATCGCGGCGAGTTCGGTCGGGCGCAGCAGTCGGCCGTCGAGCAGGGCTCCGATGAAGGTGGTCAGGTCGGCGGTGGTGGAGACGGCCCCGCCGGCCGGGCCGGCCATCGAGGGGTTGAGCAGGGTGACGTCCACCGGGCCGGTGTCCGTCTTGAGGTAGCCGTGGGCGTGCGGGCCCGGGATGAAGGGCGAGTTGCCGGGCATCGAGGTGCCGGTGAGGTGGAGCGGGCGAATGATCCGGCGGGTGACCTCCTCCTGCCAGCTGCGGCCGGTGAGCTTCTCGATGATCATCCCGATCAGGACGTAGTTGGTGTTGGAGTAGCGCCAGTCCTGGCCCGGCGGGAAGGCGGGCGGGTACTTGTCGGCGATGTCCACCAGGTCCTGGAGGGAGTACGGCTTGAAGCGGCGGGCGGTCAGCCAGTCCTGCTCGGAGAACTCGAAGGCCGGGTCCTTGGTGTAGTCGGCGACGCCGCTGGTGTGGTTGAGCAGTTGCCGGACGGTGATCCCGGTGCTGTTCGGAACGATGCCGGGCAGCAGGCACTCCAGCCGGTCGTCGAGGTCCAGCCGCCGTTCGCCGACCAGTTGGAGCAGAGTGGTGGCGACGAAGGTCTTGGTGGTGCTGCCGATCCGGAAGCGGCCCTCGGGGTCGGCGGGCAGGGCGGTGGCGAGGTCCGCGACGCCGGTGGCGTTGCGCCAGACCAGCCGGCCGTTCTCGCGGACGGCGGCGAGGGCGGAGGTGCCGTAGCGGGGGCCGGTGAGGCCGGCCAGGGCGGCGTCGGCGGCGGCCCAATCGGCCCGGCCCTCGGCGGAGTTCGGCCGGTCGGTGCGGTCGGCGGGGGTGAGGTGGACGGCGCCGTGGCAGCCGGACGCCAGCGGGCGCCCGGTGGGCTGGGCGACGGCGGCCGGGGCGAGTGCGGCGAGCAGGCCGGCGCCCGCGGCGGTCACGACTGCGGCGCGCAGGACCGGTCTGCGGCGCCGGACGGTGCGGTCGGTGGCGGTCATGCCGTCCTCCCGGGTACGGGCCGACCGGTGGGACGACTCCGGTCGCTGCCAAGGTTTCTGACACCATGACAGGTGGGCGGCGGGCCGTCCTCAGCCTGGCGGAGGACGCGACCCCGACCGGTCCCCGGACAGGCCCTGGGGCCGTACCCCGAGACGTCTCGGGGTACGGCCGGGTCGGCGCAGGTCAGGCGACCGGGGCCTTGTCGCGCAGGATCTCGATGAAGGCCCGCAGCCACGCCGGGTGGTCGGGCCAGGCGCGGGCCGAGACGACCACGCCGTCCACCACGGCCTCGCCGTCGACGAACTCGGCGCCGGCCGCCTTGATGTCGGGGGCCAGCGCCGGGTAGGCGGAGGTGCGGCGACCGTCGAGCACCCCGGCGGCGGCGGTGACCAGCGGGCCGTGGCAGATCTGGGCGACCGGCTTGTCGCCGGCGAAGAAGTGCTGGACGATCCGCTGCAGGTCCGGGTTGTTGCGCAGGTACTCGGGGGCGCGGCCGCCGGGGATGACCAGGGCGACGTAGTCGGCCGGGTCGACGTCGGCGAGGGCGAGGTCGGCGGGCCAGGTGTAGCCGGGCTTCTCGGTGTAGGTGTCGTAGCCCTCGACGAAGTCGTGCACCACGAACTGCAGGCGCTTCTTGGTCGGGGCCGCGATGTCGACCTGGTAGCCCTCCTCGCGCAGCCGCTGGTAGGGGTAGAACACCTCCAGTGACTCGGCGGCGTCCCCGGTGACCAGCAGGATCTTCGATGTCATCGCCGACATCCCTCCACATGATCGAGCGTCAGACCTGGTACGGGCCCGGCGCGGTGGCCGCCGTGCCGGGCCCGGTCCAACCTCCCGTACCTGCCGTGCCGTTGGCAACAGGGCACAACGGGCGCAACGCGGCGCACAGGGGGGACCGCGCGCCGGTCGCGAGCCGTGCGCGCCGGGCCCATGAGGGATGCGACGCCCGGCTGCGGCGCCGGGCCGTCCGGGTCCTAGACTCCTGCTGCCCGTTACCGACCGCCTCCCGGAGGAGCCCATGCCGGACCGCACCACCTACCTCGTTCTGCCCGGCTACCAGAACTCGGGTCCCGAGCACTGGCAGACCCGCTGGGAGGCCACCGAACCGGAGGCCTTCCGGCGGGTCGAGCAGGCGGACTGGGACCACCCGGAGCGGACGGACTGGGTGGCCCGGGTGGACGCGGCGGTGGCCGCGGCCGCCGCCGAGGGGCCGGTGGTGCTGGTCGCGCACAGCCTGGGCTGCGTCACGGCGGCCCGCTGGGTGGCCGAGGCCTCCGCCGAGCGGACCGCCGCCGTCCGGGGCGCGCTGCTGGTCGCCCCGGCCGACATCGACACCGCCGACATACCGGAGCTGATCGGCTTCCGCCCGGTGGCGCTGGAGCCGTTCCCGTTCCCGACCGTGGTGGTCTCCTCCACCGACGACCCCTGGGTGAGCCCCGAGCGGGCTCGGGAGTTCGCCCGGGCCTGGGGCGCCCGGTGCGTCGAGTCGGGCGCGCACGGACACCTCAATTCGGACTCCGGGCTGGGCGACTGGCCGGAGGGCCGCAAACTTCTCGCGGAGCTGTGACCACATGACCGGGGGGACGATGAACGAGCGTTGGAACAACCGGACGCCACGGGCCAGGCGCGCCCTGGTCCGGCTGCTGGCGGCCTGCGGGGTGGCGGCCGTCCTGCTGTACACCGAGGGCCAGTGGGAGAGCCGCTCGGGCGGGCGGATGCTGGTCGCCAACCTGCTCAACCAGCCCGAACTGCTGCTCGGCGCGGCGCTTGCCGCACTGATCGCGGCCGCCTGGCTGGGCGACCGCCGCACCGCCGTGCGGACGGCCACCCGGGCGGTCACGGTGACCGCCGGGGTGGTGTTCGTGCTCGGGGTGCTGGCCGCGCACAAGGTGTCGGCGGCCGAGACCCGCAGCCGGGAGGACGCCCCGGCCGGTGCCGAGCGGGCCCTGGTGGTGGTGCACCGCTCGTACGACTCCGGGGAGCAGGCCGGCGACCACTGGCAGGTGCTGGTGGAGAGCGGGGAGGGCTGGTCGGCCCGGCGCTGGCTGCTCGCGGACGTCGGCGGCGGCCCGGACCGAGCCCGGCTGGTGGAGGCGAGCTGGACCGGAGCGGCGCAGGTCACCGTGGTGACCGACTCCTACCGACGGGTGTTCAACCTCGACCAGGACAGCGGCGAGCCGGTCGAGGCGCGCTGACCTCCCAGAACCGCGGCCCCGACTGAGTACGGGTACTCGGGCGGGGCCGTCGGCTCACCGGTGGCTCACTGGTCCTCGGAGTCCGGCGGGGTGGTCGGGGCGGAGCGCCCGGTCGGGCTGCCGCCCGAGGGGTTGTTGCCCGACGGGTTGTTGCCCGACGGGTTGTTGCCGCGCGGCCGGCCGGTCGGCGTGCCGGTGGAGCCCGGGTTGGGGGTGCCGGTGCAGGTGACCGAGCTCGGGGTGCCGCTGGAGGTGCTGCAGCCGGGGTCGCGCTTGATCGGGTCCGGGATGTAGACGGTGGTGAACTCCTGCTCCGGCATGGACCGGACGGCGTCGCTCATGGCCTTCTGCCAGATCGGCCCCGGGCCGGTCGCGCCGAACACCTCCGCCTGGTACTGGCCGCCGATCCGGATGTTGCGCATCGGCACCTTGGTGCCCGGGCTGCCCAGCCAGACCGAGGCGGCCAGGTTGCCGGTGTAGCCGGTGAACCACGCCGACTTCTTCTCGTCGGTGGTGCCGGTCTTGCCCGCGATCTGGCGGTCGTCGTCCAGCCGGAGGTCGCGCGCGGTGCCGCCCTTCTCGGTCACCCCGAGCAGTACGGTGTTGATCACGTCGGCGGTGTCCGGGGACATCACCTGGTCGCAGTGGACCGGGTTCACGGGGACGTCCTTGCCGTCCACCGTGGTGATCCGGTTGATCGCCAGCGGCGCGCAGTAGTTGCCCCGGGCGGCGAAGGTCGCGTACACGTTGGCCATGGTCAGCGGGCTGACCTCCTGGGTGCCGAGGCCCAGGGCCGGCACCTCCTGCAGCGGATCGCCGCTCGCCTTGGCGGTCACGCCCAGCTTGTTGGCCATCTGCTTGACGGCGCAGAGCCCGATCTCCTGCTCCATCTGCACGAAGTAGGTGTTGACCGAGAGGGCCATCGCCTCCTTGAGCTCGTACGGGCCGACCTCGCGCGTGCTCTCGTTGGGGATGGTGCCGTCCTTCTTGCCCTTGCTCAGGTTCTTCCAGGTGCCGTCGCAGGTCTTC
Source organism: Kitasatospora sp. NPDC018058 (assembly GCF_044327205.1). Taxonomy (NCBI): domain Bacteria; kingdom Bacillati; phylum Actinomycetota; class Actinomycetes; order Kitasatosporales; family Streptomycetaceae; genus Kitasatospora; species Kitasatospora sp. NPDC018058. Next base: position 72,550 of record NZ_JBIRFA010000007.1, on the reverse strand, counting down.
ATCGTCGGCCAGTCCATCCGGTTCGGCGAGTCGTACCGCTGGGTGGGCGGCAGACCGGCCTCCAGGGCGGCGGCGGCCACGATCGGCTTGAAGTTGGAACCGGGCTGGAAGCCGATGCCGCCGCCCATCGCCGAGTCCACGTTGAGGTTGACGACGGTCTGGTTCTTCTCCTTCTCCAGGCCGTACGGGCGGGTCTGGGCCATCGCCAGGATCTTGCCGGTGCCGGGCTCGACCATGGTCATCGCCGCCGAGACCGGGTCGGTGACGTACACCTTGGTGGAGACGGCGTTCTGCGCGGCGGCCTGCTTGTCCGGGTCCAGGGTGGTGTAGATGTTCAGGCCGCCGGTGTCCCAGAGCTTCTTGCGCTCGGCGGCGCTCTTGCCGAACACCGGGTCCTGCTTGACCACGTGGCGCACGTAGTCGCAGAAGAAGCCCATGCCGGCCTGGGCGGTGATGCAACCGTTCTGCGGGTCCTTGTAGTTGAGGCCGAGCGGCGCCGCCTTGGCCTCCTTCGCCTGGTCGGCGGTGATGTGCTTGTTCTCCACCATCTTGTCGATGACGGTGTCCCGGCGCTTCTGGGCGGCCACCGGGTGCAGCTTGGGGTCGTACAGGGACGGGTTCTGCACCAGCCCGGCGAGCATCGCCGCCTCGGGCAGGGTGAGGTCCTTGGCGGACTTGCTGAAGTAGCGCTGGGCGGCGGCCTCGATGCCGTACGCCTGGTGGCCGTAGAAGGTGATGTTCAGGTAGTTGGTGAGGATCTGCTCCTTGGTGAGGTCCTCCTCCAGCTTGATGGCGTACCGGAGTTCCTGGATCTTGCGGCCGAGGGTCTTGCGCTGGGCCTCGCGCACCGCGACCGGATCGTCCCCGGCCATCTCGACGTTGACGTTCTTCACGTACTGCTGGGTCAGGGTGGAGGCGCCCTGGACGGCGGCGCCGCTCTCGGCGTTCTTGGTGGCCGCCCGCAGGATGCCCTTGAGGTCCACCGCGCCGTGCTCGTAGAAGCGGGCGTCCTCGATGTCCACCTGGGCCCGGCGGATCAGCGGGGACATCTGCTCGGCCGTCAGCACGGTGCGGTCGCGCTCGTAGACCTTGGCGATCAGACCACCCTTGGCGTCGAAGATCTGGGTCGCCTGGGTCAGCGGCGGGGTCTTGAAGTCGTCGGGGATGCTCTCGAAACTCTCGGCGCCGCTCTTCGCGCCCAACCCGACCGCGCCGGCCGCCGGGAGGATCAGGCCCGCCAGCAGCACACCGCCGAGCACGCTGGAACCGAGGAAGGTGGCCGCATGGCGCAGGATTCCGAGCGGGGTCTCACGGCGCCTCGGGCGGGGCACCCAGGTGTCGCCCGGGTCCGGGGCAGGTATGCGGCTCTTCGGTGGCATAGTTCGAACATTAAGGCCGCGAAACCCCCGCGTGGGCAGGGTGTTGGCGAAGTATTGTCACAAAATCGCGACAGCTTCGACTCATTTGCGAGGGTCGTACGGGGGTTCACGCGGGGGCAAGGGCCGTTCGTTCACGGCCGGTCGCCCCCGCGCACGAGGTCGTCGAACTCAGCTCGCCGGGCAGAACACGTCCTCGGCCGGACGACGGCCGGTCACCAGGAAGTCCGTCACCGCCGCGTCGCCGCAGGCGTTTCCGTTGGCCAGGTAGACGTCGTGGCCGCCGGAGTCCACGGTGACCATCCGGGCGCGGTCGCCGAAGGCCGCGCGCAGCTTGAGCGCGCCGCGGTAGGGGGTGGCGGGGTCGCGCAGGTTCTGGGCCAGCAGGACGTTCGCCGGGCCGCGGCCGGTCACCCGGACCGGCGGCTCGGCCGGGGCGAACGGCCAGAACGCGCAGGGCATCACGTTCACCGGCATGCCCGCGGTGAGCGGACGGGCGGCGCGGTCGGCGGCGACGTCCTTGGCGTAGGCGGCCGGATCGGTGGGCCAGTTGACGTCGTTGCACAGGGTGCCGGCCGAGGCCGCGATGTGGTTCTGCAGCACCTCGTCGGGCGCCGTCACCGGGGCGGGCAGCGGGCGGCGGCCCTGGGCGGCCAGCATCAGCCGGGCGAGGTCGGGGAACTTGGCGTCCGCGTACAGGCTCTCCAGCATGGTCTCGCGCAGCCCGTTGCCGTCCAGCTCGGCCGGGTTCGCGCCGGGCCAGGGCAGCGGCTCGCGGTCCAGGCGGGCGGCGAGGTCCAGGAAGAGCGGGCGGACCTGCTCGGGGGTGTCGGCGACCCGGTCCGGATTGCCGGGCGCCGAGGCCCACTCGGCGAAGTCGGGGAAGCGGTCCTCAGCGCCCTGGCCGAAGGCGGCGAGCCAGCCCCGGCCGACCCGCGACGGGTCCGGGTCGTCGTTGCTGTCCAGCACGATCCGGTCGGTGTGTTGGGCGAACACGGTGGCGTAGACGGCGCCCGCGTAGGTGCCGTACGAGGTGCCCCAGGCGGAGAGCCGGCGCTCCCCCAGGGCGCGCCGGATGCTGTCGATGTCGCGGGCCTCGTTGGCGGTGGAGATGCTGCGCAGCACCGGGCCGCCGTTGCGGGCGCAGGCCTCGGCGAAGCGGCGGCCGGTGGCGAGGTTCCCGTCGATCGAGCCGTCGGCGGCGGGCCAGGGCCGGAGTTTGACCATCGCCAGGTCGGAGTGGTCCAGGCCGCAGTTGACCGGGGTGGAGCGGCCGACGCCGCGCGGGTCGAAGCCGACCAGGTCGAAGCGGTCCAGCACGGACTGCGGCAGCCGTTTGACCACGCTGCTCGGACGGTCCAGGCCGTTGTCGCCGGGGCCGCCGGGGATGATCAGCAGCACGCCGTGGCGCATGCCGGGCTTGGCGGTGGCGATCCGGGAGACGGCGACCGTGATCTGTTGGCCGTCCGGGTCGTTGTAGTCCAGGGGGACGGCGAGGTCGGCGCACTCCTGGCGGGAGTCGCTCTGGCCCCGGCAGGCGGACCAGTCGAGCCGGTCGCGGCCGGCGTGCTCCGGGTCGGCGGCGGCGGGAAGTGCGGTGAGCGCGGTGACGGCGATGGCGGCGGCAGCGACGGTGGCGGCGGTGCGTCGGATGGGGTTCGTCATGGCCAAGAGTCTGCTGGGGCAGGGGACTTGTGCCCATGCGGGAAGCTGGCCGGTCGGAGGTGGGGTAATCCCCCGGCTCCGGCGGGGGCCCGCACCCGCCCACGGCGCGCCCACGGTTCGCGCCCTGCGGGGCACCGGCCCGTTGGGCCCCGATGATGCGGTGGTCGCGGCGGATCCGGCGCGGTGGCAGGAGAACTGAGGAGGCGTGAGGTGACGACAGGAACGCTGGAGGACGAACACGCGGGCGGCGACCGTGCGGCGGTGGGGCACTCACACGCCCACGGTCCGGCGGCGCCGGTCTCCGCGCGACTGCGCAAGGTGATCGCGGCCGTGCTGATCCCGTTCGCGGTGGCGGTGGTGGTCGGCCTGGTGGTGCTCTGGCCGAGCGGGGTCCCCGCCCACCCGCACACCGGGAACGGCTTCGACCAGCACCTGCGGTACTCCGCGGTGGACGCGAAGCGCAGGCTGCCGATGGGCGTGCTGGCCGGCCTGTTCGCGGTGATCGTGGTGGTGGTCGGGCGCTGGCGCGGGGTGACGGCGCTGATCGCGCTGGTGATCAGCTTCGCGGTGCTGTCGCTGTTCATCCTGCCCGCCATCCTGCGCGGTTCGGACCCGCTGCTGGTGGCGATCGTCGGCGCCGGCGCCATCATGCTGATCGCCCTCTACCTGTGCCACGGGCTCTCCGCCCGGACATCGGTGGCGGTGCTCGGAACCCTGGTGTCACTGGTGCTGATCGGGGTGCTGAGCCTGGTGTTCGCCTCCTGGGCGCACCTGACCGGGAACACCTCGGAGGAGACCGGGCTGGTCCACAGCCTCTACCCCGGGATCGAGATCCGCGGCCTGCTGCTCGCCGGGTACGTGATCGGCTCGCTGGGCGTGCTGTTCGACGTGACCGTCACCCAGACCTCGTCGATCTGGGAGCTGCACCAGGCCGACCCGACGATGGGCGCCGGCAAGCTCTACCGGACGGGCATGCGGATCGGGCGCGACCACATCGCCTCGACCGTCAACACCCTGGTGCTGGCCTACGCGGGCGCCGCGCTGCCGTTGCTGCTGCTGTTCTCGATCGCGCACCGGGACGTGGTGTCGGTGGCCACCAGCGAACTGGTGGCGGAGGAGGTCGCGCGCGCCCTGGTCGGCGGCATCGGGCTGGTCGCCTCGGTGCCGGTCACCACCGGACTGGCCGCCCTGATCGCCGCCACCGACCATCCTCGGACGGCGGCGACGGACTCCGGGCGGCACCGGCACGGATAGGGAGTGTCTTGCGGATCTCTGCCGGGTCCGCGGAGATCCGCAAGACGCGCCCCAGCAGGCTTCGACAGGTGGTCAGAGGCCGAGCAGGCCCGGCTCGGCGGCGAGGGCGCGCAGCGGCTCGCGCGGGTCTTTGACCAGCCGGCGCTCCGCCAGGTCGAGGATGCCGCCCACGCCGGTGATCTCGGCGGCGAGCACACCGTCCTCGCGGATCAGCCGCTGCACCACCTGGAAGGTCTTGCCGTCCCGCCAGGCGAAGACGCAGCTGATGTCCACCGAGTCGCCGGCGCGCAGCTCCCGCAGGTACTTGACCGTGGTCTCCAGGACGACCGGTCCCACGCCCTCGGCGAGCAGATCGGCCTGCCGGATCCCGGCGGCCTGGAGGTACTCCCAGCGCGCGTGCTCGGCGTACTGGAGGTAGACCGACTGGTTCAGGTGGCCCTGGGTGTCGGTCTCGTAGCCACGGACGGTGACCCGCGTGGTGAAGTCCTGGTCTGTCATGTCCCGCACGGTACTCCGGGCGGGCGGATCACACCGCGTGTCGTCCGTCACCCCGGTGATCACCGCGCCCAGCCGGGCGTCCAGGCCCCGGCCCCGGAGTGGCCTGCCGCCGGGGCGGTGAGGTGGGCACGGAGGGTGGCCAGCGCCGGGTGGGGGTTGTCGCGGTGCCAGAGGAGCGAGTGCGGGTAGACGGGCGTCGGGTCGGTCACCGGGATGCGGCGCAGGCCGTGGCCGGCGGGCCAGACGAGACGGGTCTGCTCGCTCATGAAGGTGGCGAGGGCCGGGGTGTCGGCGATGGTGTCGAGCAGCGCGTCGGAGCCGAAGTTGGGGCCGGTCGCCTCGATGGTGAGGCCGAACTCGGCGACGAGGTCCTCGTAGTAGGCGGCCCACTCACTGCCGGGGAGGATGCCGGGCATCCAGATCCGGTGGCCGACCAGCTCGGCGACGGTCACCGACTTGGCGCCCGCCAGCGCGTGGGCGGGGCCGGTGAGGAGCTGGAGCGGCTCGTCGAGCACCCGGACGGACTCGATGTCCTCCGGAAGGGGTCGGCCGGGTGCGGCGACGGCGCGGAAGGACGCGTCGATCGCACCGGATCGGATGGACGTGACGGCCGTCTCGATGTCGAGCAGCATCAGCACGTCGAGGTCGATCTCGGGGTGCGCGCTGTGGAAGCCGCGCATCAGGCCCGACGTCGCGCCGCGGGAGGCGATCACGTCGACGCGCAGGGGACGACGGCCGGCGCGCACGGACGCGACCGCGCGCTCGGCGGCGCGCAGCAGGTCGCGCGCGTGGGGCAGGAACGCCTGCCCGTCGATGGTGAGCTCGGCGCCGCGGGGGGTGCGGGTGAACAGTCGCACGCCGACGTCGCGCTCCAGCGCGGCGATGCGTTTGGAGACGGCCTGCTGGGTGATCGACAGGTCGGTGGCGGCCTTCTGGAACTGGCCCGCTTCCGCGACGGCGACGACGGTGCGAACGGCTTCGAGATCCATGTCGACCCAGCGTAGTGAACAACGGATGGTTGTGCAGGGTCGGCAGGGCGGTTGTTTGACCTGCGGTTGTGCCGCTCGCTTAGCTCTCACCGGTCAACGTCGGTTTGTTCGGGTGAGACATCGAGGAGCGCGCTGAGCATGGTGGGCAGGAGGCCGTTGGGCCGGGGGTTCGGCTGGCTGTGGGCGGCGTACGCGGTGAGCGCGTACGGGTCCGGGTTGGGGTTCGGGGCATTACCACTGATTGCCGTGCTGGTGCTGCACGCCGGCTCCGCCGAGGTGTCCGCGCTGTCCGCGGTGGGGCCCGCGGTGGGCGCGCTGATCGCGGTGCCGCTCGCGCCGTGGGTGGAGTTCCGGCGCAAGCGCTCGGTCATGGTCGTGATGGACCTGGCCAGGTTCGCGGCCATGGCGACGATCCCGGTCGCCTATGCCTTCGGTCACCTCGGGTTCATCCAGCTGCTCGTGATCTCGGCCGTGGTCGCCGCGGCCAAGATCGCGTTCAACGCGGCCAGCGGCGCCTACCTCAAGGCCCTCGTCCGGCCGGACGACCTGCTCGTGGCCAACGCGCGGTTCGAGTCCACCAACTGGAGCTCCATCGCGGTCGGGCCACCGCTGGGCGGGGCGGCGATCGGCCTGTTCGGGCCGGTCACCACCGTGGTGGCCGACGCGCTCAGCTACCTGCTCTCCGCGCTGGGCATCACCGCGATCCGCGGCCGGGAGGAAGCGCCGCCACCGACCGGCAAGAGCCCGGTGCGGGCGGGCGCGGTGCTCGACGGCTGGCGGCACATCATGGGCGACCCCGGTCTGCGGGCGCTCTACCTCAACAACATGCTGGTCGCCGGCCTGATCATGGCCACCGAGCCGCTGCTGGCCGTGCTCCTCCTCCGCCAGCTCGAATTCCCGCCGTGGCAGTACGGCCTCGCCTTCGCCGCCCCCTGTCTCGGTGGACTCGTCGGCTCCCGGTTGGCCCAGCGGGTCGTCGCCCGCTACGGCCGGCAGCGGGTCTTCCGGACGGTCGGCACCCTGCGCGCCGTCTGGCTGATCGGCCTGGTCTTCGTCCGTCCCGGCGTCGTCGGCCTCGCCACCGTGATGGCCGTCGAGCTGGCGATCATCATCAACATGAGCCTGTTCACCCCGGTGCTCGCCACCTACCGGCTCGAACGCACGCCCAAGCACCTCGTCGCCCGCACCCTCTCCGCCTGGTCGATCGGCCAGCAGGCGTCCATCGCCGTCTTCACCGCGCTCGGCGGGCTGCTCGCCGACGCCACCGGCCCGCGCGCCGCTCTCGCGGTCGCGGGACTGCTCATCCTCGCCACCCCGCTCCTGCTCCCCCGGCACGACCGGACGTCGTGGCACGAGCCGGAACCGTCCCCCAGCCACTCATGACGCACCGCGACTCGCCGCTGAAGCACCGAGCCGCCGCAACATCAACAAGGAGGAACCCTCGCGTGAGCACCGCCCCCGCACTCGACCCCGCGCACACCGCTCTTCTCGTCGTGGACTACCAGCCCGCGATCCTGGCCGTCCTGCCCGAGGACGGGGACCGCGAGGCCCTGCTCGGCCGTGTGGAAGGGGCCGTCGCCGACGTCCGCGCGAAGGGCGGCACCATCGCGTACGTGCGTGTCGCCTTCACCGAGGCCGACTGGGACGCGATCCCGGCCGTCAACAAGTCCTTCGCCCCGCTGGCCCGACACCGGGTGATGCACCACGAGGACCCCGCCGCCGCCATCCACGAACGCCTGGCTCCCCAGGACGGCGACATCGTCGTGCGCAAGACCCGTCACGGCGGCCTGTCCACCACCGACCTCGACCGGCGGCTGCGCGAGCGCGGTATCACCACTCTGGTCGTCTCCGGCATCACCACCAGCGGCGCCGTCCTGTCCACGGTCGTCGACGCGGCCGACCGCGACTACCGGCTCTACGTCCTGTCCGACGGCGTCGCCGACCCGGACCCCGGCGTCCACGACGTCCTGCTCCAGCACGTTCTCCCGGCACGGGCCCACATCGTCGACACCGTCGAGCTGCGCGCCCTGCTCCGGGCTTCCTGACTCGCACCACGCGCGGATCCCACGGCCGCCGCACCCGCCCGGTGCGGCGGCGTCCGGCCGGCCGCGCCCTACGGCAGGGTGAGGATGAGCGGGCCGTCCTCGGTGACGGCGACGGTGTGCTCGATGTGGGCGGCGCGGCTGCCGTCGACGGTGCGCAGGGTCCAGCCGTCCGGGTCGGTGTCGTAGTCGTCGCGGCCGCCTGCGGTGAGCATCGGCTCGATGGCCAGCACCAGGCCCGGGCGCAGCGGATAACCCCGGCCCGGGCGGCCGTCGTTGGGCACGTGCGGGTCCTCGTGCATCCGGCGCCCGATGCCGTGCCCGCCGAAGCCCTCGGGCGTCCCGTACCGCCCGGCCCGGGCGACGGCGCCGACGGCGTGGGCGATGTCGCCGATCCGGTTGCCGACCACGGCGGCGGCGATCCCGGCTTCCAGGGCGCGCCGGGTGGCGGCGATCAGCTCGGCGTCCTCGGGGCGGGCGGCGCCGACGGTGAAACTGACGGCGGCGTCGCCGCACCAGCCGTCCAGCACGGCGCCGCAGTCGATGCTCACCAGATCGCCGTCGCGCAGCCGGTAGCCGTCCGGGATGCCGTGCACGACGGCATCGTTGACGGAGGCGCAGATGACCGCCGGGAAGGGGACGGGCGCGAAGGACGGCCGGTAGCCGAGGAACGGCGAACCGGCCCCGGCCTCGCGCAGTACGCCCCGCGCCACTTCGTCCAGTTCCAGCAGGCTGACGCCGACCGCCGCCTCCCCCTGCACGGCCGCCAGCGCGTTGGCGACCACCCGCCCGGCTTCGCGCATCGCGGCGAGCGCGGCGTCCGACTTGAGTTCGACCATGGTGAATCACTCCCCTGGATCCAATTCTTATACCGGTATTTGTATCACGGCTGGAAGGGAGGTGAAGTCGCGTCAACCCCCGGACCCGGAAGGATGTCGGCAACTGCCGTCCAGGACATTCCAGTTGACGGGCCAGTGGGTCACGCGCCCTCGCCTCGGCGGGCCGCAACGGCTGGCAAGGCCTCTGGCCTGGGGAAATGCGCAGGCTCGCCGGGCTCATGATCCGCTAAGGTTCGGCGGCACCATCCGATGATCTGATCACGAGGAACCAACGTGACGACCCCGCCGCTCCCCGCCGTCGACGACACCCCGAAGCCGGCCGAGCCGCTCACCCCGGAGCCCGAGAACCACGGACTCCCCGCCCCGGCCGAGCCCTCGCGGCTTCGCCGCCTCGGCAAGCGTGTGGGGGGCCCGCTCCTCCTGGTCGCACTGATGGCCGGCGGCCTGATCGTCTCCGGCAACATCAGCAAGTCCGAACCGGCCGCTTCGAAGGCCGGTGACTGCGTGCACGACATCGGCGACGGGAAGAAGCCGAAGATGGAGATCGTGGCCTGCACCAAGCCCAACGCGGACTACAAGGTCACCAAGGTCTCGCATGACGGCAGCGCCCAGCACGCGTGCGACTCGGAGCCGGAGGATGTTTTCGGCTCCTACAGTGAGGAGCGCAACACCACCGTCGTCATCCTCTGCCTGGCTCTGAACACCGAGCGACCGGGAGGCCCGGCCCCCCTCCCCAACTGGCCCGGGGAGCACTGATCCACCTGCGGGGCGGAAGGCCCTAGACTCGGCGCCATGGTGAGGACTCCGCTGACCCCGTGGGAGCGCGAGCGTGGGGAGCGCTTCGGTGCGCTGCTGCGTGAGGCGCGTGGTGAACGCAGCATGGTCGAGGTGGCGGCGGTGGCCGGTGTCTCGGCGGAGACGCTGCGGAAGATCGAGACGGGTCGGGCGCCGACGCCGTCCTTCTTCACCATCGCGGCGCTGGCCTTCGCACTGGACCTCTCGCTGGACGAACTCGCGGCCGCCTGCACGCTGCCCGAGGACGGCGAGGCGCTCTCCGCGTAGCGCGCTCTCCGCCGGGCGACGACGACGGCGGCCCGCCGGGCGCGAGTGCGCCGGGCGGGCCGCCGCCGGACCGTCGAACCGGTCAGCCGACCGAGCTGTTGTAGCTCTCGATCGCGGGCTGGAGCTCCTTGACCGCGTCCGCCAGGGCCTGCTGGGCGGTCTTGCCGCCGGCGACGGTCTGCTCGATGGCGGTCTCCACGCCCTTGCGGGCCTGCGGCATCACGCCGAGCAGGCAGCCCGCCGTGGCCGGGGTGGGCTTGGTGGCCTTCAGCTGGTCGATGGCGGTCTGGAACTGCGGGTACTTGGCCACCCACTCCTTGTCCTTGGGGTCGTCCAGGGACTTCTTGTTGACCGGGAAGTACCCGGTGCCGGTGTGCCAGACGGCCTGCTGCTCGGGGGAAGTGAGGAACTTCTCGAACTCCCAGGCGGCGCGCTTCTCGGCGTCCGAGTGGCCGGGGCCGCTGATCCACAGCGAGGCGCCGCCGATCACCGGGCCGCCCTGGTCCGCGGCGGTGACCTTGGGGAAGGCGGCGGTGCCGACGCCGAACTTGGCGGCCTCGGTGTAGCCGCGCAGCACGCCGGTGGACTCCAGGTGCATCGCGACCGTACCGGCCTTGAAGGCGGCCTGGGCGTCGTCGGTGACCCGGCCGGTGTTGGCCGCGTAGCCGCCCTTGACCAGGTCGGCCCACCACTGGACGATCTGTGCGCCCTGGGCGGAGTCGAAGACGACCTTGCCCGCCTTGTTGCTGCGGCCGTTGTCGTTGTCGCAGTACATCGTGCCGGACTCGGCGAGCAGCTCCTCGACGAACCAGCCGTAGATCGCGGCGCCGAAGCCGTAGCGGACGGTCTTGCCGTCGGCGTCCTTCTTGGTCAGCTTCTTGGCCATGTCGGCCAGCTCGCCCAGGTCCTTGGGCGGCTGCGCCGGGTCGAGACCGGCCTCCTTGAACGCCTCGGTGTTCAGGTAGAGCAGCGGCATCGAGGAGTTGAACGGCATCGAGACCAGCTTGCCGCCGGCCGAGTAGTAGTTGCGGATGTTGGGGTCGAGGTCGTCCAACGAGAAGCCGTCCTTGTCCGCGAAGGCCTGGGCCGGGACGGTCTGCTTGGAGTCGATCATGAACCGGGTACCGATGTCGTAGACCTGCACCAGGGCGGGGGTGCCCTTCTGCTGCACCGACGCCTTGTACTTGGCGACCAGCTCGTCGTACTTGCCCTGGAACTGCGCCTTGACCTCGATCTTGCCCTGGTGGGCGGCGTTGAACTGGCTGACCAGCCCGTTCAGCACGTCGGCGTTCTTGCCGGTCATCGAGTGCCAGAACTCGATGCCGGTGACGCCCGAGGCCTGGTCCAGCGCCTGGGCGCCGGGCGCGGCGGCGTCGGAGGAGCCGCCCGAGCCGGAGCCGGAGTCGGAGGAGCTGCAGGCCGTCAGGGAGAGACCGGCCACCAGCAGGGCCGCGAGCGCGCGCGCACTCTTCTTCACGAGGGTTCTCTTTCTTCACGGAAGTTCATTGCGGAAGTTCTTTGCGGAAGCGGGACGGACGATCCGGCACGGGGCCGGTCAGCGGACGGCGCCCGCGGTCAGGCCGCGGACGATGAAGCGCTGGCCGAAGACCACCAGGGCGAGGGTGGGCAGCAGGGAGAGCACGACGCCGGCCAGGATCAGCCCGGGGTCGGCCATCTCGGAGTCGCGCAGCGAGGTGAGGCCGATCTGCAGGGTCTGCATGTTCGCCGTGCGGGTGATGATGAGCGGCCAGAAGTACTGGTTCCAGGCGGACAGGAAGACGTAGATCGACAGCGCGGCCAGGGCCGGTTTGTTGAGCGGGACGACGATCCGCCACAGGAAGCGCCAGTGCCCGGCGCCGTCGATCCGGGCGGCGTCGCGCAGTTCGCCGGGCAGCTGCCGGAAGGACTGGCGCAGCATGAAGGTGCCGAAGCCCGAGGCGAGGAAGGGCAGCACCAGACCGAAGTAGGTGTTGCCGAGGCCCCAGTCCGACAGGGTCAGGTAGTTGGGGATGATGATGGCCTCCCACGGGACCATCAGCGTGGCCAGGAACACCCCGAACACCACGGCCCGCGCCTTCAGCGGCAGGAAGACGAAGGCGTACGCGGCCAGGATCGAGGTGAACAACTGGGCGAGGGTGATGGCGGTCGCCGTGATCGCCGAGTTGGCGTACTGGCGGGCCAGCGGGATGGTGTCCACGGCGCCGGCGAAGTTCCGCCCGGTGACCGAGTGGGGCACCAACGCCGGCGGGTAGGAGGAGAGTTCGGACGGGTCCATGAAGGCGCCGGCGATCGCGTAGTAGACCGGGAAGGCCACGGTGACCACGGCGACGGCGAGCAGCAGGTAGACGGCGGCGCGGCCGAGCAGGTCGCGCGGGGAGCGCCCGGCGAGCACCCGGGTGCGCGGGCGGGGCGCCTCGGTCTCACTGACGATGGTGGTCATGCGTAGTGCACCTTCCGCTCCAGGACGCCGAACTGGACGGCCGTGCAGGCGAGGACGACCACGAGCAGCACCACGGCCTGGGCGCTCGCCATGCCGAAGTCGCTGGAGTTGTAGGCGAAGGCCTTCTCGTAGACGGAGTAGACGAGGGTCCGGGTGGCGCCGTCCGGCCCGCCCTTGGTGAGGATGTGGATCTGGCCGAAACTCTGCAGTGCGTGGACGGTGGAGACCACGGTCAGGAAGAAGAGGTTCGGGCCGAGCATCGGGACGGTGATCGAGCGGGTCAGCCGCAGGCCGGAGGCGCCGTCGATGCGGGCCGCCTCCACGATCTCCCCCGGGATCGAGCCGATGCCGGCGGAGAGCACCAGCACGTTGTAGCCGAGGTTCATCCAGATCGTGGTGACGGCCACCGAGACCAGGGCGTACCGGGAGTCGGTGAGCCAGCCGACCGGGCCGAGGCCGACGCGCGAGAGCAGGCCGTTGAGCACCCCGCTGGCGGGGTTGAAGAACACCGCGAAGACCACCGACGCGCTGGCCACCGAGAAGGCGAAGGGCAGCGCGAAGGCGGAGCGGAGCAGCCGTACACCGCGGATCCGGTTCTCCAGCAGCAGCACCAGCACCAGCGCGCCGAACACCCCGGGCACCACGGTGAGCAGGGTGAACAGCGCCGTGGTGCCCAGCGTCCGGCCGAAGTCGGCCGAGCCGAGCAGGTCGGTGTAGTGCTTCATCCCGACGTAGCGGGAGGGCGCGCCGAAGAGGTCGTTGGCGTGCCCGCTCAGGTAGATGGTCCGGCCCAGCGGGTAGCCGATGAAGAGGATGAACACCACCAGGGAGGGCAGCAGGAAGGCCCAGGCGAGCCCGTGTTCACCCCAGCGCCCTCCCCGATGTGGTCCTGGGCGGCGTCCCGGCAGGGGCGCGGTGCGCGGTGCGGTCGGCATCGGTTGCGCGTCCGCCTTTCGTGTGTCGGTTCCGGCCGAAACCGTGTCTTGCCCGAACGACGGCGCGGAAACCTCATGGTGATCAGCGAGTGTCCCCGGGCTTACGCGTTCGCGTCAGATCCGGCCGATCGTGCGCTGACGGGGGTGCGGCGCCCGGAGCGCTGTCAGCGTGGTGTCGTACGGTGCGCGGGTGAACGACACGGATTTCGACATGCGAACCGCGATGGCCGAAACGCTGCGCGGCCGCGCGGGCGCCTGGGCACTGGTCAGGGGCTTCGCCGCGCGCTGGGGCGAGCCGCTGGCGGCGGCCGACGGCTTCACCGACGCCGAGCTCGACGCGGCCGAGCAGCGGCTCGGGGTGCGGCTGCCGGCGGCGCTGCGCGAGGCGTACCGACTGTTCGGCCGCCGGGCCGACCTCACCAGCAGTCAGGACGTGCTGCTGACGCCGGACGAGCTGTACGTGCTGGACGGCGCGCTGGTGTACCGGGCGGAGAACCAGGGCTGCGCGCACTGGGGCGTCCTGCTGGGCGACTTGGAGCAGGAGGACCCGCCGACGGTGATCCGGCCGGACCTGGCCGACAAGTCGCAGGAGCACTGGGAGCCCGGGGAGGAGCGCTTCTCGACGGCGGCCGCGGTGATGGCGATGACGGAGAAGCTGCTGGAGGACCACGAGCTGACCGACTTCATCGAGTCGGACGATGAACTTCCGGGCTATTTCCGGGAGTTGCCCGCACTCGGCCGGGGCTGCCGCTGGCACGAGGGGCCGGACGTGCTGATCGGGGTGGTCGAGGAGGCCTGGATGATGGCCCGGGCACGGACCCCGGAGGCGTTGGAAGCGCTCCACGAGGCCGTGCCCGGTGACTGGCTGAACGGCTGAGCCCGGCCGATCAGGCGGTGGCGCCGCCGTCCAGCACGAGGTCGGCGCCGACGGTGTAGCCGGCCTCCGGCGAGGCGAGGTAGAGCACGGCGGCAGCGATCTCCTCCACCGCGCCGGCCCGGCCGGCCGGGACCTCGGCCTTCATCCGCTCGGCCTTGGCCGCGGCGTTCTCCCCGGGCTGGGTGGACATCGGGGTCTCCACCGGGCCGGGGCTCACCAGGTTGATCCGCACGCCGTCGGCGATGTGGTCGCGGGCGGCGGCGCGGGTCAGCGCGGTGACGGCGGCCTTGCTGGCGGCGTAGGCGCCGACGCCCGCGATCCGGCGGTGGGCGCCGACGTTGGAGGAGACGTTGACGATCACGCCGCCGCCATGGGCCCGCATGTGGCCGATCTGGTGCTTCATCGCGAGCAGGGTGCCGGTCACGTTGATGTCGAACACCCGCCGGAAGTCGGCCTCGTCGATCTCGCCGACCGGACCGAGGGCACCGAGCACCCCGGCGTTGTTGACGGCGACGTCCAGCCCGCCGAACCGCTCGACGGTCTCGCGGACCAGCCGGGCGGCGTCCTGAGCGTCCGCCACATCGCCGGTGAGCGCGATCGCCTCGCCGCCGGCCCGCTCGATCAAGTCGACGGTCTCGGCCAGTGGTCCGGCGCTGCGCCCGGCGACCGCGATCCGGGCGCCCTCCTGGGCGAAGGCCAGCGCGATGCCCCGCCCGATGCCGCTGCCGCCGCCGGTGATCAGGACGGACTGGTCGGCGAAACGCGTGGTCATGGGGTGAACTCCTCGATCCGAGTGGTGCGTTCTGATGCGGTGGTGGTGGCCGGCGGCGGGGCGGCGACCGCGAGCATGGTGAGCGCCGTCCCGGCCGGCGCCGCATCCGGCGACGCTCGTGACGGTAAGTCAGTCGCGCGACGAGCAGCGCGAATCCTGACCGGCCCGATGTGGCCGCGAGCATGGGACCCCCTCCCCTGCGTTCTTCATAAACGATCGTTCGGTCCAGAATCGATGTAGCAGGAGGCATCGACCCGACCACCCGCTGGCCGGGAAGTCAGTCCAGCAGCACCAGCGCCTGCTCGGCGGCGTCCCGCACCCGGGCCGCGCCGTCGGCGGTCTTGCCCATCACCCGCATGCCCTGCATCAGCACCATCAACATCCGCGCGAGCGCCCGGGGCTCCCGCCCGGCGGGCAGTTCGCCCTGCGCCCCGGCGCGCACCAGAGCGGCGGTCAGCACCGTCTCCAGGTGACCGAGGCTGGCCCCCACCCGGCGGGCCGCCGACGGGTCGTGCGGGGCCAGCTCGACGGCCGCGTTGATGACGAAGCAGCCGCGCCTGAGCCCGTCCTCGGCCGACTCCGCCGCATACCGGCGCACCAGTGCGCGCACGGCCGGCAGCACCGGGCCGGGCTGGGACAGTTCGGCCAGCAGCACCGGATCGGTCTGCTCGCCGTAGCGCTCCAGGGCGCGCAGGTACAGCTCGTGCTTACTGCCGAAGGTCGCGTAGATGCTGGCCCGGGCGATACCGAGCGCCTCGACCAGGTCGACCATCGAGGTGGCCTCGTAGCCGCGCCGCCAGAACAGCTCCAGGGCCGCCTGCAGCGCCGCGTCCGGGTCGAATTCCTTCGTTCGCGCCATGGGAGGGACGCTAGTCCTTTCGAGACCGGTCGGTCAAGAAAGGTTGGAAAATGGTCCAGACCGATTCCTGACGGAGCATTGCTAAGCGGACTAGACCATGGCTACCCTTACCGCCCCATCACCCCTCCGGCGCCGCCGACCGGCAGACGGCCCGAGAAGCCCGACGCCTTCTGGGCGCATGCTTGCATGCCCGTGGTGAAGTGCCCCTTGACCACGGCCGCGTCATCCGAGACACCAGGATCTGGCCGCTGTTCTGGGGGCGAACCATCCGCCGGCCGTCGCTACGGCCGGTTGAGCGGACGACGCAGAGGACGCCCAGGGCGACCGGCGGGTACCGGGCCCGGGCGTGGCCAGGGTAGGCCCGGCGCCACCAGTGCACCGCCCGGTCGGCCGGTTCCTCGTCGGCCAGCACCGGGTCGTTGTCGCGGTCCTTCGTGCGGAACAGCTCGCGGTACCGGGGGGACTTCGCGGTGACGTCGGCCGGAGCCATGGTGGAGCGGTCAACCTCCGCCATCAGCACCGGCACCCCGATCTCCGGGACCTGCCACACGCCGTCCGGGCGCACCTTGCACTGCCCACCCGGCAGCAGAAACTCCACCTCGGTCACCCAGGAGCGCACGGTGCCCACCCCGCCCGCGGCCCCGAGCACACTGCCGCCGAGGACGAAGCGAGCACGATCTCGTTGACCGCCATCGCGTGCTGCGCACCGGAGCGCCCGCAGCCGCAAACTCGGCCAGGACCGGGCGCAGGTGCTGTTCGCGCGGGTGTGCCGCCCGCTGGCCGTGCCCGGAGACGGCAGGCGCCTGGTACCGGCGCTGGCACCTGGTCGCCGTGGACGGCACGACTCTGGACCTGGCGGACACCGACGCCAACGACGAGCACTTCGGCCGCCCGGGCACGGGACGTGGCATTGGTGCGTTCCCGCAGGCCAGGCTGATGGCGCTCGCCGAGTGCGGCACGCACGCCGTGTTCGGCGCGGTTGTCGGTGCGCTGTCGGCCGGCGAGCAGGCGCTGTCGCACGTATGCCGCCAGGGCGGCCACGGAGTCTCGGAGGGCGACGACGTCCTCGTAACCGAGCGACGCCATTTGGGGGATGGCAGCACCCGCGGTAGGCGCAAGCGGTTCGGGAAGCTGGGCCGTTCGGGTGACCGGCCGTCAATGTTATTGCTTCATATCCATGATGTCGGCGTAATGGTGATGTCTGAACCGGCGGGCCGCCCATCCCGTGCCGGGGAGCTCAGCTGGCGGCCGGTCCGTTGTTCCAGCCCCCTCTCGGACGTCGGGGGGTGATTCGCTCCAGCCGTCCTGGCGCCAGCTCACCGGTACTCGCCGCAGCTCCTGGCCCAGATGTGTCGGTATGCACAGCCCTGCGCCTCTCGGCCCGCCCTACGGCCGTTGACCGGCCGTGCCGCACGGCCGCTCAGAGGGATGGCTGGACAGCTGACAGGTCCGGGGCCGGGCGGCGCGGTTGAAGGCCCGCCCGGCCGCCTTCACCGTTCTCACGCAGGAGACGAATCGTGAACGCAACTGTGCATGCGGCGTCGTTGGCGCCGAGCCTCACGCTGCCCTGGCCGCTGCCGCCCGTGCTGTTCGTGGACAGCCCCAACGCGGGGCCCGCGGCCGGCGGCGACACCGTCACCCTCACCGGCCTGGGCCTCAACGCCGCCACCCAGGTCCACTTCGGATCGGCTCCGGCCACCATCGTGTCCGGTGACGTCCTCGGCTTCAGTCTGGTCGTCGTGGCCCCGCCCGGAAGCGGCACGGTAGCGGTGACCGTCACCACCCCGAACGGCACCAGCAACCCCGTGGCCTACACCTATCTGGTGGCTTCGCCGACGCCCGCGCCCAACCCCGCGGCCATCACGCCCGTCTCCGGTCCGGTCGCTGGCGGTATCCCGTTCGTCATCACCGGTACCGGGCTCGCCGGGGCCAGCGTGACCTTCGGCGGTGCCGCGGCCACCGTGCTGGCCAGCGCCCCGAACGTGATCGCGGGCCTGACCCCGGCGCACGCCGCGGGCACCGTCCCCGTGGTGGTGACCACCGTCGGTGGATCGGCGAGTGTTCCGGGCGGCTTCACCTACCTCTCGTCCGCGCCGCCGGTCGTCACCACGCCCATAACTCCGGTGGTCAGTATCCCGGCGGGTGGTGGCGTGTTCACCATCGTGGGCACCGGCCTGACGGGTGCGACCGTGACCTTCGGGACGACCACGGCGACGATCACCACCAACACCGGCACCGTCATCACCGGCATCATCCCGGCCGGTACCGCGGGCACCACCGTGCCCGTCACCGTGACCACTCCCGGGGGAACGGTGTCCGGCGGAACCATGACCTACGTGGCCGTGCCGGTCGTGACCGCCACCGTCAGTCCGTCGAGCAGCATTGCGGCGGGTGGTGGCGTGTTCACCATCGCGGGCACCGGCCTGACGGGTGCGACCGTGACCTTCGGGACGACCACGGCGACGATCACCACCAACACCGGCACCGTCATCACCGGCATCATCCCGGC
>NZ_JBIRFA010000007.1:53852-54336 GCF_044327205.1 Kitasatospora sp. NPDC018058 | reverse complement strand
CCGGTACCGCGGGCACCACCGTGCCCGTCACCGTGACCACTCCCGGGGGAACGGTGTCCGGCGGAACCATGACCTACGTGGCCGTGCCGGTCGTGACTACGGAAATCAGCCCCGCGGCCAGCACCCCGGCGGGTGGCGGTGTGTTCACCATCGCGGGCACCGGCCTCGCAAGTGCGACCGTGACCTTCGGGACGACCACGGCGACGATCACCACCAACACCGACACCCTCATCACCGGCACCATCCCCGCTGGCACCCCGAGTACCACCGTCAACGTCACCGTGACCACCCCGGGTGGCACGGTGTCCGGCGGAACCATGACCTACCTGGCCGTCCCGGTCGTGACTACGGAAATCAGCCCCGCGACCAGCACCCCGGCGGGTGGTGGCGTGTTCACCATCGCGGGCACCGGCCTCGCAAGTGCGACCGTGACCTTCGGGACGACCACGGCGACGATCACCACCAACACCGACACCCTCATCAC
>NZ_JBIRFA010000007.1:0-53752 GCF_044327205.1 Kitasatospora sp. NPDC018058 | reverse complement strand
CGGCACCATCCCCGCCGGCACGGTGGGCACCGTCGTCAACGTCACCGTGACCACTCCCGGGGGAACGGTGTCCGGCGGAACCATGACCTACGTGGCCGTCCCGGTCGTGACCGTGCCCATCGTCCCGTCGGTCAGCATCCCGGCGGGTGGCGGTGTGTTCACCATCGCGGGCACCGGCCTCGCAAGTGCGACCGTGACCTTCGGGACGACCACGGCGACGATCACCTCCAACACCGGCACCGTCATCACCGGCACCATCCCCGCCGGCACCCCGAGTACCACCGTCAACGTCACCGTGACCACCCCGGGTGGCACGGTGTCCGCCGGAACCATGACCTACACCGCCTGATCAACCCGGCGGCGCTGCCGGCCTTCGGGTGACACTCCGAAGGCCGGCTACCCGTCTTAACGCGCTGATCCTTTCGGGGTGGGCGCTGGCCGGGTGACGGCCCGGCGGTTGAGGTGAGGGCAGAACAGGCGAGGCTCCGGGCGGTTGAGAGAGACGTCTCATGTCTCAAGCAACCAGCCAGGGAGCCTCGTTGGTCAACGCCGCCGCTCTCGGCGGAGGGGCGGCGAAGACGTGGCAGAAAGCATCTGTGTCTGACACTCGACGCAACTGAAGCCACAGACGTCTGCTGGCAAGCAGTACCTGTTCAACTGCCGCCAGATTCTGGTGGAGTCCGGCCGCTGGCGACCGCACACGGTCACCAGCGGCCGGACTCCCGTTTACCTTCCCGGATGTCTGACAACGCCCCGCGGCCCGCTGGCACGAGGACCTGGAGCGCCGGTTCGAGGAGCGCGAGCAGCGGCGGCAGGGCGAGGCGGGGTGAGGGATTGGGCTCGTTCTCGTGAGCATCCGGTTCAGGTGTTGCCTCCCGAACCGCTGTCGAAACGCTGCTCTGCGACCGCCTCCTCCATAGGGGACAGCGCGGGCCTCCGGTTCGGAGTCCCGCGCTGTCGTTGTTCGTGGTGGGCCGGGTGCCGGTGTCCTCAGGTGCGGTGGTCGCAGCGCGGCCACTCGTCGTGGTCACAGTGGTGCCAGTGACCCGGACCGGGGTCGATGATGGTGGGGTCGGTGGCGGTAGCGGTGCCGTTGCCCCCTCCGCTGACGGTGGCGGTGTTGGTAATCGTGCCGGTGGCGGTGCGGGAGACGCGGACCCGCAGCGTGATGGGCGGGTAGGTGCCGCCGGGGTTGAGGACGCCGCTGCGGGTGCAGGTCAGGGTGGACCGCACGCAGTTCCATCCGGAGCCGACGAGGCGGACGGCGGTGAGTCCTGCCGGGAGGGTGTCCTGGACCCTGACGGTGGTGCCGTCGGTCGGGGCGGTTCCGTTGTTGCCGACGGTGATGGTGTAGGTGCCCTGCCGGCCTGGGGCGAAGGTTCCGGTGTGGGTCTTGGTAATGGTCAGGGAAGGTCTGCTGGCAGGGGCGATCGCGACCTGTTGCGGACTGTTCCCCACGGGGACGGTGGCGGTGACCGTGTTGCTGGCCGTGTCGATCACATCGACGGCTCTGGGGCCTCCGGGGGCGGCGACGTAGGCGTGCGCGCCGTCCTGGGTGATCGCAACACCGACGGTGGAGGCGTTGGTGGCCACGGTCCCGGAGACCGTGTTCGTGGTGGTGTCGATCACGTCCACCCCGCCGTCCGTGCCGACGTAGGCGCGCGTGCCGTTGGGGGTGATCGCGATGCCGGACGGTGCAACATCGACGGTGATGTTGGTGGTGACCGTGTTGGTGGCGGTGTCGATCACCGACACGTTGTGCGAATTGCCCTGGTTGGCGACGTAGGCGCGGGTGCCGTCGGGTGTGATCGCCACAGCGGCAGGGAAGTTGCCCGTGAAGTTGGCGATGGTGGCAGTGACCGTGTTGCTGGCGGTGTCGATCACCTGCACAGCCCCGGCGTTCTGGTAGTTCGTGACGTAGGCGCGCGTGCCGTCCGGGGTGATCGCCACAGCGAACGGGGCGGCGCCGGCGTTGTTGATGTTGGTGGTGACCGTGTTGCTGGCGATGGCGATCACCGACACCGTGCTGTTGGGGCTACCAAAGGGGTTGCCGGTGTCGGCAACGTAGGCGCGCGTGCCGTCGGGCGTGATTGCCACACCGTTCGGGCCAGCGCCGGCGAACAGAGGGATGGTGGTGGTGACCGTGTTGGTGGCGGTGTCGATCACCGACACGTTGTCCGAGCCCTCGTTGGCGACGTAGGCGCGCGTGCCGTCCGGCGTGATCGCGACGCCGAACGGCTTCGCACCGACGGGGATGGTGGCGATGACGTTGTTGGTGGTGGTGTCGATCGCCGAGACCGTGTTGTCGGTCTGGTTGGTGACGTAGGCGGTTGCGGCGGTGGCGGCCCGCGCCGGGGTTGGCGTAACGGCCGGCAGAGCCAGTCCTGCCAGCACTGCCAGCGCCGCCATGCAGATCCGCACCCATGCCGATGGCCTTCGCCACGGTCTATGCCCCGCCTCCTCGGGCCCCGTATCGCGATGCGACCCGGTCTGCTGTCTCCCATGCCTGATCACCAGCACCTCCACCTCACGTAAGGGCAGCCTGCGCCAGCCGTATCGGGCGCGGCGGCGACACGCCAGGGATCACCTAGCGTGAAAACAGAATTACTTTATGTAGCGCATGGTGGTTCCGGTGATCTCGACACGCTTCGATCCAGCACGGCCAGCGCCGCCGACTGCGTACCGCGTCGGAGAGCGACGCCTCGAAGCATGACCAGCAACCCTTGAGCCGGCTCGCGCGGAGCGCGATCCGCTGTACGGGGCGTACGTGATGATCCTGGTCTTGGCCAGCGCAGGGGGGAGGTGCCCGGGCTGCGCTGGTCGGACGTCATGCTGAACCGAGGGGAGATCCCCATTCGGCAACAGCTCCAGCCCCAGCGCAAGATCGCGAAGTCACACTGCAGTATTAGGAGCCGTTTCGCTGGATGCGCAGCGGCGAAGCGTCCCTCACCGTGACCGGTAGGCCCGGAGCAGCAGGGTGTCGGCCGAGCGCGGCCCCGATGCCGTCGGGGGGAGTCGGTCGATGCTGATCGCCGTGAATCCGGCCTCGTCCAGCAGCTTCTCCCAGACGTGCTCCTGGAGGACCCAACGCTGCATGGTCGTCGGGACGCCGTCCGGGGTGCGGGCCGGGATGTCGGTGTGCTGGACGTCCGGTTCGGCGGGCGCTCCGCCGATGTAGTGGCCCAGGGTGGAGGCGGCGAACAGGCCGCCGGGACGCAGGGCGCTGGCGGCGGCCGGGAGCAGCCGGCGGGGGTCGGTGAAGTCGAGGGCGCCGAACACCGAGTAGATGACGTCGTACTCGCCCGGGTGCCCGTCCAGGTGCTCGGCCACGTCGGCGTGCACCGGCCGCAGGCTTGGCGCGAGATGACCGTAGAGGTCGCAGGCCATCGTGTGCTGAGCGAGGGAGGCGTCTACGGCGTCGACCCGGGCGGGCGCCGAGCGGGTGACGAGGTGGGCGGCGTGCCGGGCGGCGCCCGCGCCGAGGTCGGCCACGGTCAGGCCGGTGATGTCACCCAGTACCTCGGCCCCCGGCCCGCCGTCCTGGGCCCAGACCCAGGAGAACGAGCCGGGGACGGACCGGTCGGTGTCGGTGCGGGTGCGGCCGTAGTGGTGCCACAGGTCTGGCGCTGCGCCTTGGGCGGGGGAGGTGATCTTCACGCGGGCCATCCTGGTGCCCCAGGCGCCCGGGCGTTGCGGTTTGGGTGAACTTCACCCGCCCGCGTCGCGGTGGCCCCAGCCGGGCCGGGACCACCGCAACTGGCCGATCAGTGCGAGTCGTTGCCGGGGTGGCAGGGGCTGCAGTTCGCGGCGTCGGCCCACAGTGGCAGGTCCACGTCCCAGCCGTCGGCCGCGATGAGCTGGGCGGTGCGCAGGACGGTGTCGTCCTGCTTGAACTCCACGGCCGGCACGTGGTGCAGGAACTGGCCACCGTTGTGGATCCGGCACAGCTCGGCGTAGGCGACGGTGTCCAGGATGATCGTGTGGACGCCGATGTCGACCAGCGAGCTGGGGCCGAGGCTCAGCTGCTCGCCGCGGTGGGCCATCGCGGTCAGCAGGTAGGCATAGCCCTGTCCGAGGACGCGGGCGGCCATGATGGAGTCGTACGGGTAGTCGCGCATCAGGAGGCCGATCTGCTTGTCCCACAGATCGGTGGGGACGTGGTCGCGCACGTTCCGGAGCGGGCCGATGATCGGGTCGGTGGGTGCAACTGCGGTTGCCATGGTTCCTCCGACTGCTGTTGGGGCACCTGGTGGCGCCGGGCTATGCCCGGCGACCCCGTGAACGCTACGGACCAACCAGGTTGCGCCTCAACGAAGTTGCGAGAATTTGCGGACCTCAGCCCAGGTCGCTGATCGCGGAGGTGATCAGCGCGCGGGCGGCGCCGCCGTGAACGGCGAGCGCGGCGAAGCGGGCGAACGCCTGGGCGTAGAGCGCGAGGTCGGAAGGCGCGGTCACGGTGACCTGCGCCGACAACAGCTCCACTCCCGCCTGCCGGTCGTCGAAGAGGTTGAAGGTCTCGACCGGCCACATGTGGCGGGCGGCCGTGAACGGGATGATCCCCAGCGACACCGATGGCATCGACATGACGCGCAACAAGTGACCGAGTTGGCCGGCCATCACCTCGTCGTCGCCGATCCGGTACCGAAGCACGGACTCCTCGATGACCGCGACGAAGCGGCGCCCGCCCTCGAACACGACGCTTGACCGGGCGAGGCGGGCCTCAACCGCCTCTGCCACGTCGTCCGGGGTCTGGCGGACGTCGGCCACCGTGCGCAGCAGCGCGCCGGCGTACTCCCTGGTCTGCAAGGCGCCGGGGATGACGCGGGAGGAGTAGGCGCGGAAGTGGCGGGTGCGGACGTAGAGCGGCACGCGGGCTTCCTGTGCCTGGCGCAGGCCGGCGCGGGTGATCCGCCTCCACTCGACGTACAGGGAGTCCGCAGCCCTGTTCGAGGCGATCAGGTCGGCGGCCTGGTCGTCGGCCCCGCAGGCCCGGCACCATGCCCGGATGTCCGAATCCGAAGGCGCGATACGGGCGTTGAGGATGCGGGAGGTCTTGGCCGCGTGCCAGCTGCAGCGGGCAGACAGCTCCCCGCCCTTCAAGCCGGCGTCGCGCATCAGCTCGCCAAGGCGCGTTGCCAGAGCCTTGCGGGCCGCCTGGACACTGGAGGACGGGGAGATCGACATCGATGCTGCTGTGGCCGGTGCTCGGGCTCAGACGCTGTACTTCTCGTGCGGCACGGCCCGCTCCCACGCCGAGGCGAAGGCGGTCGAGCACAGCAGGGCCACCGCCGGATCGTCGCTGAACGACGGCCCGGCGGACTCCCCGTCACCGGTGAAGTGGTTGAACCGCACCAGCCGGTCGTCGAACAGCCAGAAGTCGTTGCCCGGCAAGGCGATGTCCGACGCCTGCCGTCGGGGCAGCCATCGGATCTGCTCGCCCGCAGCGATGTTGGTGAAGGTCCCGGAGTGCTCGAACCGGATGTACTCCGACACCGGCTCGGAAACGATCCGAACTCGCCGGACCTCGACGCCCCGGGCGACGGTCTCCTCGATCAAGGTCAGCCATGGACGCCACCAGGACGCCCGGTCGTCAGGGTCGTGACGGAAGCCGTCCCGCCACGCCGCGAACGCCTCGGTCTCCTTGGCCACGCTGTAGGAGTCGCGCATCTCCAGGTGGACCGCGGTGGAGCGAGCCGCGGCCAGCTGCTCAGCGAACGTCGGCACCTTCGGCGGCATCGCACGCCTTCCTCAAGATCGGCACCATCCGCGCCGGCAGCCGGACCACATCCTCCGAATCGGGGATGCTCCCGGTCTCCCGGCACTTGGCGCGCAGCTTCTCGGTGGCCTTCCAGCCCTGCACGACGATCTCGTCAGCTTCGTCGTCGTACCAGACGGTCGGGCACTCGTCGTCCCCTGTGTTGGGGTCGATCCCGATGAACCGTAGTGCCATGCCGACTCCCCCTTACCACTCGGTTGCGTGGATTTGCATGACGATTCCCGACTGAATGGCCATCGTCAAGAGCGCCGCCGCCGAACGCAGTTGGAACCCCCCTGCCGACATCCGGCAGCGCCGCCACGTCGTCACGGAACGCTCGGCGCGGCATTGTGCCCACCCGGACCCCGCAAATCTGCGCAACATTCTGGCACCGTACGCGACCGCCCGACTACGGTCGATCACGTCTGCCAGGGCGAAGCCAGCCGCTCCGCCCCGGAAAAGCAGGCATGCCGACCGCAACCGCAACGCCGCGCCAGCACCACCACTGCCAGCGCCCGACAACGCCCAAAGAAACAGGACCAGTGGCACATCCCTGGGACGCCGTTGCCCAACTCGTCGACTGGCTGGACAGCAACGCCACGCTGCCCCCAGAACAAGAGCAGCTGATGCGCATCCTCAAGATCAGCGAGGAGGCCGGCGAGGTCAGCGAAACCCTGGCCGGCATCCTCAACTCCAACCCGCGCAGGGGTCACAGCCACACCGAAGCCGACCTGCACGCTGAGCTGTGCGACGTGATCCTCACCGCCATGGTCGCCCTGCGCAGCCGCACCCCCGACGCCGACCAGGTCTTCCGCGCGCATCTCGACCGGGTAGTCCGCCGCTCTCTGCCTGATCACCGCGGCCCGGTGAGGACGCACGACCTGCACCTGCGGCCCGAGTACCACCAACTGGTCGCCGCCGGCGCCAAGACCGTTGAGGTACGCACCGCCAGCCCGACCAAGACCGTAATCCGCCCCGGCGATCGGATCGCCTTCCGCACCGACGCCGCCGCGACGGTCACCTGCGAGGTCGTCCGCATCGACCGCTACCCGGACTTCACCGCCCTCCTCGACCACGAGGACCCGGCGGCCCGAGGCCGCCCGCCCGGTCGTGCTGACGGCCTTTCGGATCGTCGTCGGCCTGCTCTTCGCCTGCCACTGCGCCGCCTCACTCTTCGGCGTCCTGGGCGGCGCCAAGGGCGACACCGTCCCGCTCGGCCAGTGGCCCGGCTGGTGGGCCGCGCTGATCCAACTGATCGGCGGCACCCTGGTGTTGCTCGGCGTCGGCACCCGCACCGCCGCCCTGCTCTGCTCCGGCTCGATGGCCTACGCCTACTTCACCGTCCACCAGGAGCACGCCCTGGCACCGCTGCAGAACGGGGGCGAACCCTTGGTGATGTTCTGCTGGGCCTTCCTGGCCATCGCGGTGCTCGGCTCCGGCCCGTACGCCCTGGACCGCGCCCTGACCCGCCGTTCCGCCGCCGGCGCACCGGCCGAACCTGCCGGACCGACCGGACCGACCGGACCGGCCGCGGCCGACGCGCCGAGCACCACGCCCTGAGGACAGGGCCCGCCGTGGGCGGGGCCCCTCAGTTCCCCGTGTCGGCGAGTCCGGCCACCACGCGGTCGATGGCCTTCTCCACCCCGAGCCTGCCCTTGCCCGCGTCGCCGAGCCGTCGCGTCATCAGGCGGACCAGCGCGTGCTGGAACAGGGCCGGGCCGCAGGCCGTCCAGTGCTCCCGCACTTCCGGGTCGAGCATGAAGGCCAGCACGTCATCGGGCTCGGCCGGGACGAAGCGGAACTCGCTGTGCTCCCACTTGTCGCTGCTGGGCGGCGAAGCTGCGCGACCGGGCGGAGGAGTTCCGGCAGGTCCTGGCCTCGGGGCTGGACGAGGCCCTGGACCACGAGATCCGGGCGCTGGACACGGCCGCACCGGGCGCGGCCTCCGCCGCCGGCTGGGCTCTCGGGCTCCTGCTCCCCCTGGCGCTCTCCTTCGGCGCCGGTCTGCCGGAGGACGACGGGATCTGGCTCCTGGCGGCCCGGGCACTGGCCGGGGCGCGGGGGGAGAGCCACAGCTACGAGGCCCGCGACATCGTCGCGATGCGCGCGCTCGGCGGCGCGCACATCGTGGCGCACGGTGAGGCCGGCCAGCCGGTCTTCCGGTTGAACCACGAGGCGCTCGTCAGCCACGTGCTGCGCGCCTCCGGCCTCCCGGACGCCGCGGCGCACGCCACGATGGCCGCGGTGCTCCGGCAGGTCCACGAGACGCTGTACCGGGGACGCGACGTCACCAACCCCTACGTCGCGCGGTACGCCGCCGCCCACGCCGCCCGGGCCGACCGGTTGACCGCTCTCCTGCAGGACGCCGAACTGCTCGTCCGGCTGGATCCCGAGCGGCTCGTGGCGCAGCTCGACCAGCCCGGCGCCGCCGCCTCGGCCGAGGCGCGCCTGTACCGGCCGATCGCCGAGGACCTGGTGCGCAGGTCGCCGGGCGAACGTGCCGCCCTGCTGCAGGCGGAGGCCCTGCGTCAGCAGCCGGAGCTCAGGCCCTGGGCGCGTTCCGCGGCGCACCTGCACTGGACCGACGAGTGGACCACCGCCGAGCGGTCCGCCCCCGAGCGCAGCCTGGGCCTGCCGTTCGGCGACGTCCTCGTCGTGTCGGCGAGCCCGGACGGGGGGCTCTACGCCGCGGCCGAACGCCTCTGGCACTGGAGCAGCCCCGGCGGCCCGCCCGACCTCGTACGGGGCCACGTACCCGCCGCACTGGGGGCGGCGACCCGTCGGCTGACGGCACTGGCCGCTCCCTCCCACGCGTGCGGGATCGCGGCGGTGGCGGCGGACGCCGAACGGGTCCTGGTCTGGCCGCGGGGCGGGCCGGGGGTCGTGCACGCGCTCGGCTGGGCGACGCCCATCAGCGCCGTCGCCGTGGGGGTCGCGGCCGGCCGGGAGATCCTCGCGGCCACCTTCGGCACCCACGTGGCCGTCTGGGAGTGGCGGGAGGGCCGGCTTCGGCACCGCGGGTTCTGGCGGAGCCGGGTGGGCGAGGTGTTCGCGACGGCCGTCACCACCGTCGGGGGCTCGCCCTGCCTGTCGCGGCCGATCTGCTGGCGGGCCGCCCCGCCGCGTACCGGGTGTTCGCCTCGGGCGGCAAGGGCGAGCCGACCGACGTCGCGCTCGCCGTGACCGGGGGGACCATCACCTACACGGACCGCCTCAAGGGCCAGGACCGCTGGCAGGGGGACGGCACCGTACCGTGCGTGTCGGCCACGCCACCCGAGTGGGAGGACGGCGCCCGGGTCGACTGGTTCCGTCTCGGGCACACCGCGCTGCCCAATGACGCCCTGCTCCACCGCCAGCTGTACGACCGTTACGAAGCGCTGGACCACCGCCCCTACCAGACACTCGGCACGGGGTTCGGCATCGACGTACCGGAGGCCGTGGCCGCCGGCACCCCGCTGCCGGTGACCGCGGTGTCCGAGGACCCCGGACTCCTCCTGGAGGCCCGCCTCGTCTCGGCGGACAGCGGGGAGACCATCGAGCGGCGGCGGCTGCGCCCCGACGGCGACGGCGGCTACAGCGCCACCTTCTCGCCCCCGCCGGGCGTGTGGACGGTGGAGGCGAAGGCCGCGCAGGCCACCGGCATCCCCGTGCAGCGGGAGGCAGTGCTGGTCCTGGACTGAGGCCGCGCCCATGTGCTGCCCGGCGTCGCACCGGCTCCCGGCGCCGGACACCACGTGGGCGCCGGTCGCCGAACGAGGGAGGCGCGCTAACCCTCGGCCAGATGCCGCTCGACCGAGGCGACCTTGGCGGTGAGGCCGTCGGTGACCCCGGCCCGGTCGTCGATCTTGATCACCGTGCTCACCCGGTTGCCGTAGGCCTTCACCGCCTCGATCGCCTCCTTGATCACCGGCATCACCTCGTCCCACTCCCCCTCGACGCTGGTGAACATGGCGTCCGTACGGTTCGGCAGCCCGCTCGCCCGGACCACCCGGACGGCGGCGGCCACCGCCTCCCCCACGTCCTCGCCGATCCCCAGCGGGGTCACCGAAAAAGCTGCGATCACGGCTCTGCGCTCCTCACCGTCCGACGGCACCGGTCACGGCCCGGACCTTCGCCGGGCCGCGACCAGGCTAACCGGACGGACTCTCAGGCCACCGTCGGCAGCGGCGGTTCGACGGCCAGGGGCGCCGTGGACCGGGCGCGGTGTTGGGCCGCCCAGGAGGTGAGGGCCAGGGTGCAGGCGTGGTCCAGATGGCGCAGCCCGGACCAGTCCAGCTCCACCGGGCGGTCGCCCGGCAGCCGTTCGAGGGTGTCCAGCAGCCGGGGCAGCCGAAGGAAGGTGGCGTTGCCGCTGAGCCGTACCCGGTGCAGCGGCCGCCCACCCGGCAGCACCACCTCCTCCACGGCGATCTGCAGGTGGGAGGTCTGCCAGGCGGACTTCACCACCGCCAGCCCGACGCCGATCAGCACCCCCTCGAACAGGTCGGTGGCGATGATCGCCGCCGCCGTCACCCCGAGCACCAGCGCCTCGCCCCAGTGGCCGCGGCAGAGCGCGGCGATCCGGCGCAGCGGCACCAGCTTGGCGCCGGCGTGCACCAGGACGGCGGCCAGCGCGGTGAGCGGGACCAGCCCGAGCGCGCCGGGCAGCAGCGCGGTGAACAGCAGCAGCCAGAGCCCGTGCAGGACGCGCGAGGCCTTGGTGCGGGCGCCCGCCTGGACGTTGGCCGCGCTGCGCACGATCACCGCGGTCATCGGCAGGGCGCCGAGCAGCCCGCAGACGGTGTTGCCGAGGCCCTGGGCGGTGAGTTCGCGGTCGTAGTCGGTGCGCGGGCCGTGATGCATCCGGTCGACGGCGGCGGCGCTGAACAGGGTCTCGGCGGAGGCGATCAGGGTGAAGGCGACGACCGTGCCGAGCCCGGCGGTGCCGGCCAGCGCACCCAGCGAGTCGCGTTCGGGCAGGTGGACGACGTCGAGCAGACCGGCGACCCGGACCCGGGCCACCGACAGGTCGGCCGCGGCGGTGACGGCGGCGGCCAGGCCGACGGCGGCCAGCGGTGCGGGGACGGCACGAACCAGGCGGCCCGGCAGGTGCTTCCAGGCGACGAGCACCAGCAGGGTGCCCAGGCCCAGGGCGACCGCACTCGGGTTGGCCGCGGCGGTGACGGCGTCGGTCAGCAGGGCGGGCACTCCGGCGATCTTCTCCGGCCCGGTGGCGGGGGCGCGGCGGTCGGCGAGCGCGTAGAGCTGGCCGAACAGCAGGGTCAGCCCGATGCCGGCCAGCATGCCGTGGACCACGGAGGCGGACATCGCCCGGAACCAGCGGCCGAGCCGCAGGGCGCCCATGGCCAGCTGGAGCAGGCCGGTGCCGAGCACCAGGAGGCCGAGCGCGCCGACGCCGAAGTCCTGGACGGCGTCGGCGACCAGCACGGTCAGTCCGGCGGCCGGCCCGCTGACCTGCAGGCTGCTGCCGGGCAGGGCGCCGACGACCAGGCCGCCGACGATCCCGGTGACCAGTCCCAGTTCGGCCGGGACGCCGGAGGCGACGGCCACCCCGACACAGAGCGGGAGGGCGACGAGGAACACCACCAGCGAGGCGGGCAGGTCGTGCTGCCAGGGCACGGCACGCAGCGCGGCGAGTGGGGGCCGGCGGCGGCCCGGCGGGGCGTTCTTACGGGGGCGGCCCGGCGGACGACCGGGCCGGTGCGGCGGTCGGTTCACCCGGTCACCGCCGGGGGTCGGGCAGGGGTGCAGCGCATGGGGACGTTCCTTCCGCGTACCCGCCGCTGCGGGCACGCCGTTTGCAGGGCACAGACAGGGCGCAGAGAGGAGCCGTTTGCAGGACGCAGGGGGGAGAAGAGCCCAGGAGGACCGCACGGTGGGGGGCGACAGCGGTACGGCCGCGTGTCCGGGCGGGCCGGAGGGCGGCGGCGGATGTCGGGTCGGTGCGGCCGGGGGGCGCGTCCCCCGCTCGGGTGCGGCGGGACCGGGCGCGCTGGTCCTGGACGGGACCGCCGGCGGACTTCCCCCGCTCCTCGGCGCTCCCAAACCCCCTTGCCGCGGCCTCAGTTGGACGTCACGGGCCCGGCGTGCCACCGACGGTACCCAGGTCCGCGGGGCGGACCGACCTCGGGCACGATCCCTTCACCCTCGCTGCACACCGGGGGCGCTTTCCGGGCCGGAGCGTCCGCTTCCCCGGGCACACCAGCACGAACGAGGCTCAGGTGTACGAACCTTCGCCGTTCACCCGACCGCCACCCGCTTCCACATTCTGTTGAATCCCCCCTTGACGCTCCGACGGGCCCGACCCTACCGTGCTTCCACATACAGAAACCGTTCTTCCGTATGGTGGAATTCAGGAGATGAGCCCTCCGAGCCACTGCGGGCCGACGCAGGAGAGATTCGATGCCTCGTATGACAGCCGCCCGCGCGGCCGTGGAGATCCTCAAGCTCGAAGGCGTTGAGGTCGCCTTCGGCGTGCCGGGCGCCGCGATCAACCCCTTCTACGCCGCCCTCAAGGCCTCCGGCGGGATCCGGCACACCCTCGCCCGGCACGTCGAGGGCGCCTCCCACATGGCGGAGGGCTACACCCGGGCCAAGGCCGGCAACATCGGCGTGTGCATCGGCACTTCGGGCCCGGCCGGCACCGACATGATCACCGGCCTGTACTCGGCGATCGCGGACTCCATCCCGATCCTGTGCATCACCGGCCAGGCGCCCGTCGCCCGGCTGCACAAGGAGGACTTCCAGGCCGTCGACATCGCCTCGATCGCCAAGCCCGTCACCAAGGCCGCCACCACCGTCCTGGAGGCCGCGCAGGTCCCCGGCGTGTTCCAGCAGGCCTTCCACCTGATGCGCTCCGGCCGTCCGGGCCCGGTCCTGATCGACCTGCCGATCGACGTCCAGCTGACCGAGATCGACTTCGACCCCGAGGCCTACCAGCCGCTGCCGGTCTACAAGCCGACCGCCAACCGGATCCAGATCGAGAAGGCCGTCGCGCTGCTCCAGGAGTCCGAGCGCCCGCTGATCGTGGCCGGCGGCGGCGTCATCAACGCCGACGCCTCCGCGCTGCTGCTGGAGTTCGCCGAACTGACCGGCGTCCCGGTCGTCCCGACCCTGATGGGCTGGGGCATCGTCCCGGACGACCACGAGCTGAACGCCGGCATGGTCGGCCTGCAGACCTCACACCGCTACGGCAACGAGAACTTCCTCGCCTCCGACTTCGTCCTCGGCATCGGCAACCGCTGGGCCAACCGCCACACCGGCGGCCTGGACGTCTACACCGCGGGCCGCACGTTCGTCCACGTCGACGTCGAGCCCACCCAGATCGGCAAGATCTTCGCCCCCGGGCTCGGCATCGCCTCCGACGCCAAGGCCGCCCTGGAGCTGTTCGTCCAGGTCGCCGAGGAGCTCAAGGCCGCCGGTCGGCTCAAGGACCGCAGCGCCTGGGCCGCCTCCACCCAGGAGCGCAAGGCGCAGCTGCAGCGCCGCACCCACTTCGACAACGTGCCGCTCAAGCCGCAGCGCGTCTACGAGGAGATGAACAGGGCCTTCGGTCCGGAGACCCGCTACGTCACCACCATCGGCCTGTCCCAGATCGCCGGCGCCCAGATGCTGCACGTCTACAAGCCGCGCCACTGGATCAACTGCGGCCAAGCCGGCCCGCTCGGCTGGACCATCCCGGCCGCGCTCGGCGTCGCCACCGCCGACCCCGAGGGCCAGATCGTCGCACTGTCCGGCGACTACGACTTCCAGTTCATGATCGAGGAGCTGGCGGTCGGCGCCCAGCACCGGATCCCCTACGTCCACGTGCTGGTGAACAACTCCTACCTGGGCCTGATCCGCCAGGCCCAGCGCAACTTCGACATCGACTTCCAGGTCAAGCTGGAGTTCGAGAACATCAACGCCCCCGAGCTGGGCGTGTACGGCGTGGACCACGTCAAGGTCGCCGAGGGCCTGGGCTGCAAGGCGATCCGGGTCACCGAACCCGAGGGCCTGCTGCCCGCCTTCGAGGAGGCCAAGAAGCTGGCCGCCGAGTTCCGCGTCCCGGTCGTGGTCGAGGCCATCCTGGAGCGGGTCACCAACATCTCGATGAGCGGCACCGACATCGACAAGGTCAACGAGTTCGAGGAGCTCGCCACCCTCCCCGAGCACGCGCCGACGGCCATCAAGCCGCTCGCGCTCTGACCGGTCGCGCTCGACCGGTCGCGAGGGGGCGTACGAGCCGCTCCGTACGCCCCCTCGCAGCCGGAACACCGGCGGCACCGGCACGGTTGAGCCGTCCGGGGCCGCTACCGTGTGCCCGGGCGAAAACCCGCTACCGACCTGCTGAGAGGACCACCACCGTGAGCCTGTACGACATCCCGCTGCACACCCTGGCCGGCGAGGCCGCTTCCCTAGCCGACTACAAGGGCAAGGCGCTGCTGATCGTCAACGTCGCGTCCAAGTGCGGCCTGACCCCGCAGTACACCGGCCTGGAGAACCTCCAGAAGCGCTACGCCGGGCGCGGGTTCACCGTGCTGGGCTTCCCCTGCAACCAGTTCGCCGGGCAGGAGCCGGGCAGCGCCGAGGAGATCCAGAGCTTCTGCTCCACCACCTACGGGGTGACCTTCCCGCTGTTCGAGAAGATCGACGTCAACGGTGACGGCCGGCACCCGCTCTACCAGCAGCTGACCCGGGTCGCCGACGCCGAGGGCCAGGCCGGGGACGTCAGCTGGAACTTCGAGAAGTTCCTCATCTCGCCGGACGGCACCGTCGTCGCGCGCCTGCGCCCCCGCGTCGAGCCGGAGTCGGACGAGCTGATCGCCGCGATCGAGGCCGTGCTGCCGGCCTGACCGCAGGCACGACGAAGGCCCGGGGCCCGCAGCCCCGGGCCTTCGCGCTCGAGCACACTTGGAAAGCGTGTCGGGGGCAACCCCTCAGGAGTTCGAACCTCGTATCCTCCACCCCGTCACACAGCCGACGGGCCTTCGAACCGGCTCACGCGGGTGTGAGTCAGAGAACATGAGGTCGCGGGCCACACCCGAGACCTCGGGGAAGTGTTCGGAGTCGCCGACGGCCGAGAGACGGTCGCGCGGGCTGTCGACGTCATTCGTCACACTGCGCGAGTCGGATCGCCGTGCTGAGCCGGCGAGCGTCCTGAATGACGCAGGCCACCATCGCCCTGTGAAGCACGTCGCGAAGGCCGTTCGAAGGGTCGATGCTTCCGGCTACCCCGACTCGTCCGCAGGCTGCGGACGTTGGCCTGCCACACTGGTACCGCTCCCGGGGATCGGGCCGATGATCCCCGTGATCTGAGCCCCTTCGATGTTCCATCCCGCCCGCTCTCGTCGGTGACCGGTTGTCCTCTCCTCACCTTGATCTGCCTGCTCGGAGGCCACGCCCAGGACCGCGGCCGACCTGCCGCCGCCCCGTCCGGACGGTCGTTTTCCGACATCGCACACAACCGTTCGAACAATGCAGCGCCATTAGGCGAAACCCGGCCCGGGAGGGCCGGAATTGCGCTGGGATTGCCCGAAATCACCACCGACATCGAGGCGGTTGAGGTCGACATGGCAGAAGCGGGCGGGGCAACGACTGATCCGGCCAGACCCGGAAGCGGTACGTCGGTGGTCGCCGAAGAACTCTTCCGCGGGCTGCTGGAGGCGGCGCCCGACGCCATGGTCATCGTGGACGACACCGGGACGATCAGGCTCGTCAACGCGCAGACCGAGGCGCTGTTCGGCTACCGCCGCGAGGAACTCCTGGGAAAGCCGGTGGAGTTGCTGGTCCCGGGCCGGTTTCGCGGGCACCACGTCCGCCACCGCGAGCACTACGCCGCCAACCGACAGCTGCGCCCGATGGGCGCCGGGCTGGAGCTGCACGGACTGCGCAAGGACGGCACCGAGTTCCCGGTCGAGATCAGCCTCAGCCCTCTGGAAACCGTCGACGGGCCGCTGGTGTCCGCAGCTGTCCGTGACGTCAGCGAGCGGAAGGCCGCCGAGCAGCGCATCAATGAACTGGCCGGACTGGTCGAGTCCTCCCAGGACGCCATCCTCGCCATGACCCTCGACGGGTACATCACCTACTGGAATGCCGCCGCACACCGGATGTACGGCTATACGGCCGCCGAGGCCATCGGCCGGCACGTGGGTCTGTTGGCACCGACCGACCGGACCGACGAGGTCGGTGCGATCCTCGACCGGCTGTGCGGCGGGGAGAAGGTCGAGCACGTCGGAACCCTACGGGTCACCCGGTCGGGTCGGCTGCTGGACGTCGACGTCACGCTCTGGCCCACCCGCAGCGCCGACGGCACCGTCACCGGTGCGTGCGCCATCATCCGCGACATCAGCGACCTCAAGCGGGTCGAGGCCGAACTCACCGCCCTCTACGAACAGCAGCGGCACATCGCCCTCACCCTCCAGCGCAGCCTCATGGGCACACCCCCCTCCATCCCCGGGCTCGCCACCGCCCACCGGTACCGGCCCGCCACCCAGGGCGCCGGTGTGGGCGGCGACTGGTTCGACCTCATCCCGCTCGGCGCGGGCCGGGTGGGAATCATGATCGGCGACGTCATGGGCCGCGGCCTGGAGGCGGCCGCCGTGATGGGGCAACTGCGCTCCGCCGCCCACGCCCTGGCGGCCATCGGGCTGGAACCCCGGCGACTGATGCACGCCCTGGACACCTTCGTCGCCGGCCTGGACGTCCCCGACCAGCTCGTCACCTGCTGCTACCTCGTCATCGCTCCGGACACCCGGGAGGTGACCGTCTGCTCGGCCGGGCACCTGCCCGTCCTGATCACCGCCCCCGGCGAGCGGGTGCGCCGCCTGCCCGCTCCGGTGAGCGCTCCACTCGGTGTCGGAGGCGTACCGCACCAGCAGAGTTCCGTCGTCCTGCCGCCCGGCACCACCCTCGCCCTCTACACCGACGGACTGATCGAGACCCCCGGGAGCGACATCGAGCAGCGGCTCACCGACCTGACCGCGATCCTGACCGGTGCTCTGGCTGCCACCAGCGACCTGGAGGCCGCCGCCGACCACGTCCTCGGCGTCGTGCTCCCCGACGCCGCCGAACACGACGACGACGTCACCCTGCTCCTGGCCCGACTCCCCCAGGCGCCCCTGGCCACCGCCGCGATCGACCTGCCCGCCATCGCCGCTTCGGTGCCCGAGGCCCGGGCCTTCGTCGGCAAGGTCATCGCGTCCTGGGGCGAAGTCCACCGGGCGGCGGACGCCCGACTCCTCACCTCCGAGTTGCTGGCCAACGCGGTCCAGCACGCCAAGGGCCCGGTCCGCCTGAGCCTGTACCGGCACGCCTCCGAACTCGCCATCGAGATTGCCGACCGCAGCCCGCACCTGCCGCAGCCCCGTCTGGCCGAGAACGACGACGAGTCCGGCCGCGGCCTGCTGCTCGTCGACGCCCTCGCCGACAACTGGGGCGTGCGCCCCGCCGTGGAGGGGAAGACGACCTGGTTCACCCTGTCCCTGGACCCGGCGGAGATGCCACCGGACCGGTAGCGGCCGGCCCGGGCCGTTCACGGCAGCAACAGCCTGGTGCCCGGCGGGAGTTCGCCGTCCCGGGCGGCGGCGCGCAGGTGCGCCAGCAGGGTGGTGTGCAGCGCCTCGGCGGCGCGGGTGAGCGGCACCTCGTGCCCGTGCGCGACCGCGATGGTGCGGCCCAGGCCCGGCCCGGCGAACGGGGTGACGGTCAGGCCCGAGCGGGCCGCCACCATGCCGGGGAGGACGGCCGGTCCGAGCCCGGCCCGGACGAAGCCGAGTACCGCGTCCATCTCGCCGCCCTCCACCGCGAACTCCGGCTCGAACCCGGCCGCCCGGCAGGCCGCCAGGGTCGCCTCGCGCAGGTCGTAGCCCTCCCGGAACATCACCAGCGGCCGCCCCTGGAGTTCGGCCACCCGCACGGTGCGCCGGGCGCGCCCCGTGGCGGAGACCAACACCAGTTCCTCGTGCAGCAGTTCGGTGACCGCGAGGGCGGGGGCCGCCTCCCCGCTCGGCGGGGTGATGATCAGCGCGAGGTCCAGCTCCCCCGCCGCCAGCCAGCGCACCAGGTCGCGCGAGCCGCCCTCGCGCACCCCCAGCGCCACGCCCGGGTAGCGGTCCCGGAACACCCGCAGCACGTCCGGCACCAGGCTGGTGCACAGGCTCGGCGGCGCCCCCAGCCGTACCCGGCCACGGCGCAGCTGCACCGTCTCCTGGACGGCGAGCCGGGCGCTCTCGGTGTCCGCGAGGATGCGCCGGGCCAGCGGCAGGAGGGCGTCCCCGGCGTCGGTCAGCGCGATGTTGCCGCGGGTGCGGTGGAACAGCTCGGCACCCAACTCCCGCTCCAGCGCCCGGATCTGCTGCGAGAGTGACGGCTGGGCCACGTGCGCGGCCTCGGCGGCCCGGGTGAAGTGCCGGGTCTCGGCGACGGCCAGGAAGTAGCGGAGTTGCTGGAGCTGCACATGACCAGCTTAGGCGGCTTCGATAGGCCACGGCTATCGTCACCAGCCGCAGCATGTCTTGGACGCACCCTGGCGGCCCTCCCTACCGTTGCCGACATGACAACCGCGACGAGGACGGGCCGGCATCCGTCCACCCTGGTGACCCTGTGGCGGTCGACCGTCGGCAAGAAGGCCGTCATGGCCGTCACCGGACTGGTCATGCTGCTGTACCTGGTCGCGCACATGCTGGGCAACCTCAAGGTCTTCTTCGGCGCCGACGACATCAACGGCTACGCGGCCTGGCTGCGCACCATCGGCCAGCCGATCCTGGGCCACGAGTGGTTCCTGTGGATCGCCCGGGTCGGCCTGCTGGCCGCCGTCGTGCTGCACGGCGTGTCCGCCTACCAGCTCAGCCGCCGTGACCTGGCCGCCCGCCCGAGCAAGTACGTGCACCAGCGCCGACGCGCCAGCTACGCGACCCGGACCATGCGCTGGGGCGGGGTGATCCTGGCGCTGTTCATCGTCTGGCACATCCTCGACCTGACCACGCTGACGGTGAACCCGGTCGCCGAGCACGGGCACGTGTACCAGAACGTGGTGGGCACCTTCGGCCGCTGGTACAGCGACGTGATCTACATCGTCGCGATGCTGGCCCTCGGCCTCCACATCCGGCACGGCTTCTGGAGCGCCGCGCAGACCCTCGGTGCCAACAACGCCCGCCGCGACAAGGTGCTGAAGCTGGCCGCTAACGGCCTGGCGCTGGTGCTGACGGCCGGCTTCCTGTCCGTCCCCGTGGCCGTGATGTTCGGAGTGGTGAAGTGAGCTACCTGGAGTACACCGTCGGCGAGTCGATCGCCGACACCAAGGCCCCCGCCGGACCGATCGAACAGCGCTGGGACCAACGGCGGTTCGACGCCAAGCTGGTCAACCCGGCGAACCGGCGCAAGCACACCGTGATCGTGGTCGGCACCGGCCTGGCCGGCGGCGCGGCCGGCGCCACCCTCGCCGAACAGGGTTACCACGTCGTCCAGTTCTGCTTCCAGGACTCCCCCCGGCGCGCCCACTCGATCGCCGCCCAGGGCGGCATCAACGCGGCCAAGAACTACCGCAACGACGGCGACTCGGTCCGCCGGCTGTTCTACGACACCGTCAAGGGCGGCGACTTCCGTGCCCGCGAGTCCAATGTGCACCGGCTGGCCCAGGTGTCGGTGGAGATCATCGACCAGTGCGTGGCCCAGGGCGTGCCCTTCGCCCGCGAGTACGGCGGCCTGCTGGACACCCGCTCCTTCGGCGGCGTGCAGGTCTCCCGGACCTTCTACGCCCGCGGCCAGACCGGCCAGCAGCTGCTGCTCGGCGCCTACCAGGCGCTCTCCCGGCAGATCGCCGCCGGGAACGTGGAGATCCACCCGCGCACCGAGATGCTCGACCTGCTGGTGGTCGACGGCCGGGCCCGCGGCATCGTCGCCCGCGACCTGGTCACCGGTGAGATCACCAGCTACACCGCGGACGCCGTCGTCCTCGCCACCGGCGGCTACGGCAATGTCTTCTACCTCTCCACCAACGCCAAGAACTCCAACGCCACCGCGATCTGGCGGGCCCACCGGCGCGGCGCCTACTTCGCGAACCCGTGCTTCACCCAGATCCACCCGACCTGCATCCCGCGCTCCGGCGACCACCAGTCCAAGCTCACCCTGATGAGCGAGTCGCTGCGCAACGACGGACGGATCTGGGTGCCCAAGGCCAAGGGCGACGACCGCCCGCCCGCGCGGATCCCGGAGGAGGAGCGGGACTACTACCTGGAGCGGATCTACCCGTCCTTCGGCAACCTGGTGCCGCGCGACATCGCCTCCCGGGCCGCCAAGAACGTCTGCGACGAGGGCCGCGGCGTCGGCCCCGGCGGGCAGGGCGTGTACCTGGACTTCGCGGACGCCATCCGCCGGATGGGCCGGGACGCGGTGGAGGCCAAGTACGGCAACCTCTTCGACATGTACGAGCGGATCACCGCCGAGGACCCGTACCGGGTGCCGATGCGGATCTACCCGGCGATCCACTACACGATGGGCGGGCTCTGGGTCGACTACGACCTGCAGACCAGCATCCCGGGCCTGTTCGCGGTCGGCGAGGCCAACTTCTCCGACCACGGCGCCAACCGGCTCGGCGCCAGCGCGCTGATGCAGGGCCTGGCCGACGGCTACTTCGTCCTGCCGCCCACCCTCAACGACTACCTGGCCCGCCACCCGCTGGCCGCCGTGCCCGCCGACCACCCGGTGCTCACCGAGGTCGAGGCGGAGGTCGAGGACCGGCTCAACCTGATCCTCTCTGTCGACGGCGACCGCACCCCGGACTCCTTCCACCGCGAACTCGGCGAACTCCTCTGGGACGAGTGCGGGATGGCCCGCGACGAGGCCGGGCTGAAGCGTGCGCTGGAGCGGATCCCGCAGCTGCGCGAGGAGTTCTGGCGCCGGATCAAGGTGCCCGGCACCGGCCAGGAGCTCAACCAGTCGCTGGAGAAGGCCAACCGACTGGTCGACTACTTCGAGCTGGCCGAGCTGATGTGCCTGGACGCGCTGCACCGCGCCGAGTCCTGCGGCGGCCACTTCCGCACCGAGAGCCAGACCCCCGAGGGCGAGGCCGCCCGGCGCGACGAGGAGTTCACCTACGCGGCCGCCTGGGAGTTCACCGGCACCGGCGCGGCACCCGTCCTCCACCGCGAGGCGCTCGACTTCGAGTACGTCCACCCCACCCAGCGGAGCTACGCATGAACCTCACCCTGCGCATCTGGCGCCAGGCGGGCCCGGACGCACCCGGGTCGATGACCACCTACCAGGTCAGCGGGATCAGCCCGGACATGTCCTTCCTGGAGATGCTCGACACCCTCAACGAGGAGCTGATCACCCGCGGAGACCAGCCGGTCGCCTTCGACCACGACTGCCGCGAGGGCATCTGCGGCGCCTGCGGCATGGTCATCAACGGCCAGGCGCACGGCCCCGAGCGGACCACCACCTGCCAGCTGCACATGCGGCACTTCAAGGACGGCGACACCATCGACGTCGAGCCCTGGCGGGCGGCGGCCTTCCCGGTGGTCAAGGACCTGGTGGTGGACCGCACGGCCTTCGACCGGATCATCGGCTCCGGCGGCTACATCACCGCCCCCACCGGCAGCGCCCCGGATGCACACGCGACGCCCGTCCCCAAGGAGGCCGCGGACACCGCCTTCGAGCACGCCGAGTGCATCGGCTGCGGCGCCTGCGTGGCCGCCTGCCCGAACGGCTCGGCGATGCTGTTCACGTCCGCCAAGGTGGTGCACCTCAACGTGCTCCCGCAGGGCGCGCCCGAACGCGCCGCCCGGGTGCGGAACATGGTCGCGGCGATGGACGCCGAGGGCTTCGGCGGCTGCACCAACACCGGCGAGTGCGCCACCGCCTGCCCCAAGGGCATCCCGCTGCCCAGCATCGCGGCGATGAACCGGGAGTTCCTGCGGGCCGCCCGCAGTTGACCCTCTCCCCCATGGTCGGTCGGTCCCTCGCACAGGTGCTCGTGCGGGGGACCGACGCCGTTTGCGGCCGGGCGTGCGCGGGCATCTCACGCTCCCCGTAAGGGTGGTGGATCGCCGGGAGCGGTGCTGCACGACCGGAAATCGCGCTACGGTGGTCCTCCGCTACGGAAGGACGGCATATGCCCGAGGTTCAGTCCTGCTCCGGCTGCGGCGGGTCCGGGGGGACCCAGAAGACCGAGGCAACGGTCGAACTGGACGAGGAAGGAAGCATGGTGCCCAGGGTTCACACCTTCTGGTCGCCCTGCGGTCGGTGCCACGGATCCGGGACGGTGATCGTCGGATGAGGTTGGTCTTCGAATGTTTCGAGTGCGGTGGGCACTACCTGCCGCCGGAGGGCATGGTCTATCCGGACGGACCGGCTTCGCCGGTCTGGTGCACGTCTTGTCAGACGGCCAAGCGTTCGGCGGGCGAGCGGGAGGACCCGGTGCTCGCCCGCATCGCGCTGGCCTCCGCCCGGGCCGTGCTGGCCCGCCGGGCCGCCGAGGCCGTCGAGCCGGCCGCCGGGCGCGGTGACGTCCGCCCGTCCCGGCCGCCGCTGTCGCGCCGGGCCCGCTCGGGGCCGGGCGGGGTGCGCAGCAGGCTGGGCTGAACCGGGGGCGGCCCGGCCGAGCGGTCGAACGAGGCATCGTCCGATCTGACGGTCAATCAAAGTTCGTTCACGGCACCAAACTTGTGCATGGCTCAAACATGCTGGTTTATTGTCGTACCTCGTTTGAGAGCCTTGGGGGGCGCCATGCAGCCGACCGAACCGGCTGGCTCGACCTGGGCCGGACACACCGGCCCCACTCCGTTCATCCCGCCGCCACCGTCGCCACCTCCACCAGCGGCCGCACCGGTCCCACCCCCGGTGTTCTCACCCACCCGGCGCACCATCCGGGTGGCCGTGACCAAGCGCATCCTCTGGGTCGGGGAAGCGGCGTACCCGCTGGCGACCGTCGCCCGGGCGAGCATCACGATCATCGTGCCGGACAAGTTCGGCGCGATCGGACGTCTCTTCAAGTTCGCGGGGACGGTCTTGACGGCCGCGTTCCTGCTCAATGCTGCCAACAGCGCCGCCGCCGGCGCACTGGGCGGCGGCCAGCAGGGCTCCGACTCGGGGTGGCCCGTGGTGCTGGCGCTGATCGCCGTGGTGCTCTACTTCGTGTTCGCCACCCTTCCGGTCCTGCGCCAGAACCGCCTGTACGCGCTGACCGTCGACACGGCGGGACCACCGACCGCGCTGCTGGCCTGGGAATCGCCGGGGCCCGCGTACGAACTGCAGGCCGCCGTCACGCGGGCGATCGAGAACCCGCAGATCGAGTTCCAGCAGTTCGTCAGCAGCATCATCGTCGACCTGCGGCACTACCAGTTCGGCGACAGCGTCAACATCTACGGCGGCAACGGCAACACGGGAGTCAGCAAATGAGCGGCAGCAACCCGCAGTTCCACATAGGTGACAGCGTCACCATCCACGGCGGCCACCACAACGTCGGCGTCCAGCACAACAACGGCCAGGCCGGCGAGGCCCTGCCGCCCGAGATCGCCGCGATGTTCGCCCGGCTCGCCGCCGAGGTGGCCGAGTTGGCGCACGACTCGCGGGTGCACGAGCAGGACCGGCAAAGCCTCACCGAGACCCTCCCCGTACTACGCGACCCGGCTTCCGAGGAGCAGCGCGGCTGGCGCAACACCCTCCTCCTGCTGGCCGGCGTGACGCAGAGCATCGGCGATGCGGCCGCGCCCGCGCTGGGCCTGGCGAA
The DNA here is from genome assembly GCF_044327205.1 of Kitasatospora sp. NPDC018058. Classification (NCBI taxonomy): domain Bacteria; kingdom Bacillati; phylum Actinomycetota; class Actinomycetes; order Kitasatosporales; family Streptomycetaceae; genus Kitasatospora; species Kitasatospora sp. NPDC018058. The sequence continues at coordinate 30,293 of NZ_JBIRFA010000007.1, read as the reverse complement.
CCAACTGCTCGCCCTGATCAGCGGCTGACCGGTCGGCCGGCGCCTGCCGCGGGCGCCGGCCGATCTGCCGAAGTCGTCCAGCAAGAGGGTGAGTTCGCGCAGGCCCAGGCCCTCCTCCGGGGTCAGGGGGGGCAGCCGGGGTCAGAACAGCGCCTCCTGGGTGTCCGGCTCCGGCGGGCGGACCCTCCCCTCCAGGACCAGCCCCGCCGAGCCCCGGCCGGTGACCGGCGTGAGCGTCCAGCCGGTGAGCCGTCGGGTGTCCAGCAGCAGCGGGCCGGAGCCGTCCGGCTGGTCCAGGAAGAGGTGCCGCCCCACCGGCGGACGCAGCGTGCCCGCGATCACCGCCCCCGCGGTCAGCCCGGCGATCTCCCGGTAGCCCTCGGGGGCGCCGCCGCTCAGGCCGAAGCGGTCGACGTGGTCCACCACCGGGCGGTCGGCGAGCAGTTCCAGGGCGTGGCCGTCCAGCAGCCGGTGCGCCTGGACGCGGGCCTCGGTGAGCACCGTACGGCGGTACGCGGCGTCGCCGTGCGCCCACCAGTGATCCGTCTTCAACCGGGACTTGAACCGCTCGCGGGCCATCCCCGAGGCGGCGACGGTGAGTTCGGCGCGGCGGATCGCGGGCAGGCTGCCGCGCGCGGTGAACGCGTACGCCAGCGCACCCTGTTCGAGCAGTCGGCTGTCGCCGCGCTGCTCCGCGGTCAGGCCGATCTTCAGCAGGCCCTCGCCGAACCAGGCGAGGTAGAGCAGATAGGTGCGGCCGTCGTCCAGGATCTGGTCCCGGGCCAGGGCCAGGCCCCGGTCCACGCTCTGGCAGGCCGGGCACTGCGTCGCGCTGCCGTCCGGGTCGATCACCGCGCGGTGCGGGCAGGGCGTGCGCTCCGTCGCCCCGGCCAGCCAGGCCCCGGTGCAGCGGCGCGGGCCCCCGAGCAGCCAGCCGACCTCCGTACCCGGGGCGACGGCGCGCTCGTGCACCGTGGTGCCGCGCACGGCGCCGAGCAGGGCCCGGCCGTCGTGCCAGCTCAGGCCGGTGGAGATCCAGCCGGCGGGCCGGTCCGGGTGCTGCGGTGCGGGGATCGTCACGGGCATCCCTCCCTGTAGGTCCTCGATCAGGCGAGGCTACCTGCCGCCGCTGACAGCGTTGACCTCAACCTCACCGCCCAGGAGCATGGCGGGCACTTCGTCCCCCGGGAGGCCCCGGGACCTGGGTCGAGGCCTGGGTCGACGGCCTGCGCCGCACCTTCCGGGGGCGCAGGCCGTGACGGCGGGGGTGCGGGGCGGAGGGGAGCTGATGCCCCGTCGGGGCGAAGGTGCCCGGCTGCCCGGGCGGAAGCCCCGCAGGTCGTAGGCGCTTGGCCCGGTGGGGTGTCCACGTTCTATTGTGGCGGGCGCGGTCGGCGGTGTCGCCGGGAGGTGGCGCGGGCGGCCGGGTCGGTGCGGAGCGCGAAGGGGTGGACGGTGGCGGGGCGGCGGAACAGCGGGGTGCTGGCGGTCTGGGCGGAGGCGCAGCGGCAGCAGCAGCGTCGGGAGGAGGCCCGTTGGCGCGCCGAGGCGGCGGAGTTGCGCCGGCACGAGCGCGCGCAGCGCGAGGCGCAGCGGGCGGCCGCCCGTAACGAGCGGGAGGCGCAGCGGGCGTACCAGCAGTCGCGGGAGGCGGAGGCGGCCCGGCAGACGGCCGAACTGGACGCCCGGGTCGAGGAGTTGCGCGGGCTGTTGGCGGCCGGCCTGGCCGCGCCGGGGTTCGGGCCGCAGGCGCTGCTGGCGCCGCGCCCGGTGCCGCCGTTCGATCCGGGTCCGCTGGGCGAGCCGGTGCCGATGCCCGACCAGAGCTCCGCCGCCTACCACGTGCCGCCGCCGGACGCGGTGCAGGCCCGCAACGCCGGGGTGCGGCGGCAGTACGAGCAGTACGTGGCCCAGGCCCGGGCCCGGTTCGAGCAGGACTGGTACGCCGCGCAGGCGCGGGAGGCGGACCGGCAGCGTCGGCTGGCCGCGTACCACCAGGAGTACCTGGCCTGGGCGGAGCGCTTCCGCCGCGAGGAGGAGGAGCGCGGGGCCGGTACCGAGGAGTTGCTGCGGCGGCTGCGGGCGGGTGAGCCGGAGGCGGTGCAGGAGTACTTCACGGCCGGGCTGTACGCCTCGGCGGCCTGGCCGGAGGGCTTCCCGCACCGGCTGGTGGCGGCCTGGGAGGCGACCGGCCGTCAGTTGGTGGTGAACTGGGAGCTGCCCGGTCCGGACGTGGTGCCGGCAGCCTCCCGGGTGCGGTACGTGAAGACGGACGACCGCGAGGCCGAGGTGGCCCGCCCGGCGACCGAGCGCAAGGCGCTGTACCGGGAGGTGCTGGCGCAGTCGGCGCTGCGGGTGGCCGCGGAGCTGTTCCGGGCGGACCGGGACGGGATGCTGGACTCGGTGGTGCTGAACGGTTTCGTCCTCGGCATCGACCCGATGACCGGCCGGGAGGCCGAGCGCTTCCTGTCCACGCTGACCGTGTCCCGGGCCGAGTTCGCCGGGCTGGCGCTGGACCGGGTGGCGCCGGTGGAGTGCTTCCAGGGCCTGGGCGGCAAGGTGTCCGCACGGCCGGAGCGGTTGGACGAGGTGAAGCCGGACCGGTTGCCGGAGACGGTCGGCGGGAGCCTGGCCGGACACGGCGGCGAGGACGAGCCGGACCTCTTCGAGATGGACCCGATCGAGTTCGAGGAGCTGATCGCCGAGCTGTTCCGGCTGCGCGGCTTCCGGGTGATGACCACGGCCCGCAGCGGTGACGTCGGGGTGGACGTGATCGCCGAGGACCTGGACCCGGTGACCGGCGGCAAGATCGTGATCCAGGCCAAGCGCTACAAGAAGACCGTCCCGCCGACGGCCGTGCGCGACCTGGAGTCCACCGTCCGCCACCACGGCGCGATCAAGGGCATCCTGGTCACCACCGCGGGCTTCGGCCGCGGCTCGTACAGCTACATCGAGGGCAAGCCGCTGACCCTGCTGAGCGGGCCGGAACTGGTCGAGCTGCTGGCCGAGCAGGGGCTGCGCGGCCGCCTCGGCGGCGGGAGCGCCCCGGCCCCGGCCCGGGAGCAGCCCCGCGAGGAGCCGCCCGCCGCGCAGAGCGCCCTCACGGTCAGCTGGCAGAGCCGCACCGCCGGCGGGGACGCGGTGGAGCTGGACGTGACCGCCTTCCTCTGCTCCGGGCGCCGGGTGCTCAGCGACGAGCACTTCGTGTTCTTCAACAACCCGCAGGACCCGGACGGCGCCGTCCGGCTGCACCCGACCCGCTCGGTGCCGGGCGAGCCGACCCGGGCGGCCCGGCTGACCCTGGACCTGCACCGGCTGCCGGCCGCCGTCGACGAGGTGGTGGTCGCGGTCTCCACCGAGGAGGAGGAGCCCCCGGCGCTGCCGCTCGGCTACGTGTACGGGCTCGCCGTAGCCGCCTCGTACGGGCCGGGCGCCGCCGGACCGGCCAAGTGGCCGGGCGCCAACGGCGGCATCCCGGACTCGGCGATGCTCCTGGGTGCGTTCCGACGGGCCGACGGCGGCTGGCAGTTCGCACCCTCGGGCCGCGCGGTGACGAACGGCCTGGCCGGGCTGGCCACCGCCTTCGGCGTCGCGGTGGAATAGCCCGCCGGGGACTTCGGTCCTCAGGGAGAGGCGTCATACCTGAGGAGGAGACGGCCCCCGTCGCACCGCCGGGTCGGCGGGGGTCGGTCGCCTCCTCGGCATACACGTCACATTCGAACGGCTTGGGAGGATGGAACGGTAGGAAGATCCGATTCATCCCAGGAGTCCACGTGACGTTCCCCGCAACCGCAGTCCTCACCGGCCGGGCGGCCGCCCGCGCCACCGGCCTGAACAAGGTCTACGGGGAGGGCGAGACCCGCGTGGTCGCCCTCGACAACGTCAGCGTCGCGTTCCCCCAGGGCGAGTTCACCGCCATCATGGGCCCCTCCGGCTCCGGCAAGTCCACCCTCATGCACTGCATGGCCGGCCTCGACACCGTCTCCTCCGGCTCCACCACCATCGGCGACACCGAACTCGTCGGCCTCAAGGACAAGCAGCTCACCCAACTGCGCCGCGACCACATCGGCTTCATCTTCCAGGCCTTCAACCTCCTGCCGACGCTGACCGCACTGGAGAACATCACCCTCCCGATGGACATCGCCGGCCGCAAGGCCGACCGGGCCTGGCTCGACCGCGTCGTCGACACCGTCGGCCTCTCCGGCCGCCTCAGCCACCGCCCCTCCCAGCTCTCCGGCGGCCAGCAGCAGCGCGTCGCCTGCGCCCGCGCCCTCGCCGGAAAGCCCGACATCATCTTCGCCGACGAACCCACCGGAAACCTCGACTCCCGCTCCGGCGCCGAGATCCTCTCCTTCCTGCGCAACTCCGTACGCGAACTCGGCCAGACCGTCGTCATGGTCACCCACGACCCGGTCGCCGCCTCCTACGCCGACCGCGTCGTCTTCCTCGCCGACGGCCGGATCGTCGACGAACTCCACGGCCCCACCGCCGACACCGTCCTGGACCGCATGCGCCGCTTCGACGCCAAGGGCCGCACCAGCTGACCCGGCTCGAAACCCCGACGCCACCGAACCACGAGCACCCCCAGGACTGACACTCCCCCATGTTCCGCACCGCTCTACGCAATGTGCTGGCCCACAAGGGCCGACTCCTCATGACGACGCTCGCCGTCATGCTCGGCACCGCCTTCGTGGCAGGCACGCTCGTCTTCACCGACACGCTCGGCAGCGCGCTCAGGTCCCAGAACTCCAAGAGCTACACCGACATCGCCGTCACGGTCAGCGACCGGGAGGCCGTCGGCCGCGGCTACGACCACGGCACCAAGGCCCACACCGGCCCGACCCTCACCGAGGACACCCGCAAGGCCGTCGCGGCGCTGCCCGGCGTGGCCGACGTGCGCGGGGTGGTCAGCGGCTTCGCCGGCATCGCCGACAAGAAGGGCGCGCTGATCGGCAACGGCTTCTCCACCACCGGCACCAACTACGTGCCGGGCGCCGACGGCACCGACCCCCGCTACCCGCTGGTCGAGGGGCGCGGCCCGAAGAGCGCCGGCGAGATCGCACTGGACGCCAGGACCGCCGAGAAGGGCGGCTACAAGGTCGGCGACACCGTCCGGGTGGCCGTCAACGGCCCGGTGATGGAGCTCAAGCTCACCGGCACCCTGCGCACCAACGACCCGCGTGTGGTGGCCGGCGGCTCGCTGGCCGCGTTCGACAGCGCCACCGCCCAGCAGCTCTACCTGAGCCCGGGCCGCTTCGGCGAGCTGGACGTCAAGGCCAAGCCGGGCACCGACGACTCCGCGCTGCTCGCCGCCGTCAAGCAGACCGTCCCGCACGGCAACAACCTCGACGCCAGGACCGGCCGCGAACTGGCCGACGAGCAGGACCGGATGATCCAGCAGGGCACCAAGGGCATGAGCACCGCCCTGCTGGTCTTCGCCGGCATCGCGCTCTTCGTCGGCATCTTCATCATCGCCAACACCTTCACCATGCTGGTCGCCCAGCGCACCAAGGAACTGGCCCTGCTGCGCGCCATCGGCGCCAGCCGCAAGCAGATCACCCGCTCCGTCAAGATCGAGGCGGCGCTGGTCGGCCTGACCGCGTCGGTGGCCGGTCTGGTGGCCGGCATCGGCATCGCCGCCGGGCTCCAGGCCCTGCTGAACGGCCCGCTGGAGGCCAACCTGCCGGACGGCCCGCTGGTGATCGCCCCGAGCACCGTCATCGCCGCGCTCGCGGTCGGCGTGCTGGTGACCCTGGTCGCCGCCTGGCTCCCGGCCCGCCGCGCCTCCCGGATCGCCCCGGTGGCGGCGATGAGCTCGGCCGAGCAGCCCGCCACCCAGAAGAGCCTGGTGGTCCGCAACACCATCGGCCTGGTGTTCGCCCTGGCCGGCGCGGCCGCGCTGGCCGCGGGTGCGGCGAGCAAGGAGGTCAAGCTGGTCGGGGCCGGCGCGGGCGCGCTGCTGATCGGTGTGTTCGTGCTGACCCCGCTGCTGTCGCGGCCGCTGATAGCGCTGTTCGCCCCGCTGCTGCGCGGGCTGTACGGCACCCCGGGCCGGCTGGCCAAGGAGAACGCGATCCGCAACCCGCGCCGCACCGCCGCCACCGCCTCGGCGCTGACCATCGGCGTCACCCTGATCACCGCACTGACCGTGGTCGGCGCCTCGGTGAACAAGGCCGTGGACAAGGAGACCGCGAGCGACCTCAAGGCCGACTTCACGGTCACCATGCAGAACTTCTCGATGCTCTCCCCCGAGGTCGCCGCCCAGATCGCCAAGGCGCCCGGCGTCAGCGCGATGAGCGTGGAGCGCACCATCCCGGTGACGACCGGCTCGCACGGCGCGGACGGCTCGCACGGCGCGGACGGCTCGGACGACTCGGACGGCGCGGACACCGAGTGGATGACGGCGGTGGACGCCGCGACCATCGACCAGCTGGCCACCGTCAAGGTCAAGGAGGGCGCCGCGGACGCCCTCAAGCAGGGCAAGCTGCTGGTCGGTTCCGGCTCCGCCGGGCGCACCCGCTACAAGGTCGGCGACACGCTCGCCGTCACCTACCCGGACGGCACCAAGGGCTCGCTGACCGTCGGCGGCGTGCTGGAGTCCAACAGCTCGCTGGCCGGGATCGTCGCCCCCGACGCCGTGGTCGGCCCGCACGCGGCACCCGGCACCGGTCCGAACCGGGTCCTGGTGAAGGGCACCGACGGCCCGACCGAGAAGCTGAAGCAGGCGCTGCGCGACGCGACCGGCGGCAACCCGCTGATCGCCGTCAAGAGCGAGAAGGATATCAAGGCGGAGAACCGCCAGATCGTCACCGGCATCCTGAACATGATGTACGGGCTGCTCGGGATGTCCGTGGTGATCGCGGTGCTCGGCGTCGTCAACACCATGGCGATGTCGGTCTTCGAGCGCCGCCGGGAGATCGGCATGCTGCGGGCGATCGGCCTGGACCGGCTCGGCATCCGCCGGATGGTCCGGCTGGAGTCGCTGCTGATCGCGCTGTTCGGCGGGCTGGTCGGCGTCGTCCTCGGCATCGTGGTCGCCTGGGCGGGCCTGCGCACCCTGGCGGACACCTTCAAGGGCATCACCACCGAGGTACCGCCGTTGCAGATCCTCGGCTTCCTGCTGGCGGCCGCCGTAGTCGGCCTGGTGGCCGCCCTCTGGCCCGCTTACAAGGCGGCGAAGATGGACATCCTGGGCGCCATCAAGAGCGAGTAGGCCCGGGGCCGTACGAAAGGAGCCCCCGGGGCGGTTCGGTCGAACCGCCCCGGGGGCTCCTTCGCGTCACGGGCCGACGAACACCACGCTCTGGTTGGACGGTTGCAGCGAGCCGGTGGTCAGCCCGGCGGCGGAGACCAGGAGTTGGACGACCGGCTTGGCGTCGACGCCCTGCACGTCGGCGATCAGCTGCGTGGTCTCGTCCGGCGGGGTCTGCCGCAGGCCGGACGGAACGTGGCAGGTCGGGTCGGACTTCGCACAGTCGGACCACTCGAGGCCGGCGAAGGCCGTCGTACCCGATTTGAGGGTGACCGGGACCGGCGGCCCGGGGTGCGGCTCGCGCTTGACGGCCACGACCTCCGCGCTGTTGGTGAAGCGAGGCCGTCCACCCCTCAGCACGACGGTAGGGCGCGTGCGGTTCCACCCCGGCAACGGTTTGTCAGTGGCGTGTGCGAGCATCGGTGCGCACGATCGGTACACCGCAAGGGGGTTGGTCATGGAGTCGAGCCGGATCACGGGCGAAGGCCCGGACGGCCACCAGCACGTCATGCGGATCACCCGCGGCTACGGCAACGTCCGTCACGTGAAGTGCGAGACCTGCGGCTACCGCAAGCAGGCCGTGTTCTCGGCCCGGGCCAAGGCCGAGGAGCACCTGTCCTCCGACCACGAGGCAGGCGGGTTCCGGCAGGAGTTCAGCCCGGCGCCGTTCGTCCTGGGGATCATCGGGTTCGTCGTGCTGGTCATCGGTCTGGTGGTGCTCCGGCCCGGCCACTGACCGGGGCGGAGCGCACACGCGACCCCCCCCGGCCGACGGGGTGCCGGGCGGGGCGGTGACGGTGCCGGTGAACTGCCGGGTCAGGCGGCCGACTTGGCGGTGACGGGCCGGGCGGGCTTGGCCTTGCCGCTGCCGAACAGGTTGAAGAACACGGCCAGGGTCGGCAGCAGGTAGAGCAGCCAGATCACCAGCTGCAGCACGGTCGGGTCCGGCTGGAAGTTGAACACGCCCTTCAGCAAGGTGCCGTACCAACTGTCCTTGGGGATGGTGCTGGAGATGTCGAAGGCCAGGTCGTGCAGGCCGGGCAGCCAGCCTGCCTCCTGCAGATCGTGCACGCCGTAGGCGAGCACACCGGCCGCGACCACGACCAGCATCGCGCCGGTCCAGGTGAAGAACTTGGCCAGGTTGATCTTCAGCGCGCCGCGGTAGAACAGCCAGCCGAGCACCACCGAGGTGAGCAGGCCGAGCGCGGCACCGATCAGCGGGTTCCAGCCGTCGTCGGTCGCCTGCACCGCGGACCAGATGAACAGCGCGGTCTCCAGGCCCTCCCGGCCGACCGCCAGGAAGGAGGTGACCACCAGGGCCGTCGTCCCCATCGCGATCGCCGCGTCCAGCTTGCCGTGCAGCTCGGACTTCAGGTGCCGGGCGGTGCGCCGCATCCAGAACACCATCCAGGTCACCAGCCCGACCGAGATGATCGACAGCGAGCCGCCGAGCGCCTCCTGCGCCTCGAAGGTCAGCTGCGAGGAGCCGAACTGCAGCACCGCGCCGAAGGCCATCGAGAGCACCACGGCCGAGCCGACGCCGAGCCACACCGGCGGCAGCTTGTCCCGCCGGTCGGTCTTGACCAGGTAGGCGATCAGGATGCAGACGACCAGGCTGGCTTCGAGGCCTTCGCGCAGGCCGATCAGGTAGTTGCCGAACACGCGGGCTCCTGGGGTGTCGTGGGGGGAGGTACAGGGGGACACGGTCGGGGCCATGGGCCTAGCCGAACAGGGCCTGGCCCCACCACTCCCCCGGCTTGCGCACGCCCGCCGGGCAGGCGAAGTGGGCGGAGCCGACGTGCTGGATGTACTCGTTGAGCTTGTCGGAGGCCGCGAGCCGCTGCTGCAGCGGCACGAAGGCCTTGCGGGTGTCCCGCTGGTAGGCGAGGAAGAACAGTCCGGCGTCCAGGCGGCCGAGGCCGTCGGTGCCGTCGGTGAAGGAGAAGCCGCGGCGCAGGATCATCAGGCCGTTGTTGGCGTCCGGGTGGGCCAGCGCGACGTGGGAGTCGGCGGGCATCGCCTTGAGGTCGGGGGCGTCGTGCTCCTTGGCCTTGCCGTACGGGGCGCCCTCGCCCTTGGTGCGACCGAAGACGTCCTCCTGCTCCTTGAGCGAGGTGCGGTCCCAGGTCTCGATGTGCATCCGGATCCGCCGGGCGACCAGGTAGGAGCCGCCGGTCATCCACTCCGGGCCGTCGCCGGGGGCGGCCCAGACGTGGTCGGAGAGCCTCGCGGTGTCGGTGCCAGCGATGTTGTGGGTGCCGTCCTTGAACCCCATCAGGTTGCGCGGGGTCTGCGCGTCCGGGGTGGTGGAGGAGGTCTTGCCGAAACCCAGCTGGGACCAGCGGATGCTGACGGTGCCCATGCCGATCCGGGCCAGGTTGCGGATCGCGTGCACGGCGACCTGCGGGTCGTCGGCGCACGCCTGGACGCAGATGTCGCCGCCGCTGCGCAGCGGGTCGAGCTTGTCGCCCTTGAAGTTCGGCAGGTCGATCAGGGCCTCGGGGCGCTGGGCCTTGAGGCCGAAGCGGTCGACGCCCTCCTTCTCGAACAGGCTGGGCCCGAAGCCGACGGTGAGGGTGAGCCGGGAGGCGGGCAGGCCCATGGCCTCGCCGGTGTCGTCCGGCGGTGCCTCGGGCAGACCGCTCGCCGCTCCGGTGCCGACCTCGCGGCCGCCGGTCATCGCGGCGGCCGCCTTGGTCCAGTCCTTCAGCAGCTTGACCAGGGACTCCCGGGTGGCCTTCTCGGAGACGTCGAAGGCCGCGAAGTGCAGCCGGTCCTGGACCGGGGTGGCGATGCCCGACTGGTGGTCGCCGTAGAAGGGCACCTCCCCGCCGCCGGCCGCGCCCGGCGCCGGGGCCGGGTCGTCGTCCTGTCGGCCGGCCGCGGCGACCGAGCCGACGGCGGCGGCGCCGAGCGCGACGCCCGCGCCGGCCCAGCCGATGACGGCGCGTCGGCTGACCGTGCCCCGGTTGGTGGTGGTGGCGGCAGCGGCCGGCGTGCCGTTCTGCTGCTCGTTCTCGGCGTCCATCGGCGGGCGGGCCCTTCTCACTCTTGCTGAACTGCTCTGCTACTGGGGTGCGCCGTCGCTGAACTGCTCGGCGCGGGGGTACTGGTGCCGGTGGCCGGTTACTTGACGACCACGGCGGCGGCCAGCTTCGACAGCGGCTCGCCCAGCGAGTTCACCGCGTCGGAGAAGGTCTTGCGCTCGGTCTCGGCGACCTTGTCGTAGGGGGTGAAGGTGCCGTCGGCCTGCTTGTACTTGGCGAGCAGGGCGTTGATGGCGGCGAACTCGGAGTCGAGGGTCTTGGCCAGCTCCGGGTCCTTCTCGGCGGCGACCGGCTTCAGCAGCTCGTAGGCCTTCTGCGCACCCTCGACGTTGGCCTGGAAGTCGGCCAGGTCGGTGTGGCTGTAGCGGTCCTCCTCGCCGGTGATCTTGTTGGTGGCGACCTCGTCCAGCAGCTCCTTGGCGCCGTTGGCCATGCTGGTCGCGGTGATCTCGGCGGAGGGGATCTTCTTCTGCCAGTCCTTGAGGTCGTTGACCAGCTGGTCGGCGAGCTTCTTCTCGTCGTCACCGATCTTGGCGTCGGCCCAGAGGGCCTTCTCCAGCCGGTGCCAGCCGGTCCACTGCTGGCCCTGCTCCAGCTTGTCCTCGCGGGTGTCGGTCTTGGGGTCGACGTCGCCGAAGCTCTCGGCGACCGGCTCGGTGCGCTCCCAACCGGTGCGCGAGGGGGCGTACAGCGACTTGGCCTTCTCCAGGTCGCCGCCCTTGATCGCGGCGGCGAAGGCCTCGACGGCCGGGATGGTGGCGTCGGCCTGCTCCTGGGCGTACGTGCGGTAGGCGTCGACGGCGGTGGCCAGGCGCGGGTCGGCCGCGGCGGAGCTGCCGCCCTCGCCGGTCACGGTGATCTTCTGCCGGATGCCGTCGCCGACCATGCCGGGCTTGCAGGCGATCTCGTACGAGCCGGCCTTGATCTCGGCGTTGATGGTGGCCTTGGTGCCCGGGCCTATGTTCTCGCGCTCGGTGACGATCTTGTCGCCCGCGGCGTAGACGTAGACCTCGGTGGTCTTGGAGCCCTTGTTGCTGATGTCCAGCACCACGTGACCGGCCGGGAAGCTGCTCTTGGAGACCTCGCAGGCGGTGTCGGTGGCGTTCACCTTGACGGCGTCCGAGCCGCCCGCCTTGTCGTCCTTCTTGGACGCGCAGCCGGCCAGGGTGGCGGTCGCCACGGCGAGGGTGAGCAGCGCGGCTGCGGTGGAACGGCGACGGGCGGACATGGGGGCTCCAACGGAAAAGGGCATGGGGGTGCCAAGTCGTGGTAAAGCGCCGACCAGGCCGGCGCCTCCGCATTTAGCTAAGGCATACCTTACGTAAGAACCCTTTACCGTCGATACCCACCCCCCTCGAACCCGGCTCGAACCGCCGACCCGGCCGTTGCCTCCCAGGCACGCGAGGGGTCGCGAGGGGGTCGCGAGGGGGTCGCGACTACCGCCCGGGCGCGCGGCGGGCGGCGGCGCGGGCCGTCCAGCGGCCCTCGTGACGGGAGATCCGGATCGGGTGGCCGAAGGTCTCGCTGATCAGCCCGGTGGTCATCACCTCGGCCACCGGCCCGGCCGCGACGCACTCGCCCGCGCGCAGCAGCAGGGCGTGGGTGGTGCTCTCCGGCAGCTCCTCCAGGTGGTGGGTGACCAGCACACTGGCCAGCTCGGGGTGCTGGTGGCGCAGCAGGTCCAGGCTGTCCAACAGCAGCTCGCGGGCGGTCAGGTCCAGCCCGGTGGCGGGTTCGTCGAGCAGCAGCAGGCGGGGGCTGGGCATCAGCGCGCGGGCGATCAGGGCCCGGCCGCGCTCGCCCTGGGAGAGGGTGGTCCACGGGGCGTCGGCCATCGCGACCATGCCGAGCGTCTCGATCAACTGCTCGGCCCGCTCCACCACCTCGGGGGCGGGCTTGCGGTGCCACTCCGGCTCGATGGTGTTGGCGTGACCGGTGAGCACCACCTCGCGCACGGTCAGCGGCGAGCGCAGCGGGTGGCGCGGGTTGACGTGCCCGAGATGGGCGCGCAGCTCCCGGATGTCCACCCGCCCGAGCCGGCGGCCGAGCACGTCCACCGTGCCCCGGGTGGGGTGGGAGACCGCGCCGAGCAGGGCGAGCAGGGTGGACTTGCCCGCGCCGTTGGGGCCGAGCAGTGCCCAGTGCTCGCCGGGCTGGATCTCCAGGGTGATCCCGCGCAGCAGGTGGCGGCCGTCGCGCACGACGTCCACGCCGTGGGTGCGCAGCAGCGGGCCGTCGAAGGGCGCGTCCATGGTGCGGATCTCCGATCACGATGCCGGTTCAGGGGGCGGAGCGGGGGCGCCGCACCGGACCGGCCGGCGCCGACCGTCCGTGTGCACCGTACAACCGCCGGCCGGGGCGGGCCCCGGACGTCCGAGGGGTGGACTTGCCAGAACCCTGTTGCCCGACGGGAGTTGGGAGGAGGATTGTGCCTTTCCGAGGGGGACGAGGGGGAGGATCGATGACTGCGGACTCGATGACCACGGACGGGGAACCCGCGGCCACGACGGTGCACGAGCTGGTCGAGCGGCAGGCCCGCCGGGCGCCGGTGGCGGTGGCGGTGCGCTGCGGCGACAGCGAGCTGACGTACGGGGAGCTGGACGCGCGGGCGGACCGGCTGGCCGCCCACCTGGCGGCGCGCGGGCTCGCCCCGGGCGGACGGGCGGCGGTCGCGCTGGGCCGGGGCACCGAGGTGTACGTCGCACTGCTGGCGGTGCTCAAAACCGGCGCGGCGTTCGTGCCGCTGGAGCCGACCGCGCCGGACGCGCTGCTGCGGCACGTGCTGAGCGACGCGGCGCCCGACCTGGTGGTGACCGAGGAGCGCCACCGGGTGCGGCTGACGGACGCGGGCGGGGCGCAGCTGGTCTGCGTCGACGAACCGGCCTTGCCGCAGTGGGAGTTCGTTCGGCCCGAGATCTCCCCGGGCGACGTCGCCTGCGTCTTCTACACCTCCGGCTCCACCGGCCTGCCCACCGGCGCGCTGGTCGAGCACCGCAACCTGCTGGCCGCGTACGAGGGTTGGCGCGAGGTGTACGACCTCGTGCCCGAGGACCGGATCCTGCAGACGGCGAGCCTGGAGTTCGACGTCTTCACCGCCGACTGGGTCCGCGCGCTGGGCACCGGCGCGACCCTGGTGGTCACCCCGTTCAACCTGACCCTGGACCGCACCGCCGACCTGGCCGCCCTGCCCGCCCTGGTGGCGGAGGAGCGGATCACGGTCATGGAGCTGAACGTCCGCACCGCGCGCCGCCTCACCGCCCTGCTGACCGCGACCGGCGGCTCGCTGCCCGGGGTGCGGCTGCTCACCGTCGGCGCCGAGAAGTGGTACCTGGACGAGCAGTTGGGCCTGCAACGCCTGCTCGGCGAGGGGACGCGGGTGCTGAACGTCTACGGTCTGGCGGAGGCCACCGTCGACAGCACGTACTTCGAGGTGCGCGGCGCGGCCGCCGCCGAGGGCGCCGAGCGGGTCTCCCTGGTCGGCCGCCCCTTCCCCGGCATCCGGGTGTACGTCCTGGGGCCGCACGCCACCCCGGTGGCGCCCGGGCAGGTCGGCGAGATCGCGATCGCGGGGAGCGGCCTGAGCCGCGGCTACCTCAACCGGCCGGTGGACACCGCCCGCCGCTTCGTCCGGGCGGACTTCGACCCGGACGGGCGGGTGCTGCTCACCGGCGACCTCGGGCTGCTCCGGGCGGACGGCGTACTGGAGTTCGTCGGGCGGGCGTCGACGGTGGTCGGGTCGCTCGGCGCGGAGCGGGCGACCTCGGTGACCATCCGGGTCGAGGCGGCGGCCCGCGCGGAGGGCGCGCTGCGCGCGCACCCGGCGGTGCACGAGGCGGCCGTGGTCGAGGTGGAGCCGCTGCCCGGGCAGCGGGTACTGGTCGGCTACGCCGTGCCCGGGCAGGGGGCGCCGGAGGCGGAGGGGGTGGACGGCTGGTCGCTCACCCAGTACCTGCTCGCGGAACTCGCCGGCCACCCCGCACCCACCGCGGTCGTTCCCGTCCCCGAACTGCCGCGCACCCGGGCCGGAAAGCTGGACCGCGCCGCGCTGCCGCTGCCCGCCCCACCGGAGCACACCACCCCGCGCTCCGCCAAGGCGGGCGGCCGGAGCGGCGGCAAGGGCGGCGGCAAGGGCGGCGGCAAGGCCGGGGGCGGACGCGCCGGGGACTCGCGCTTCGTGAACGGCTGCGGGGTGCTCTTCTGCGTCCTGGTGTTCGCCAGTGCGGCCTGGGGGATGAGCTTTGCGCTCTTTCCCGGCTCGACCGACGTCACCGGCGTCCCCACGCCGTACAACGCCCTGTTCGAGCTGCTCTACCTGTGCGAGAACCTCGCGGTCGGCGCCGGGGTCGTCTACCTCGCCATCGGCTTCGAGGCCGTCCTGCGACTGGGCAGGCCGTACCGGTTGTCCGTGCTGACCCATCTGTCGATCACCTGGCTGCTGGTCAACTGGTGGCCGCAGGACAACCTCTACCGGCTCACCAGAGCCACCGACTGGCCGCGCGAGGCGGCGATGGTGTTCGCGTTCAACGTGCCGCTGATGCTGGCGGCGCTGGTGGTGATCCGCTTCGTCCTCTGGCGTCCGCCGGTCGGGAAGGGGTGACGGCGCCCCGAGGGGTGGCGGCGCTTCATCGGAGCGCCTCGAACATCTCCGCCAGCCCGTGGTTCGCGGCGGCGACCAGCGCCTCGGCCGCGTCCAGCGCCTCGGCGTCCGGCCCAGCGAGGGCGAGGCCGACGACGGGCTCGGGCTCGTGGCAGGCCGTCGGGATCAGCGGCAGCAGGGTGACGCCGAGCCGGGCGCAGCGCGGCCGCAGCCGCTCCAGGTGGTCGTGCAGCGCCGCCGGGGCGAGCCGGGCGCCGAGCGGCATCCCGTCCAGGGTGCGCACCAGGTGGCCCGGCCCGCGCACCGCGTCGAGGCGGGCGGCCAGCACGAAGGCGACAGCGGGGCCGGTGAGCCGCAGGTTGATCTCGGTGGGGGCGAGCCGGCGCTGCCGGTCGGTGACGAAGTCGACGTCGTACCAGCCGCGGTAGCCCTCGGCGGCCAGCCGCTCCCCCACCGCGACGGCGAACCGGTGGGCCGTCCCGGCGGCGGCCCTCGGCAGCACGCCGGGGCCGACGGTGACGCCCTGGTAGCGAGTGCCGGCCACCTCCATGACGCCCGCGCCGACCGGGTGGACGGTGCCGTCCGGGCCGACCACGGCGTCGTAGGTGAGGTCGCGCAGCCGGGCGGCCGGGCCCGCGTCCACGTACTGCTCCAGCAGCAACTCGCCCTGGGGTGGCAGGAGTTCAGCGCGCACCAGGCGGCGCAGCAGCGCGCCTCCGCCGCCGGCGGCGAACAGTTCGGCGGGCTCGACCACGATCGTGCCGTATCCGCCGACGCCGTGCGGGCTCTTCACGACGGTGGTCAGGCCCCGGGCGGCGCGGGCGGTCAGCCGACGGGCGGCGCGGCGGCGGCCGTCCGGGCGCTCCTGTGCCGGAACGACGATCCCGGGGTGCTCGGGCGCGAGGGCCGCGAAGAGCTCGTGCGCGGCGGCCTTGGACTCGTACCGACGGACGGCGGCCAGTTCGGGCCCGTCCTCGTCCGCCGCGGTGCGGCCCCACCGGACCACCGGGAGGCCGGAGTCCGCGATCCGCGCGGCCAGTGCGGGCCGGTCGGCGAGCGCCTCGGCCATCGTCCGGCCGACGGCCACACCGCTGTGCACCTCGACCTGCCCCCAGGCCAACTCCCGGGCCAGCCAGTCGGTCCACTGCCGGTCGACCTCGGCGGGCAGCACCAGCAGCGCCGGTTCCGGGCTGTAGCAGGCGGCCAGGCAGGCGTAGTGGTGGGCCTGCCGCAGCCGCCGGGCGCGCTGCGCTCCGTCCATGCCCGGGGCGAAGAACTGTGCGTTGAAGTCCGCGACGTTGCCGACGTGAACCGCCGCCCGCCCGCCGGTCCAGGCCCCCACCCATCCGTCCATGGAGGCAGAGCCTAGGCCTCGGCGGTCACAGCGCCAACAGCCCCGCGTCGGTGGGCTTCAAGCCGCACGCGTCGAGGTAGAAGGCGCGCAGGTGCGGCTCGTAGTCGACGTGCAGCCAGGCGCAGCCGGCCGCGCGGGCGCCGTCGGCGGCCTCGGCGACCAGGCGGGTGGCGATGCCCTGTCGGCGGGCCCGCGGTGAGACGACGGTGTCGAGCAGGAAGGCATGGACGCCGCCGTCCCAGGCGAGGTTGACGAAACCGACCAGGGCAGCGTCGGCTGCGCGGCGGGCGGTGACCCAGCCGAGGCTGTGCCGCTCCAGCCGGGCGAGCCGGCCGCCGGGTTGGGCGGGGTGGCCGAAGCCCTCCGCGTGCAGGGTGTCGAGTTCGGGGTCGGTGAAGGCGCCGCGCCACTCGTAGTCGATCGTCACGACGGCACTATAGAGCGCTTGTTAACTTTCGATCATTTTTGACCATCCAAGGACACAACTTGGCAAAGTTATGACCATTCCTCTAGCTGGACCTGACTGATCGCCGTCAATCTCTGACCCAGCTCCTATCCCTGCAGCTAACCCCCACTGGAGTCAGAGTGACCCCCACGTCCTCCTTCCGCCGTGCCCGCGTGGCCGGAGCCATCGCGATCGTCGCCGCCCTCGCCGGCGCGACCGTCCCCGCCGCCACGGCCTCCGCCGCGCCCGACCCGCGCGAGGCCGCGATAGCCCAGGCCCGCGCCAACGTCACCCACAACGCCGGGGTGTTCGGCTTCGGCGCGGGCCAGGACCTCGTGCTCAAGGACGTCGTGCTCGACCCCGACGGCGCCTCCCACGTCCGCTTCGACCGCACCTACCAGGGCCTGCCGGTGGTCGGCGGCGACCTGGTCGTCCACCAGGACGCCCGCGGCCGGCTCAAGGACTCCTCCCGCGCGGCCGCCCACGAAGCCGCCGTCAAGTCCACCACCCCCAAGGTCCCCGCCCAGTCCGGCGCTGCGAACGCGCTCGCCGAAGCCCCCGGCGTCAAGGACGCCACCAGCACGCCCGAGCTCGTCGTCTGGGCCGCCGACGGGACCCCGCGCCTGGCCTGGCGGACCGTCGTCGAGGGCACCGGCGACCACGGTCAGCCGGCCGGAAAGGTGGTCGTCACCGACGCCACCACCGGCGAGCAGATCGAGTCCTACGACGCCGAGCACCAGGCCTCCGGCACCGGGAACTCGGAGTACACCGGCACGATCACCATCGACACCACCCCGGTCAGCGGCGGCTACACCCTGACCGACCCGGTCCGCGGCCACGTCACCAAGGACGCCCACAACCTCTCCGCCAGCTCGGTCAAGGCCTCCTCGGGCACCGCGTTCACCAGCGCCACCAATGTGTGGGGCGACGGGAAGAAGTTCTCCACCGACCGCTCCACCGCGGCCGTCGACGCCCACGCCAACACCGCCTGGACGTACGACTACTACAAGAACACCTTCGGCCGGAACGGCATCAAGAACGACGGCAAGGGCGCCACCGTCTTCGTCCACGTCGGCACCAACTGGGACAACGCCCAGTGGTCCGACGCCTGCTTCTGCATGATGACCGGCGACGGCAACGGCAGCACCGACCCCGAGCAGGTCGACCTCGACACCATGGGCCACGAGATGACCCACGGCGTGACCAGCGCCACCGCCAACCTGCGCTACAGCGGCGAGTCGGGCGGCCTCAACGAGTCCACCAGCGACATCTTCGGCACCATGGTCGAGTGGTACGCCAACAACAAGGTCGACACCCCCGACTACCTGTTCAGCGACCAGTCCACCCCGCCGTGGCTGCGCCGCTTCGACAAGCCCTCGCTGGACGGCAGCTCGGCCGACTGCTGGAGCAGCTCGGTGGGCAGGCTGAACGTGCACAACTCCTCGGGCGTCGGCAACCACTGGTTCTACCTGGCCAGTGAGGGCAGCGGCACCAAGACCATCAACGGCTTCACCTACAACAGCCCGACCTGCAACAACTCCACGGTCACCGGCATCGGCAACCAGAAGGTCGCCAAGATCTGGTACCGCGCGCTGACCGTCTACATGACGTCCACGACCACCTACAAGGGGGCCCGCGCCGCCTCGCTCAACGCCGCCCGCGACCTGTACGGCGCCGGCAGCACCGAGTACAACGCCGTCGCGGCGGCCTGGAGCGGCGTCAACGTCAACTGACGTTCGCGGATCAGCTGTCGAACCCGACGTGGACGTGGTCGTGGTGGGTGTCGTCGGTGAAGAACTGGCTGCCGACGCCCGCGATCGCCACCGGCCCGCCCACGTTGTAGGAACCGGCGGCCGCCGCGTCCCGCATGAGGGACTCGACCAGCTGCCGGGACGTGGCCGGGTCCACCACCGCCCGGCCGTCGATCCGCCAGACGTCGAAGGCCCGGCCCAGCGGATGGTCGCTGGGCCGGGTCGTCCCGAAGACGTCCAGCGGGTGTCCGCTGCGCACCACGCTCACCGACAGCGTGTACGGGCCGGCCAGCCGCAGCATCGCCTCCAGCACGCTGTCGTGGACCGCGCCGCTGCGCAGGTCGGCCGCGGCCGCGGGCGGCAGCTCGATCCTCGGCTCGGCCAGCACCCGCGCCACCGCCGGGGCCGGCGAGGCGGCCGCCGGACCCGGCTCCCCCGGGTGCAGCGCGGTGACGGCCCAGCGCGGCTCGGCCCGGCTCAGCCGTACATCCACGGTGGTGCCGCCCTCGGCCACCGAGCCGTCGGAGGCCCTGGTCCACTGACGGCAGACCACCAGCACGCTCGCCGAGTCGGCCAGGATCCCGCCGTACTGGGCGGTGATCACCTCCAGGGTCGCCTCGGCCGCCGCCGGGGCGAGCGGCCCGGCCTGGTCCGCCAGCCCGGGCGGCAGGCCCAGCGCCGCCACCCGGGCCCGGGCCGCCTCCGCGCCCTGCCCGCCGGGCGGCCAGGCCCCGAGCGCGGCGACCAGCTCGACGGCGCGGCGCTTGACGTCGGGCTGGATCTCGCCGGGGCCGGGCTGCCAGAGCGGGGGGTTGGGCAGCGGGCTCGCGGTTGACGTCGGCGTCCCGGACGCGCTCGGCGTGTGCGTTTCGGTCGACGCGGCATGCGTTTCGGTCGACGCGGCACCCGAACTCGTGGCCGATGTCCGGGGGTTACCCCCGCTCGAACACGCCGCCAGACCCAGCACCACCGCCGCCGCACCCGCCCGCAGCAATTCGCGTCGGCCCGCGCCCCGGCCGTCGTCTCCGCTCGCCATGCGGTCAGTATGCGACCGGCGGCCCCGCCGGGGGCGCAGGCAGCCGGTCGGTGATGATGCCGTCCACACCGGCGGCCACCGGGTGCTCAGCCTTCCGGAGTCGGGGGAGCCAGCGGCGCCAACAGCGCCTCCGCCGAGGCCGTCCGGGCGTACAGCACCCAGCGCCCGGCCCGGTGGGCACTCACCAGACGCGCGTCGCGCAGCGCCGCCAGGTACTGCGAGACGGCCGAGGGCGACAGGCCCGTGCGCCGGGCCAGCTCGGTGGTCGAGGCCGGGGCGGCCAGCTCGGACAGCAGCAGGGCGCGGGAGCGGCCGAGCACCCCCGCCAGCGCCTCGGTGCCGGGCATCGGCGCGGCGGCCGCCCAGAGGCCGCCGATCCCGCGCGCCGGGTAGGCGAGCTGCGGCGGGTCCGACGGAGCTGACGGATGCTGTGGGTGTGACGGGTCCGGCGAGCCTGACAGGTCCAGCCGACCGATCCGGGTGTACAGGCCCGGACCGGTGAAGGCCGACGGGATCAGCAGCAGGCCCGCCCCCGCCGTCCGACGCGGCAGCGGGCGGGTGCGGTGGCGCAGCCGCAGGGTGTCCTCCGTCCAGCACAGCTCCGCGTGCAGGTCGTTCAGCACCCGTGCGGCGCCGTGCTCGGCGGCCTGTCGGGCCCGGTGCAGCACATCCGCGTCCAGCACGGCCCGGGTCCTCGCCCAGTACGGCGCGAGCGCCAGCTCCCAGTACGCCTCGACCGCCTCGGTCAGCCGGGCCAGCCCGGCCGCCGGATCCGCGTGCAGCGCCCGCAGCCGGGGCCCGAGCCGGCCCTGCTCCTCCGCCAGCCGGTCGAGGTCGCGCCGCACCTGCCCCACCGGGGTGGCCCGGATCGCGGCGAGCTCCTCGGCCAGGGTGGGCGCGGGCCCGGCCGGAGCCGGGTTGACGAAGTCGGGTACATAGCCGGCCGGCGGCACCAGTTCGGCGAGCAGCCCGTACGCCGGGCCGAGCGCCGCCAGCCGGGGCCGCACCTGCTCCGCCCACGGCCGGTGGACGGCGTGCGGGAGGCCGGAGCGCAGCAGACGCAGGCTCGGGCCGACCTCCCACATCGGCGAGACCGCGAACCGCATCCGCGCCAGGTCCCCCGCCGTGAACAGCAGCTCGGCCGCCAACACCCACCCCCGTGGATTCGCACATTCTCGAATCAGTGGCGATCAGGCTAGTGCAGTCACGATCATGACGGGCATGACTTCCAACACCACTGTGACCGCCACCGTCTCCGGCACCTGGACCCTCGGCGACCGCGCCGTCCACCGGATCGGTTTCGGCTCGATGCGCCTGCCGCAGACCGGCCCGGCGCTCACGCCCGACGCCGTACCGCGCGACCGCGAGCAGGCCCTGCGAGTGCTGCGCCGCGCCGTCGAACTGGGCGTCAACCACATCGACACCGCCGCCTTCTACTTCTCCCCGCTGCGCTCCGCCAACGAGCTGATCAACCGGGCACTCGCGCCGTACTCCGACGACCTGGTGATCGCCACCAAGGTCGGCCCCGCCCGCGGCGTCGACGGCCGATGGACCGAACACGCCCGCACCCCCGAACGGCTGCGCGCCCAGGTCGAACAGAACCTGCGCCAACTCGGCCGCGACCACCTCGACCTGGTCAACCTGCGCATCCTCGGCACCGACTCGGTCGCCGAACGCTTCGGCGCCCTCGCCGAGTTGCGCCGGGAAGGACTGATCCGCCACCTCGGCCTGTCCAACATCCACCCGCACCAACTCACCGAGGCCCAGGCCATCGCCCCCGTGGTCTGCGTCCAGAACCCGTACGGCATCGGCGCCCCGGCCGAGCAGGACGAGCTGCTGCGACTCTGCGGCGACCAGGGCATCGCCTTCGTCCCCTTCTACGCCATCGCCGGCGCCGGTCGGCAGGACGGCGCCGGCGAGACCGAGGCCGCCCAGGTCCAGGCGGTCGCCCGGGCCCGTGGGATCAGCACCGCCCAGGTCCGGATCGCCTGGACCCTGCACCGCGGCCCGCACGTCCTCGCCATCCCCGGCACCGGCGACGTGGCCCACCTCGAGGACAACATCGCCGCCGGCGCCCTCCGACTGACCGCCGAGGAACTCGCCCTGCTGGACCAGGCTCACACCGGCTGACCGGAACCGTCACCGCCCCGCCTGCGTCGCTCCGTCACATCACCCTTCCGTGAGGAGCCCCGCAGCATGGCCGACACCGCCACCCGCTACCTCTACCTCGCCCGCCACGGCGAGGCCGCCACGGAGGACAGCGGCCTCACCGCCGCCGGCCGCCGCCAGGCCGTCCTCCTCGGCCGCCGGCTCGCCGACCGGCCCATCACCGCGGTGCACCACGGCCCGCTGCCCCGGGCCGCGCAGACCGCACGGCTGATCGGCGAGCAACTGGGCGGCGGGGTGGCGGTGTCGGCCTGCGCGGAGGCGGGGGACTACGTTCCGCACCTGCCGCCGCGCGGCGAACTGCCCGAGGACAGCGCCGAGTTCCTGCTGCGCTTCCTCGCCGACACCACGGCGGAGGAGGCCGCGGACGGCCAGGACCTGGCTCGCCGGGCCGTTGCCCGCTTCACCGGCCCGGTGGCGGGAACGGAGGAGCGCCACGAACTGGTCGTCACCCACGCCTTCCTGGTCGCCTGGCTGATCCGCCACACCCTCGACGCCCCCACCTGGCGCTGGCTCAGCGTCAACGCGGCCAATGCCGCCCTGACCGTCCTCCGCTTCGCCCCCGGCCGCCCGGCCTCGGTCCTGCTGCTCAACGACCAGGGCCACCTGCCGGAGGAGCTGCGCTGGACGGGCTTCCCGCCCGAACTGCGGATCTGAGGGCCCGAGGATCGGAGAGTCCAAGAGTCGGAGGGGCGTCGACCAAGACCCGTGCGTCCGCCGCCGCCCCAGCACCGTCCAGTACGGGCCCCAGCGGGCACCTACCCCTGCGCGGCGGCCTGGAGCAGATGGCGGCTCAGATCGCCGACCAGGTTGACGCGGACCCGCCGCTTCACGAAGCGCCACCGCCCGTCACGGCGCTCGAAGCGGTCGTGGTACCGACCGCCGGCGATGACTTGCAGCGGCAGCTCGGGCAGCGCCTGCAACACGGTGACGTACGAGCGCGAGACCGCGGTTCCCGCCCGTTCGTCAACCTCGATCGCGACATTGGTGACGACGTGCTGGGTGCGTGGCGTGCCGTCGGCGTAGACGATCAGCGTCTCCCGGAACATCCGCTCGATCGCCTCCCGCCCGCTCACCGGCTCGGCGCTGCCCGTGAAGGTGGCATCGGCGAGAAGGTCGCCGAGCCCCGCGAAATCCCCGTCGTCCACGAGCTCGGCGTACCGCGCGATCAGGTTCTCAATGGCCCGATGGCTCGACGCGGGGTCGAGGGGAGGGCGGGTCGATGCGGTCATGGGCTCCCCCAACGAGATGTGTGAGCTGAAAGGCCTTCAGTTTCCCTGAACCCATGGAGCTCCCGGGTCTCCAGGGGCCCGCGCGGCTCGACCGTCCGGCGCCGACATCGGGCCATGTGTGAGAGTTGACTCTCACACATTATGAGAGAACACTCTCACAACATGGAGCACGGGAATCGCCTGGGCGATATCGAGATCACCGACCCGAAGGCCATGCGAGCGTTGGCGCATCCGGTACGGCTTGCGATCCTCGAGCGTCTGCAACGGCGCGGGCCGGCGACGGCGACGCAGTTGTCACCGGATGTCGGAGCCACCCCGTCCGTGACCAGCTGGCATCTGCGCCACCTGGCGGGCTTCGGGCTGGTCCGCGACGCCCGGGCTGGAACGGATCGCCGGGAGCGGCGGTGGGAGGCTGTGGCACGGGGTTTCCGATTCGAGATGCCGGAGGACGAGGAGGGCCAGTCCGCCGCACGGGTGCTGTCCCGGGAGATGTTCGCCCGCTCCGCCGGCCTGCCGCACCGGTGGGTGACCGAGACCGAACCCGGACTCGATCAGGTGTGGCGCAGGCACGCGGGGCTGGCGAACACCCGCGTGGTGGTGTCCCCCGAGGAACTCGCGGCCATCGAGGACGCGATCGAAAGCGTCCTCGCGCCCTATGTGACGCGCGACCCGGCGCAGCGGCCGAGCGGCAGCCGTGGCGTCCGGCTGCTGCGCTACGTCCTGCCGGAGGCCGCCGAGGAGCAGGCGGGTGACACGGCATGAACTCCCCACAGGACACGGCCTCCTCCATATCGCTGTGGCGGGATCGGCGCTTCGTCCGCTTCTGGGCCGGACAGTCGGTGTCGCAGTTCGGCGACCGGATCTCCGAACTGGCGTTACCCCTGATCGCCGTGGCGGCGCTGAACGCCTCGGCCGGCCAGGTCGCATGGCTGACCGCGCTTGCCTGGGCCCCGAGTCTCCTCGCCATCGTGCTGGGCGCCTGGGTCGACCAGCGCGTCCACAAGCGTCGCCTGATGATCCTCGCCGATCTGATCCGCGCGTGCGTGCTGCTCACCGTGCCCGCCGCGTACCTGTCGGGCAGCGTGACGCTTCTCCAGTTGTATGCCGTGGCGCTGCTGACCGGCGCCGCGGCGGTGCTGTTCAACACCGCCTATCCGCCCTTCTTCGCCCACCTCGTGCCACGCTCGTCCTACGTCGACGCGAACAGCAAGCTCAGCGCCAGCCGATCCGCTTCCTTCGTCGTCGGCCCTGCCGTGGGCGGTGCCCTCGTCCAGGTCCTGACCGCGCCCGTCGCCGTGATCGCCGATGCCCTATCCTTCCTGGCCTCGGCCGCTCTGGTCGGGCCGATCCGGGTCGACGAACCAGCCATCGCCGCCGGGGAGACGGCAGGGCCCTCGCTGCTGCGCCGGGCCACCGAGGGGCTGGTCTTCGTCGTTCGTCACCCGGTACTACGGGCGAGCCTCGGCTGCGCGACGACCCTCAACTTCTTCACCTTCGTGTCAAGCAGCGGCTTGACCGTTCTGTTCGCCGTCCAGGTGCTCGGCCTTTCCGCAGGGGCCGTCGGGCTGGCATTCGGCATCGGATCGACCGGAGCTCTCGCGGGCGCGGTGATAGCCCCGAAGATCTCACGATGGATCGGCGTGGGACGCAGCATCGCGGCCGGCGCCGTACTGTTCCCGGCTCCCATCGCGATCGCCGCCACCGCGAGCGGTCCCACATGGGCCCGCGCAGGGGCCCTGGGTCTGGCGCAGTTCCTCGCCGGAATCGGCGTGATGCTGTTCGATGTCAACCTCAACTCCCTTCAGGCCGCGGTGATACCCGACGGCATGCGCAGTCGCGTGGCCGGCGCGTACAGCACGGTGAACTACGGCATACGCCCCATCGGCGCCATCGTCGGAGGCACGCTCGCCACCTTCGTCGGACTCAGGACCACCCTGATCACGTCCGCCGTCGGAGGAGCGCTGTCGCTGCTCTGGCTGCTCCCCTCACCGATACCGCGCATCCGCTCCCTGGATCCGGACGATCCGCTCGCCGCCGACGGCGGCACCAAGGCGGACAGCCGACCGGTGGCTCGATGACACACAGGTGAGGCTTCCGGCCGATGGCTCAGCGGGCCGTCGTTCGCGCTCCGGGCCTGGACGGCGGGACTACCGCCCCCGCTCGAAGACCAGCTCCGTCCACCGAACGCCCTCGCGTCCGTGCAGGTCCGGGCGCCCTCCCCGGTGCAGCAGGTGCAGGCCGCGCGCCGCCGCGAGGGCGATGGTGTGCTCGGGCGGCAGGTCGAACATGCGACGCCCGGGCGGGACGGGCCCGTGGCGGAGGGTGAGGGCGAGACGGCCGCCAGGGGCCAGCAGGCGGGCCAGGGCGTCCATCCCGGGCGGGCATTCGGCCGGCGCGAGGTGCATCCAGACGGCGGTGAGCAGCACGAGGTCGTAGTGCCCGCCTTCAGCGCCCAGCACGGGGAGTGTGGGCAGCGCGTCCGCCACCCACCGCACGCCGGACCCGGCGTGCAACCGCTCCCCCACGGCCCGTAGTTCGGGCGTCGGCTCGGCCGCCACCACCCGGTGGCCGAGGGCGGCGAGGGCGGCTGCGTCACGTCCGGTGCCCGCGCCGATGTCGAGGACGGCGGCGGGCGGGGCCGGGTAGAGGTGCAGCAGCGAGCGGTGGACCTCGGCGAAGGTCACACCCTCGTACTGGACGGCGAGTCGCTCCGCCGCCTCGCCGTACCCGGCCGTGCTCGCCGGCCTGGTCATGTGTCCACCTCACCGTGCTCGCTCATTCGGCCTCCCGGACGACCACCGCGTCGCCGGCCGCCGCCGCGCCCGCGAAGAAGTCCCGCAGTTCGCGCAGGTCGCCGACCACCCGGGCCGCCCAGGACTCGGACCAGGGCGTCGGGTAGTCGAGCTCCGCGACCGTACGGGCGAGCACGGTGTCCTGCTGGCGCACGAGTTCGCCGAGCGCCGAGTCGCGCAGGAACAGGAAGGCGGCCGCGACCTGCTCGGGGCGCAGCACCGGCATGTCGGTGCCGGATTCCCGGCGCGTGCCGCCGTAGACGGGCAGCCGGGCGGTCGGGTCGGGGTGCAGGCCGTTCTCGGTGAGCGCGAGTTCCATCAGGACGGCCGTCTGCCGGACGCCGAGGGCGAGTCCGGCGGCGGCCAGCCGGTCGTACCGCTCGTCGCGGTGGCGGGGCACCAGCTCGCCGAGTTGCTCCGGCGAGCAGGTGTCCACGGCCTGCCCGGGCAGGCGGCGCCAGAAGTGATCCACGCTCACCCGGAAAGCGTAGCGAACGGGGGCTCGGTGATCACTGGCTCAGGCCTCGCCAGGGTGCCAGGCCGGCCATTCCCAGGGGCGGTCGGCCCAGTGCACCTTCACCGGATCGCGCGGGTCGAGGCCGGGGAAGAGCTGGTGGATGCGGGGTTCGAACTCCTCGGGGGCGAGCGGCTCCCAGCCGTGGCCCTCGAAGTGGACGAGGCGGTAGCGGCTGTCGGTCCGGAACTCGGCTATCTCGACCAGGGGTGCGGTCGTGCTGTTGGTCTCCATGACCCCCAGCATGTGGCGCGGTGGCAATCAGCGCCCCTTCAGACCCCTCTTCCGGGTCATGTCCCGGCGTCGGCGCGCTCGTTGAGCACGGAAAGGTACGGCGGGGGGAACGCTGGAAGGACGAGGACATGACTGGGCAGCCCACCGGAGAGCAATGGCAGTGGCCGTCGAACGCCTGGCAGCCGCCTCCGGTCCCCGCTCCTCCCCCGCCGGGCGCGCCCTTCGCGCCCGTGCCGGAGCCGCTGCCGCGCCGTTCCCGGAAGGTGTGGGCGGCCGCGGCGGGCGGGACGCTCGCGGTGCTGGCCGCCGTCCTGGTGATGTGCGGGCCGGGCTCGGACGACGACGTCCGCGCGGTGGCCCTGCCGGGTGCCTCGCCCTCCACCGCCACCCCGTCGGGCCTGCCGCCGGTCTCCCCGCCGGCCGCGACGCCCGCGCCGGCGCCCTCGCTCTCGCTCTCGCCCTCACCGCTGCCCTCGCCCGGCCCGGAGATCGCCCGGCTGGGCGGCACGAGCGGGCCGACGGCCCAGACGGCGGCCCAGGCTGCGGCCCCGGAGGCGTCCGACGCCCAGCGCCCCACGGCCGGCGCCCACCCGAAGCCCGGCCACACCCCGCGCCCGAGCCCCTCCGCCCGCCCCGGCCCGCCGCCCCCTGGCGCCTCGGTCCCCACCTTCGGCCCGGGCACCATGTGTGACCAGGCCGAACGCATCGGCCGCTGGCCCGCCGGCTCCGAACAGGCCCGTCTCTGCCACAGCATCTACGGCTGAGCACCCCGGCCCCTGAGCGGGGTGCCGTGACCGGCCACGGGTCGGGCCGCCGGAGCCCGCGACCCGGCGACCCGGCGACCCGGCGACCCGGCGACCCGGCGACCCGGCGACCCGGCCGAATCACGGCGCGCCCGGCAGCCCCTTGTCCAGCCGCGGTGCCAGCACCTGCGCCAGGGTGTCCGTGATGCGCCCGGTGTCCCGGTGCAGCACCACGCCCTCCAGGACCGCCGGACAGCTCGGCCCGCTGCCCGAGCAGCGCGCCGGCGGTACCGAGCACGGGAAGGCGCGCGGCCGCCCCCGGGAACGGCGTGTCGCGGCCGTACAGGAGGACCGGCGCGAGCACGGCCGCCAGCCCCGCCCATCCGAGCAGCCGCAGCGCCCGGACGGCGGGACGCCCCGGCGTGCGCGCCGCCAGCGCGCCGCCCGGCAGCGCGGCAGGCGCCCCTGCCGCGAACTCCCAGAGTCGGCTGCCGGTGGAGAAGTGGGCGAGCGGCGCCGAGGTGGCCGTCCGGCGCAGGCATATCCGACCATCAAACGATCACCGAATGAGCCCCTTCCCGGACTCCTCCCCGACCGCCCTCCACCCCTTCCTCGCCCGACCGCCCTCAGACCGTCTTCAGTTCCTTGGTCAACTGCTCGAAGCGGAGGTCCGGCCGGAGCGGGATGCCGAAGCGCTCGTCCCCGTACGGGAACGGGCTGTAGACGCCGGTGCGGCGGAATCCGCGCCGCTCGTACCAGGCGATCAGCTCGCTACGCTGCTCGACCACCTTCATCTCCAGCAGCCCGACGCCCCACTCCTCCCGGGCCACCCGCTCCGCCTCGGCCAACACCACCCGGCCGATCCCGCCGCCCTGCAGGGTGGGGCGCACCGAGAACATGCCGAAGTAGGCGCGGTCCGCGCGCCGCTCCAGCTGGCAGCAGGCGACCAGTTCGCCGTCGCGCTCGACCAGCAGCACCACGCCGCCCGGGTCCTGGACCGCCGCGGTGACGCCCTCGGGGTCGGTGCGCTGCCCTTCCAGCAGGTCCGCCTCGGTGGTCCAGCCGGCCTTGCTGGCCTCGCCCCGGTAGGCGGACTCGACCAGCTCGACCAGCGTCGGGACGTCGGCAACGGTCGCGACACGGAAGACGGGTTCCCCGACGGGGCCCGTAACGGTCTCGGACATGGCGGTTCCTCTCCACGGAAAAGTCGACTTCCCGGGCATGGTGCCACAGCACCCTCGACACACGGACCGGGCCCCCGCGCCGGGCAATGGCGCCCCGCGCCATGTGACACGGGTTCAGGATGGGGTCGCGGACACCTGGCGTCCCTGGCGGGTACATGGCTACCCTGCTCCCCGACCGGACCAACCGCCGGTCGCACCAGGCCCGTTGGGCCACCGCGCCGCGGGCCGTCCACCGGAACCAGAGGAGTGTCCATGCCCCGCTCTTCCCGCTCCGCCCGCCCCACCGGTACCAGCAGATCCGCCGTACACCGCAGGCTGCCCCTGGCGGCCGCGCTGGCCGCCGTGACCGCCCTGGTCTCCGGCGTCGCCACGCCCGCCCACGCGGCCGACCCCGCCCCTCTTGCCCCTGTCGTCGAGGGCCGTACGGCCTTCCACCCCGACCGCGACTTCGCCGGCTCCACCGTCGCCGCCCACGAGGGCCGCTCCGGCACCGCGCCCCTCGCCTCGCTCGCCGTCACCCAGACCCCGGGGCTGGACGTCGCCAGCTACCAGGGCAACGTCGACTGGTCCTCGGCGGCCGCCAACGGCGCCCAGTTCGCCAACATCAAGGCCACCGAGGGCAGCAGCTACACCAACCCGTACGTCGCCCAGATATCACGAGTTTGACGTTTCTGCCCAGCTCAGGGGCGTGATCGACCATCCGGGGTCAGCAAAAGGTCAGCAAGACTCCCGGAGGTTCCGACCACCATGGCGACCACAGGCCTCACCCGCGGCATGGGTAGCTTCTTCAAGGAGTGTGAGCACCCCGAGTCCCGCTGGAGCAAGTGCCCGCACGAGTACAAGATCAGGTACCGCAACGCGGCGGGGCGACAGACGGAGGAGTCCGGCTTCGCCACTCAGGACAAGGCCAAGACCCGTCTCGCCGAGGTCTACCACGCGCGGAAGAACTCCCCGCAGAGCCAGCGCAAGGCCGAGCGCATCCAGAAATAGAGCAATAGTCAAGAGTTGTGGGTGAGGCCCTCCGACTCGGCTGCGGTGATCTCGGCTGCTGCGAGCCGGGCTTCTTCGCGCACCTCTGGGTCGGGGTGGTGGAGGAAGGGCTCGATCAGCGGCCGGGCCTGCGAGGCGTGGGTGGCGCCGAGGATGTAGAGGGCATGTTCGAGGAGTTCGCGCCCCATCGTCGGCATGGCGGCGGTCAGTGGTTCGACCAGGCTCAGGGGCAGGCGGTGGTGGTTGAACGCCTCGCTGATCGAGTTCAGGGCGGACTCGCGCACCCTGGTCACCGGTTCATTGATGGCCAGGCTGACCAGCTGTCCGACAACCAGGCAGGCCGAGTCCGCGTCGAGTGCGGTGCCGCGCAGGAGGTCCCCCAGGGCGTCGGCGGCGACGTCCCGGCGGTCCGGATCGCGGCCCGTCAGCGCTTCAAGTGCCGCAATCATGGCGTTCATGCCGCCACCTCGGACCGCTCGACCAGGACGCCATTCTCGAAGCGTGCGCCGGCGCGGACCAGGGGCACCAGGTGGGCGCCGGTGATCGCGCGCCATCGTGCCTGGGCGGACTCGACGAGCTTGAACACCATGGCCAGGGCCGCGGCCGGGCTGCCCGCGCCGCGGGTGACCTTGGTGCGGAGCTTGACGGTGGAGAAGGTCGACTCGATGGGGTTCGTGGTCCGCAGGTGGATCCAGTGCTCGGCCGGGAAGTCGTAGAACGCGAGCAGTTCGTCCCGATCCTCGGTGATCTTCGCGACGGCCTTCGGGAACTTGGCGCCGTAGGTCTTCGCGAACGCCTCGATCGCCTTCTCGGCGTGGCCGCGGTCCTCCGCGTTGTAGATCTCCTGCATCGCCTTCGTCGCCCCGGGCTGTGCGGACTTGGGCAGGCAGTTCGTGACGTTGCGGGCCTTGTGGACCCAGCACCTTTGATGACGTGCGGCCGGGAACACCTCGGCA